>NZ_LSJS01000001.1 GCF_001557325.1 Erythrobacter donghaensis
ACCCCGCCTATCTGCGCGAAAAGGGGCTCTAGCCCTTCAGCAGCTGGGTGTCTGGTTCAGCATGAAATTGGTGCCCACCGAGGTCTTGGTCGTGATCCGCGGGTCGATCGTCATGTAGTAGTTGCCGTAGCCCGGCAGCACGAGACCCATCGCATAGGCGTAGGTCGGCGAGTTGTCGGGCGTGTCGTCGTCGATCACCAGTTCGGTATCGCTCACCCGCATGAAGCTCATGTCGGGAATCGTGATCGGCAACGAGGCACTGTAATTGCCGTTGGCATCGTTCCCGCAGAACCAGCCATAGCCCGTGACGGGGCCGGTGCCCGAGAATTCGTCCGGCAGCGCCCAGCGCCCCGCCACCGGCTGGCTGCCGTCCTGCGTCACCATCCGGCTGGTATCGAGCATGATCGTAATGTCGATATTGTCGTTGTAGTTGTCGTCATGCGGCATGGCGGTCAGATTGATGCTGCCGTCGCTCCCGACCCGCCCGTTCATGGCGGCGGGCACGCCGTTGGTCTGCGTGAAGGCAATCGTCGCGCCGATCGAGCCATCGGCGCGCCACACCAGGGTCGGTGTGCAGAGCATGGTGATCTGGCGATCCAGCGTGTCGGTTTCCGTGGTCATTGCAATTCCCCCACCCTTGCAGCGGCTGACGACGCGCAAGGCCCGCAAGGGTTTCCCGGACCTGCCGCGCGATGCACTTGCAATCCCTCTGCCGGGTGGAAGTCTTGTCAATTCTGCCGGACGCTCCCCACGCACCGGTCCCCCGCGGCCCATGCCCCCAGCCGCGATCCCGGCGAGGGCTGTAGCGGAAAATGCGCCTGTTTTAGGAGTTTGTAAATCACCATCGCTGCGGCGTGCCGGGCGTGGACAAACCTGCGCGGATACCTATCTGGCAGGAACCGATCGGCGCACCGCTCGCTCTGAGCCTGAGCGGCGGAAATCCTCGCCTTGCGCTCTTTACAACTGCGAACATTTGCGGAACAGACCTCTTCCATGAGCCTTACGACGATCTCCGTGCGCGGTGCGCGCGAACACAACCTCAAGGGTATCGACATCGATCTGCCGCGCGATGCGCTGATCGTGGTCACCGGGCTTTCGGGGAGCGGCAAGTCTTCGCTGGCGTTCGACACGATCTATGCCGAGGGGCAGCGGCGCTATGTCGAGAGCCTGTCGGCCTATGCGCGCCAGTTCCTCGAGATGATGCAGAAGCCCGATGTCGAGCATATCGACGGGCTCTCGCCGGCGATCTCGATCGAGCAGAAGACCACCAGCCGCAACCCGCGCTCGACCGTGGCGACGGTGACCGAGATCTACGACTACATGCGCCTCTTGTGGGCGCGGGTGGGGACGCCATACTCGCCTGCGACCGGCGAGCCGATCAGCGCGCAGACCGTCAGCCAGATGGTCGACCGGGTGATGGCGCTGCCCGAGGGCACCCGCGCCTATCTGCTCGCCCCCGTGGTGCGCGGGAGGAAGGGCGAATACCGCAAGGAAATCGCCGAATGGCAGCGCGCAGGGTTCACTCGGGTGCGGATCGACGGGGAGATCTATCCGATCGAGGAGGCCCCCGCGCTCGACAAGAAATTCAAACATGACATCGAGGTGGTGGTCGACCGCATCGCGGTGCGCGAGGGGATCGAGACGCGGCTGGCGGACTCCTTCGAGCAGGCGCTGAAGCTCGCCGAGGGGCTGGCCTATGTCGACCTTGCCGATGGCGTGGTTCCCGGCCGCGAGGACGAGGGGAAGGGCGGCGCGATGAAGGGCGCAGGGCTCCCGCCCAACCGCATCGTCTTCAGCGAAAAATTCGCCTGCCCGGTGAGCGGCTTCACGATCGAGGAGATCGAGCCCCGGCTGTTCTCATTCAACGCCCCCCAGGGCGCGTGCCCGGCCTGCGACGGGATCGGCGAGAAAATGCTGTTCGATCCGCAGCTGGTCGTCCCGAACGAGGCTTTGACGCTGAAGCAGGGCGCGGTGGTGCCCTGGGCCAAGTCCAACCCGCCGTCGCCCTATTATATGCAGGTGCTGGCGAGCCTCGCCAAGGCCTATGGCTTCGACCTGACCACCCCGTGGAAGGACCTCGCGCCCGAACAGCGCCTGATCGTCCTCCACGGCACGGGCGGGATGCCGGTGCCGCTGACCTTCAAGGACGGGCGCCGCGAATACACCGTGCACAAGCCGTTCGAGGGCGTGATCGGCAATCTCAACCGCCGCATGATGCAGACCGAGAGCGCGTGGATGCAGGAGGAGCTCTCCAAGTATCAGACCGCGCAGGCCTGCGAGACCTGCGGGGGCAAGCGCCTCAACGAGAAGGCGCTTTCCGTAAAAATCCCCGGCGCGGACGGACCGACCGACATCGCCACCCCGGTGCAGATGAGCGTCGCCGACGCCAAGGCGTGGTTCCTCGGATTGGACGCGCAGCTCACCCGGCAGCAGAGCCAGATCGCCAAGGCCATACTCAAGGAGATCAACGAGCGGCTCGGCTTCCTTGACAATGTCGGGCTCGACTACCTCAACCTCGACCGAACCTCCGGCACGCTGTCAGGGGGCGAGAGCCAGCGCATCCGCTTGGCCTCGCAGATCGGCAGCGGCCTCTCCGGCGTGCTCTACGTCCTCGACGAGCCCTCCATCGGCCTCCACCAGCGCGACAATGACCGGCTGCTCGAAACCCTCAAGCGCCTGCGCGATCTCGGCAACACCGTGATCGTGGTCGAGCACGACGAGGACGCGATCCGCGCCGCCGATCATATCGTCGACCTCGGCCCGGGGGCAGGGGTGCATGGCGGGGAAGTGGTGGCCGAGGGGACGCTCAAGCAGATCCTCAAGGCCAAGGGCTCGCTCACCGCCGACTACCTCACCGGCAAGCGCAAGATCGAGGTGCCGAAGAAGCGCCGCAAGGGCAACGGGCACCACATCGTCGTGAAGAACGCCCGCGCCAACAACCTGAAGGGGGTCACGGCCAAGATCCCATTGGGCACCTTCTGCTGCATCACCGGCGTCTCGGGGAGCGGCAAGTCCTCGCTCACCATCGACACCCTGCAGGCCGGTGCCGCCCGCGTCCTCAACGGCGCGCGGGTCATCGCGGGGGCGCACGACGCCATCACCGGCCTCGAATATTGCGACAAGGTCATCGAGATCGACCAGTCCCCCATCGGCCGCACCCCGCGCTCCAACCCCGCCACCTACACCGGCGCCTTCACCCAGATCCGCGACTGGTTCGCCGGCCTCCCCGAAAGCCTCGCGCGCGGGTACAAGCCCGGGCGCTTCTCCTTCAACGTCAAGGGCGGGCGCTGCGAGAAGTGCCAGGGCGACGGGCTCATCAAGATCGAGATGCACTTCCTCCCCGACGTTTACGTCACCTGCGAGGAATGCCACGGCAAGCGCTACAACCGCGAGACGCTCGAGGTGAAGTTCAAGGGCCACTCGATCGCCGACGTGCTCGACATGACGATCGAGGACGCCGAGGAGTTCTTCAAGGCCGTGCCCCCCATTCGCGAGAAGATGCGGATGCTGAACGAGGTCGGCCTC
This sequence comes from Erythrobacter donghaensis, assembly GCF_001557325.1. Classification (GTDB taxonomy): domain Bacteria; phylum Pseudomonadota; class Alphaproteobacteria; order Sphingomonadales; family Sphingomonadaceae; genus Erythrobacter; species Erythrobacter donghaensis_B. The sequence goes on from NZ_LSJS01000001.1 coordinate 3,526, forward strand.
GGCTACGTAAAAGTCGGCCAGCAGGCGACGACTTTATCGGGTGGGGAAGCCCAGCGCGTGAAGCTCGCGAAGGAACTCGCCCGCCGCTCGACCGG
>NZ_LSJS01000008.1 GCF_001557325.1 Erythrobacter donghaensis
GGTGAGGTTGAGGGTGAGCACCTCGGAAGCGGCAAGGTAGCCATCGTCCTGGCTGGTTGCTTGCGCTGGCGGCGTGAACACGAGGCCCGGCTCGCTGCGCGCGCCGCGCTGGCCTGCCTCGCTGGCGGTGAGGCCATGGGTGGCAAGGTGGAGGATGCGCACATTGCTGAGATCAGCGCTGCGCAGGGCCGCCTCGGTCATGGCGGTATCGAGCCGGATCGCACTAGCCGGAGCGCCGAGCAGCTTGCCGACTGCCTCGAGCTCGGTGCGGGTGCCGGGCAGGCGAGCGAGCGCGCGCAGCTCATCGGGGTTCATGAGCGGGGCGCCTGCCTCGGTTACCCCGCGCCCGGTGAGCCCCGAGGCATCGACCGGCGGAAGGGTGCCTGCACTGCGACCACCGCGCCTGACCGCAGCGCCGCTGAGCACGGGATCGCCGAACCCGGCAAAGCCGCTGGCAGCAGTGCGTACGGCGGCAGCACGGGACGAGGTAGCAGATGCTGGTGCGGCCTTAGCCGTAGCCGTAGCCGAGACAGCGCTGGCTGCGGTGCTGCGGGCCGGACTGCTTCCCGTTGCTCCGCCCTCCCCTGTGTTGAACCGGCGCAGGTAGGCGAGTGACTGGAGCGAGGGGATCTGCACCAGCGCATGGGCATCAGCAAACCACGGGGTCGCGCGCAGCACCTCGGGATCGCTGTCATCGCTGCCTGCTTGCGGAGCCTCGGTCACCAGCACGCCGAACGGCAGGCTCGCCAACGCACCGTCGGCGGCGATGAACAGGTGGCTCTTGCCCTCGAGCGTCGCTGCGACCGGCGCGATCAGCCTTGCATAGAGATCATGCGCGGTCCCGCGATCAAACGAGGGGCGGGCAGCCAGCCCGGCATCGGGACCGCGTGCGCCCTCGCCCGGGTTGAGATCGCGGCGCAGCGCGGAGACCTTCTCTGCGACCTCATCGGCCTTGATGTCCGCCCGGTGCCAGACCAGCTCGGTCCTGGTCAGTGCCATCACAT
>NZ_LSJS01000084.1 GCF_001557325.1 Erythrobacter donghaensis
CAATGTTGGTCGTCTTCTGGGGAAAGCGCGTCCAGACATTGCCGAGGCTGTAATAACCGGCTGACTGCCCCTGGAACGCGGTCGGCCCGTTGACGTTGGCTGCGCCTCCGACATCGTTCAGAAACGAGTCCATCGAACTGCCGACGTCCGCCGATGCGCCAGAGAGCGGGAGCGTGAGGGGAAGGGTGGCTGCAAGGATCGCAGCGACGACTCTTTTCATCCTAGTAGTCACGTCCAGCTTCCTTCGATGTGAGGAGGTAAATCCGGTCCTGAAGCTCGTCGGCGCTCATGACGCCGTAGCCGATCGGAATGGGGCGGCCGGTCAGGGCGTCCCAGAGCACGACCGCAGGCGTGATCTTGGGCTCCAGGCCCATGCGGCTGCGCTGGTTGGTCTCGACCGTGTAGTTCGGGAAATGCCGCGATGGGCCGCCGTCGGTCGAAATCGCTCGCACAGCGATATGCCAGGTCGAGGCAACGCTCTGCACGATCGGCGACATGACCTCACAGGCGCCGCAGCTCTGGGCGAAGAAGTAGAAAAGACCGTAGCGCTCGGAGAGCTGCGCCATTGCCGCGTTCCGCTCGGCGCTGCGTGAATCCTGCCACTGGCGTTTGCCAAGCGTCGATACCGGGCGCTGCAGCGTGTAGTCGAGCTCGGGATCCTGCCAGATCGCCCGCTGCCAGACATCGCTGAAGAGCGACGCCCGGTCGAGCTGGGCGCGCTGGAAGCGGATATAGGCCGTCACATTTGCTGGCGTCGGCTCGAGGATCGCCTTGGCCTTCAGTTCGCGCAAAGTCGCCGTGATCGCATCAAGTTGGCTGGTCGCGCTGGCCGTAGGCGCAGGCAGGGGTGTATTCTGCTCCGGCGTCTTGGGACGTTCGCAGTAGAACCAGTATCCAAGCCGCCGCTCCTCGCAATAGAAGCTATCCTGGCGCTCGGCCGGCTGCGCGCTCGGCGGCGCATCGGCCCGGCTTGTGGCCGACTGGGCGGTCGCCGGAGAAAACTGGCAAACGGAATTGGCAATCGCGCAGGCGGCAAGCAGCCGCCACGCGGCCTTACTGGCGGGCGCGGGCATAGTAGTCCTCGATTTTCTGTTGGATGTCCTGGGTTGCCTGCAGCTCGTCAGGCAGGCGGGCGGCGTCGGTGAACTCGGCGTAGACCTCGCTGAAATCCATTTTCGAGAGGTCGAGCCGGGCGAACTCGTCGATGGTGAAGCCCTGGCATTGCTCGGTCTTCGGCTTGCCCCAGGGCTTGTTCAGCTGCTGGCGGCCCTGCTCCTGCAGGATCCGCGAGAGCTTGGATTCAAAGCAGCAATAGACCTTGCGCTTGGTCAGGCACACGCCAAGGAACGAGGACGAGCAATAAGTGCCGACGTAGGCGCACAGACCCTGCGCATCCTTCTGATGCAGCAGCATCTCCTCGCGGCTGCAGCCCAGCGCCACGAGCAGCTGGATGCCCGGGATAAGCGGGAAGCCCTTGCCCTTGCAGCAGTTGAGCACGCCGAAGACCTTGGACGAGCAGCTTTCTCGGGTCCCCTTGAACAGAGTGAGGTTGTCCGGATCGAATTCGCGGCGCGCCTGGTTCATCGCGTTCAAGGCGACGGCCGCGTCCTTGAACTCGTTGTTGGCCTCGCGCTGGATGGTCTCGCACGAGCCATCGATGCAGTAGACATCACCGTCGCAGATGAACTGGTTGGTGTTCGCAGGCTGGTCTGGAACTGGGCAATCATAGACCCGCTCCCAGGTGCGGCACGGCTCGCCCGCGAGGCAGTCTTCGCGCACCAGCTTGCAGCCCGGAGTGGCCTCAAGTGTCTGGCAGTCCTGTGCCTCGGTGAACTGTGCGCAGCTGTAACTGCGGCTCCACGCCCAGCACGGCTGCGTCACGGCGATGCCATCGACGATGCGGGTCACCGGATCGCTGTCCGTGCACGTCTCGGTGTCCTGCTGGCACGAGGAGTCAGCGGCGAGACCAGCACACTGGCTTTCATCGCGCGCGGTCGTGACGACGTTCTCGCCTGTCACCGTGTAGGGCGTGGCGCCATCGACCGGCGACGTGCAACTGACAAGATCGACCCTCAGGTCGCCCGAGCTACAGCCCCAGTAGATCCCGAAATAGGGATCGCACAGGTTGATCGGATAGGACTGCGTGACCGTGCATTGCGGCGCGG
>NZ_LSJS01000085.1 GCF_001557325.1 Erythrobacter donghaensis
GTGCGGCAGCTTTCAGCATGACCGAAGTGCAAGCCCAATGACGTTAATGGGGTCGGTTGCTGAAAGGCAGGAATTTTCCAGCAGCCGGGGATAGCCGCCATACGGCTTTCGAGATCGAGCATTGGCCCAGCTCAAGGCCGGTCGTGGGTGGTTTGCTGAACGGCAGGTTCTCTAAGGCGCGTTCGTCGTGGCGCGTTGGGGTCGGCAGTCAATCAGCGCTCCGAAATCTTCAGCGGTACAATGGGCATGGCTCGGCCCCGCGCTCATGCTTGATCGCGATGTTCGAAGTGAACGCCGGTGATGCCAGCCTCATCAATGCGGCTCTTGGCAAAATCGCTGACGAAAGTGCCTTTGGTATGCATGTCATGCCAGAAATGAGCTTGGCCGATTTTCATCAGATCGTAGACAGGCCTTGCCACCTCCGGCTTCGGAGGCGGGTTCCAGACCCTTATACTGAAGACCATGTTGGTCAGATCAGCATGCATGCCGTCGATCCGGTTGCAGACCTGTTCGATGGCGCTGGCGCGGTGGCCGCTGATCCGCAGGAAAAAAGAGACTTCAATTCCAACGCACGGCGTTTGTGGCGCTCGGCGACGGCGATCCCCGGCACCCCTGTCGAAGTATACCTCGCGCAGCGCGGGATTCTGCGTGCCTCTGATCAGCTTCGCTATCTCCAGCGAACGCCGCTCGGGCCACGCGGTGCAGTCCAATTCCTCCCGGCCATGTTGGCGGCCGTCACAACTGACGTCGGCGTAATCGCGGTGCATCGGACTTTCCTTGATCCCGGAAGCGGCAGGTTGGCAGGTTTCGAGCGTCCCAAGCGTGCACTGGGAAGCCTCGGCTGTGGTGCTGTCAGACTTGCCCCGCCAGCAGCGGGCCGGTTGGGCCTTCCCGAGCAATCGCGCCTCCCGGTTCGTGCGCCGTTCCGCCTGGTGGCCGCGCCGCGCAGGAAGCTGCCTGCACCAGCCAGGATCACTCCTTCAGCCTCCGCCATCAAGCCGCTCACCTATCCCCTGAACAGTGCCATCAAGGATTGATCGATTTCGCGGTGGCTAGATCTGGCCGATCCAGTCCGCTTGAATGCGGTCGGCGGCCGTCGGAATGCCATCAACAATGACGTTTTTGCCGACGAGTGACACTGGGTCGGAAAGCGATCCTGTTTCATTGCTTTGCGGGATGCTCGAGCGAGGAGGTCATCGCAGCACTGGACCGCCAAGGTGTTCGCAGCCGTGATCTGCCAGAACCACCGGTCCTCCAGAAGTGTGCCGTCCTTGGCGACAAACCGGATCGGTTCGAACTGGTGCACCTCCGGCTCGATCTCCTCGATCAAGTCGCGGAACCGGTCGCTGACGCTATAGCCAGTATATGCGCCTTCATAATCCAGCAGCTCGCGCTTGCTCATCCAACGGATCACCTTGGGCATGCTATCTGGCTTTGCACGACGGCCGGAGAAACTGCGTGACATGTTGAGGCCGACCGCCACGGTCGCGAGCACATCATCGATGGTCAGCGGGCGGGCAGAAACCGTGGGAGCTACAAGCAACGCGGCGAGAGAGGCCAGCCCAAGGCAAGACCGGGTTATGGCTGGCTGATTACGCCGCAATCGCCTTCTCCTCATTTGCTATGAGGGGTTTAACTGTGCCGGGCGTCAAGGGCTACGGATTTGGCAGGGGTGGCTGATCGGGGCACATGAGGGTGACAGTTCCGGCTCCGAAATCGTAGGTGATCGACGCGCAATGCCCGATTGTGTCCATGCCAATATAGAGCCGCTGGCTGGGGACCTTGCTCTTGCTGTCGCCGGAGACAACAATCTCGCTGGGATCCTCCTCGGGCGCGGGCCCTTCGGCAATCCCTCGTGAATTGCCCATGTCCGACACCCGCACCGCGAGATTGCGGATTTCTAGATCTCCCAGCATCAGCGGGCGCTCGAGACCGAGCGGCCGGATCGGGCGAGCCACGCCGTAAAGGATCGGTGCCTGACGCGCGTCGCCATTGAACCGTCCGCTATTCGCATCGGCGATCCACTTGCCGCCCGTTGCCGTCACAAGACTTTCAGCCCGGTCGAAACTGAAGGCAACGTAGATCGGCCGGCCGCCGACTTCGATCCGCACACCTGTCTGGCTCCGCCCCATTTCAGTGTCGAGCGGGAAGGTAGTCGGCCGGTCGCCGGGCTGACCCTCTCGCATGATGAATATGGTGCGTGCGAAGGGAAATGTCTCAGGGCCAGCGATGCCATCCGCACCATCTGTCAATTGCCGGTCGCTGAAGGCGGTGCGGCGCTTGAACGAGGCTGTGCCGGCGCGATAACGTATGTTGTCGGTGCGGAACCCGATCTTCTCCGGGCCGATGACATAGATATAGCCGATCATGCTGGGTTTCAACCCAATCCGCTGCGCAGCATCGGCATTGAGGGTCGGCACGGAAACGGCATCGGGCGCGACGCGAAAGCGCACCGGTTGATCGTTGATGGACATCTCGACAGTGTCGCCCATGCGAACCTCGAGGTCGCTTTGCGCGTTCTCGTCAGGCTTTGCAGCTGCTGTCCCGGCGGTCGCAACCGCAGAAGCAGCGAGCATCCATAGGCAATGTCGCATGCGGATAACCCTCAAGAATAATGGGGAAAATAGCGGCTGCGGCTCTGAACATCGGGTGAATGGGATGCCCTGCCGTTCCAATGTCTCAATATTCTGGATGGCGCCGGACGTTGGTCACAACTCCGGGCGCGCCTACTCCTCATTTTCAGGCAGTTCGCCCCCCTGACCCAGCGGCGGTAGGCCGCGCGCCATGCGATCCGCGTCCGACCCTGCCGGGGCCATGGGCAATGCACCGAAATCGACAACGTATGCGGGCGGAGGTGCCTTGCCGAACGCGACGCAGCCGAACGGGTAGCCCTGCTCGTGGCAATCGATAATGAAATCAGGCGCGCGAGAAGCACCCCTGAGCATCGTCTCCTGCGCGTAACGCCTCCGTGTTTGTTCGCGGGTGCCTGTCATCGCGGTGTCATCGCTGTCCACTTCGCGACAGACCACGATCTCCCCGCTGATGGTGCCTGCATCATTGCGATCCTGACACTCCTTCAAACGCAGCAGACTGGAGCCGTCGCGCGGCACTGAAACATTCAGATTGAAGGTCAGCTCCGAGGGCGGCGGGGCTGCAGGATCGTTTGGAGGCGAACTCGCTGCCGCGGTATTATCTTGTCCGGCCAAAGGGGACGCCACGATAGCCGCCAAACCGATTAAACCAGTTCGGAAGCTTTGGCAGGCGGGTGCTGTAGTTCTATACAAACCCGCCTCCATCCCTTTATAATCCAATGGCATTTAGGGGATAACCACAGCTGAAGCAATGATGGGCTGAATGGCGCCGAAGTTTGGCAGCAGATTTCGAGCCGGTCACCTTCGTTCAGGGGTACGGATGATGACCTGCGTTACGATGATCGATTGGGCGGCGACCGGGTCTATGCTCTCCGGGATCGGGACCGTGGTGGGCGCGCTGGCCGTGATCGGCGCGGCGATCATAGGCTCGCGCACCTTCGACAACTGGAAGCGGCAGAAGCTGGCCGAGCGGCACATTGAACAGGCCGAGCGCATCTTGACGGCGACCTACAGGGTGCGGCGCGGGCTGTCCCGCGTCCGCAGCCCAGCTATATGGGGACACGAGACCGACGCCGCCGAGGAACAGCTCAAGGCCAGCGGCGATTGGGAGAAGACCTTCCCCGAAAGCGAGCGCAAGAGTTTGGCGACCGCACAGGCCTATTACAACCGCCTCAACGCGACCAGCGACGACCAGCGGGCGCTTGAGGAGTGTCAGCCCATGGCTCGCGCCTTCTTCGGCGAGGAGTTGGAGAAGGCGCTCGAGAAGCTGAACCAGCAGTTCTGGACGGTGAAGGTCTACGTGGACGCGAACCACAACGACAAAGCCGGCACAGATGCCAATTTCCGGCGGAAGATCGAGAGCGCGATTTGGGAGGGATACCCGAACGCCGAAGAAAACGAAGTGGACCAGACCATCGCTGCACAGGTCAAGCTTATCGAGAATACCTTGGCACCCGTTCTGCGGACGGCCAAGTCGCCAAAGTAGATGACCCGAAACTAAGGGCCGGTTTAGGCGGTAGGTCGACCGCGCCGTTACGGCCGCATTGGGGTCGCTTGCTGAATGGCGGGAATCTTCTAGCAGCCGGGTAAAGCCGCCGTGCCGCTTTCGGGATCGCGGGCAGGCCCGGCTCATGACCGCAGGTGGGTGGTAAGGCGAATGGCGGGTTTCAGGTATGCAGACCATTCTTTCCATTGGTCGGC
>NZ_LSJS01000086.1 GCF_001557325.1 Erythrobacter donghaensis
ACCTTTATGTTTACGATGAAAACAACAACCTGATCTGCTCGGACACCGACTACACCGACCGATTGGTCTGCGCATGGAACCCGGTTTGGACCGGCAACTTCCGGGTGAAGATCTCGAACCTCGGGCGGGTCTACAACCAGTATGTGCTTCTCACCAACTGACCTCGGGCTCGACTTCGGGCGGCTACCGCGCACATCGGTGCCGCCCGGGGCTGACGTGCTCATGCGCCGATATTGACGGTCAGTTCGGGGCTCTTGCTCCCTGCCGTCTCCAAATTTCGACCACAATTGAACTCTGGCGCACCAGAACGCCCACTCTCAAAAGACATCAAGGACACCGCCGATGCGCCGCTCCGTTGCGATTCTGTTTGCTTCTGCCGCGATGGCGGTTTGCTCGCCGCTCCAAGCTCAGTCCGAAAGCACGCTTCTCGCACCCGAAGATGCAACGCGCGGCGTTCTCTCGTTCAATGGTTCTCTGGCCCAATCGCTGCCGTCAGTGGTGCGCATCTTCGCAATCGGCAGAAACCCCGAAACCGGTCAGGAAGGCATCATCA
>NZ_LSJS01000087.1 GCF_001557325.1 Erythrobacter donghaensis
GAGGGGACGCCGGAGAAGGTGGTGAAGGAGCCGCGGTCGTTCACGGGGCGGTATCTGGCGCCGTTGTTGGCAATAAGGTGACAGGCGAATGCCGCTCTCGATAAACCCGCGCGATGCCCGAGATGAACATGAGATTTTAGCTAGTCTGCGAGGCCTCACAGCTGAACCTGGCTATATTCACGCGCTCGCATTTCTGGCTTGGCGCGACAACTACATTGGGATCGGCAGTGAAATGACGCCAGCCGATATGGCCAAATCTTATGTAGATACTCGGCTTCTGCGATCGGAACTTGTTACCGTACAAGGCATGATGATACAGTCGGATGTGAAAGATAAACTACCTGATCCGGATAAATTCGGATTTTTTGTCGATGAAACAATAAAATTAATGGCTGAACTGCATGCAGCTTTTAATAAGCCGATGATGCAGGCTTTTGATTTAATAACTACCTCTGGTGGTGGGAGTTTATTCAATCAATCTCAATTTTTACGCGAACCGATCTTCTACGGTGGTGAATCGGCGCACGCCTTTCAATATTCGGCTTTTTCGTCAAAGCGATATGCATCGGATAACGATTGGCTCATGGCCCACGTTGGGTTTGGCGCCCAAGACATGCAAGATTTTGTTTACAGTCTAAATAGCCTACAAGAGGAGAAAATTCTAAGCCATTCAACGGTTATGTTACATCAGAGGCCCGATGAATGGACGTTCTTACCAGCATTTGTGTTTTCTCCGGAAGAATTGTCTGAAAAATCAGGAATGGCGATTGAAGTAATCGCAAATCTTATAGATTCATTCTCAGTAAAACCCGGAGAAAACACAGATTTTGTCGAGATAGGTGATTTCAATATCGTATTGGCAAGGCCTATAATAAAATTAGGGGACGGGAAGTACGCGTGCCTTGACGTATATACACTTTCAGAAGCTGTATACGACTCCCCATTTTATTGGATGCAGTCTGACCAAGATTACAGAGTCGTTGCTGCGCGTAACAGAGGTTCATTTACGGAGGAATTTACACGAAACCGATTAGATTCGGTTTTTGGCAAAGAAAACGTGTTTCAGAACGTAAATATAGAAGGAAAGAAAGGTAAACGCGCTGGCGAGATAGACATATTTGTGAGGTTCGGCGATCGAGCTCTTGTAATTCAATGTAAATCTAAAAAGCTCACCCTCGAGGCTCGGAAAGGAAATGACGGTCAGCTCAAGTCCGATTTCAAGAAGTCAGTTCAGAACAGTTACGACCAAGCGGCATCGTGTGTTGCTTCTATGATTTCGGGCAAATACAAAGTTGTGGCCGAAGATGGCGCTGAGATTGATATTTCGCAAATTTCTGAGTTTTACCCAATCTGCGTAACCTCTGAGAACTATCCCGCTCTTACGGTTCAAGCGCGAGAAAATCTCGTTATCAGGAACGGAGTGAAGGGACTGCATCCGCCCTTTGTGACTGATGTATTTATGATTGATGTTATTACAGAGTTTTTAAACTCACCTCTGTACATTATTAGCTATATTGATCGGCGTGTTAATTTCGCTGAAATTATAAATTCTATCAATGAGTTTTCAATTTTTGGATATCACCTCAAGCACAACTTGTGGTTTGAGGATGATACTGACCTAGTGATGTTCGATGACTCACTCGCCATAGATCTCGATACAGCGTTTTCGGTTCGACGCAGGAATCTAGCTGGGTCGCAAACACCAGAAGGGATTCTGACGAAAATACAAACCTCCTACGTAGGAAGATTGCTAAAGGCCATCGAGCATTCTCCGAACCCTGGGCTGATTGCACTAGGATTAAGCTTGCTGAAGCTCAGTGGGGACACAATCGATACGATTGAAGCAGGCGTTGCGAGTCTCTGTTCGACACACTTGCGAGATCAGCTGCACCATGACTTCTCGCTAGCTTTTGGTTCCGGGAGTGAAGGTCTCACGATCCATTGTAATGACCTTCCTCAATTTGTGTCCCTAAAAAAACTTGAGGATCATTGTGCGCGACGCAAGTACGTCACGAAGGCTAGAAGCTGGTTCGGGATCAGCATCAACGCTTCTGATGGCATGCCGAAATTTGGGATCACGCTTCAAGGGCCTTGGAAACAGGATGAAGCAATGGAGACCGATACAGCAAAAATGAACAAGGTCGGGAATCTTGTTCGAGTTGGCCGGATGCTTAAGCCGCTCAAGCCGGGTCGGAATTCGTTGTGTCCGTGCGGAAGCGGGAAGAAGTATAAAAAGTGCTGCCTTAGGGGGTGATACGCAAACCCCTTTCCTACACCCCCACTCCCAGCATA
>NZ_LSJS01000088.1 GCF_001557325.1 Erythrobacter donghaensis
CGTCGAGCTGATCCAGACCATCGCCCAGCGCACCAACCTGCTCGCCCTCAACGCCAGCATCGAGGCCGCGCGCGGCGGCGAGGCCGGGCGCGGCTTCGCGGTGGTCGCGAGCGAGGTCAAGGAACTGGCGATGCAGACCAGCCGAGCGACCGAGAAGGTCGCCGAACAGATCCGCGCGATGCAATCGACCACCGGCGCCAGCGTCAAGGCACTGCGGGCGATTGCCGGGCAGGTGCAGGAGCTGGAATCGACCGCGGTCTCGATCGCAACGGCGGTCGATCAGCAATCGGTCGCAGGGCGCGACCTTGCCCAGAGCATCGATCTTGCCGCACGCGGGACGGAGAAGGTGGCGGGGCATATCGAGGACGTGCGCCAGCTGTCGCTCTCGACCGGCGCGGCCGCCAGCCAGGTGCTGCTGAGCGCCAACGAGCTCGAGGCGCAGGCCGCCCACCTGGGCGATCAGGTGCGCGGCTTCCTGCGAACCGTGCGGGCGGGGTAGCGCGCCCGCGGCGCGGGTCTCCCCCATCGCCAGCGACAGCGGAAAGAGGCCGGCAGAGGCAATCCTGTCTCCCGTGATCGGGAAGAATGGCCTCCCGGCAGGCGCTGCCGGCGCAGGCGAACTCTTCCGCTCGGCGCAACGGTGCGCGTCGCTTTTCGTACATTCTCGTCCGGTGACTGAGGGCCCATTTGCGCCGTCGGAAACTCACATGCCGCGGTGCCCCCGGCACCTGGCGAAGCCGGATCGACGAAGATGCGCACTCAGAAAGACGCCGTGCTGATGGGACTCTTGGGCTTTGCTCTCACGAGCGCGTTCATGCTGCCCCCGATCATTGCCAGCGAAGCGGAAAGAACCGCCCGGATTGCCGCCCATGATGCGGCGGCCGGATCGCAGGGGGTGACCTTCGGGCGCGAGCGCAGCGCACGCCTCACCTACCTGCTTCGTCACATGGACGAGGCCGAACGCGGGCGGATCGAGCGGAAATAGTCACGCGCGCGCATGCTCCCTAGCCTATCGCGTCGCATTGACGCACAGCGTTAACCCTGCGGCGTCTAGGGGAGTATCCTACGGAGTTCCCGCGGGCGCATCATGAAACATCTTTCCCCCTCGACTCTCGACGACCCCCTGTTCTGGGCCGAGAAAGGCATCATCAACTTCCAGCCCATCGTGAACGCCCGCTCGCTCCGGGTTCACGGGCTCGAGGCGCTGACGCGGCTTCCGAGCGAATCCCCTTTCGCCTCGATCTTCGAGCTGCTCGACTGCGCCTATGCGCGCGACCAGATCCACCTCGTCGAGCGGATCCTGCTGACCAAGGCGATCTCGCGCTTCTCGCGCTGGGAGATGGCGCACCGGGTGCGGTTGTTCTGCAACATCGACAACCGGGTCTTCGACCACCACGACAGCTCGCCGATCAACATCATCAACCACCTCAAAGACAGCCGTCTGATGCCCAGCAACCTGTGCATCGAGATCTCCGAGCGGGTGCCGCCGGATTCCGACGAGAAGCTCGCGCGGCTGGTCGAGCTCTACCAGAAGTTCAACGTGCGGATCGCGATCGACGATTTCGGGCGCGGCTATTCGGGGCTGGAGACGCTCACCCTGGTGAACCCGCATTATGTCAAGATCGACCAGTTCTTCACCCGGCACATCGACACCGAACCGCGCAAGGCGGCGATCGTGCAGAACGTGGTGCGCATGGCCCATTCGCTCGGCCTGCTGGTGGTGGCCGAGGGGGTCGAGCGCCCCGCCGAAATGCGCGCGGTGCGCGATGCCGGATGCGATTTCGTCCAGGGCTTCCTGATCGCCCGCCCGACCCCGCATCTGGCCGATCTCAGTCCTTCCTATCCCTCGGTCGACACGGGCCGCGCGCCGGGCCATGTCACCCGGCGCATCGGCGACCTGATCGTGACCCCCGAGCCGCTGCGCAGCGGCGCACCGATCGCCGAGGCGGTGGCGCGCTTCAGGCAGGGCTACGACCTGCCCTTCATCCCCGTCACCGACGAGGACGGCTTCATCCTCGGCGCGGTGCGCGAGGCGGACATCCGCCACCTCATCTTCGGCGACTATTCCTCGGCGCTGCTGCGCAACAAGGGGATCGACCAGCGCGTCGACGCCTTCGCGATCCGCCTGCCGGTGGGCGAGATCAGCTTCTCGCAGGAGGAACTGGTCGATGCCTATATCGCCGCGGCCTCGGACACCGGGCTGATCATGGCCAAGGACGAACGCTATGTCGGGGTGCTGACCAATGTGGCGCTGCTCCAGCTCGCCTCGGAGCGCGCCGTTGCGATCGCGCGCGACCAGAACCCGCTGACCGCGCTGCCGGGCAACCAGTCGATCCAGCACCACGTGGCCGCCAGCCTCGCCGCCGGCGAGAGGCGGACGATGGTGTTCTTCGACTTCGACAACTTCAAGCCCTTCAACGACAAGTACGGGTTCGAGGCGGGCGACCGGGCGCTGCTGATGTTCGCCGAGCAGCTGGCGCGCTTCCAGCACAACCATTGCGCCTTCATCGGCCATATCGGCGGGGACGATTTCTTCGCCGCGCTGCCGGTGGATGCCGAGGAGGGGATGGCGGCGGTTGCGGACCTGCTGGCGCGGTTCCGATCGGATGTGCAGAGCCTCTACTACCACCGCGATGTGGCGGCGGGCGGGATATGGTCGCAGGACCGTTTCGGCAAGCGGCGCTTCTTCCCGCTGCTGCGCGCTTCGGCGGTGGTGATGCCGGTCGATTTCGCGTCATGCCGCTGCGACATCGCCGGGATTCTGCGCCGCCTGAGCGGCGGC
>NZ_LSJS01000089.1 GCF_001557325.1 Erythrobacter donghaensis
CGTCACCTCCCCCATCGCCGCCCGCCCCGCGCCGGCCCGCGAAGCCTTCGCCGACCCCTGCCCAAGATGATTTGTTTGGTTAGCCCGGGAGTGCTATCAGGGGCGCCATGCTGATGACTCCCGCCGACAAGGTCGCCAAGCTCTACTACGGCCCCTCCAGCTTCCGCGTGCTGCGGCCGGGGAGCCACGTGCTGTGCGCGGTGACGGGAGAGGCGATCCCGCTCGCCGAGCTGCGCTACTGGAGCGCCGAGCGGCAGGAAGCCTATGCCTCGTGCGAGATCGCGACCCGGCGCCTGCTCGGCCTCGCCTGACGTTTCGCAAGGATGAAGGCTGACGGCCCCCGCGCGCGGCCTGCCTCGCGCCTGCGCCCGCGCCTGCTGTTGCTGGGGCTGGTGACGCTCGCGCTGGCGCCGGGCACCCTGCTGCGCACACCGACCGGCAATCGTCGCGAGCCCGCGGTGGTCAGCGCCGTCGCCCTGCCCGACCGCGAGGGCGTCTCGGGCCCGCTCAGGCTGACCGGCGTGTGGGAAATGGAATCGCGCCATGCCTTCTTCGGCGGCTTTTCGGCACTGGCGTTCGATGGCGGCACCCGGCTCGTCGCCGGGACCGACCGCGGATTCCTGCTCGACATCGACTTCGCCGGCGGCGCGCCGCGTGCGGTGGCGGGAAGCTTCCGCTTCGTCGGGATCAGCAGCCGCGGGCGCGAGGAGGTTGTCGACCTCGAATCCCTCGCCCGCGATCCGGCCAGCGGGACGCTGTGGGCCGGGTTCGAGGCCGATAATCTGGTGATGCGCCTCGCCCCCGACGGCACCCGGCGCACCCGGGCCCCGCAGGACATGGCGCACTGGCGCAAGAACAGCGGCGCCGAGACGATGGTGCGACTGGCCGACGGGCGCTTCGTGGTGATCGCCGAGGGCACCTTGCGCGGCAGCGCCACCCTGCATGAAGGGCTGCGCTTTCCCGGCGATCCGCTCGGCCCGGCCCGCGCGGAGCGCTTCCTGTTCGAGGCGCCTGCCGATTACGACCCGGTCGATGCCACCCAGCTGCCCGACGGGCGGGTGCTGATCCTGTTGCGGCGGGTGCGCTATGCGATCCCCGCGCGCTTCGACACCGCGATCGCCATCGCCGATCCGGCCCGCATCGGCGCCGGGCAGACCTGGCGGGCGCGCCTTGTCCAGCGCCTGAGCGGCGGCATCTTCGCCGACAATTTCGAGGGGATCGCCTTCGTGCCCTCGGCCCGGGATCCGGCGCGGGGCGCCATCTGGCTCATCAGCGACGACAACATGTCGGTGTTCCAGCGCAGCCTGCTGGTGCGGTTTGATTGGCGGCCACCTTCGGCGGCGCAGAGTCCTCGCTTACGGTCGCGCTGATGCGCGACGCAGACACACAAGGCGGCCGCAAACGAAAAAGCGCCCGGGAACCCGGACGCTTGATCGATTCGCCTGCCCCGGGGGGCGGCAGGAATTACGCTGCGGCTTGGGCCTTGATCAGCTCGCGCTTGATCTTCTGGGCATTGGCCGAGAGCTTCTCGTCGCTGGTCTTGAGCAGCCAGTTATCGAGCCCGCCATTGTGCTCGACCGAGCGCAGACCGTGGGTCGAGACGCGGAACTTGAAGCTGCGCTCGAGCTTTTCGCTCATCAGCGTCACGTTCTGCAGGTTGGGCAGGAACACGCGCTTGGTCTTGTTGTTGGCGTGGCTCACATTGTGGCCGACCTGGCGGCCCTTGCCGGTCAGTTCGCAGATGCGCGACATGGTGTGTCTCTTCTCGTAAAGGATCGGCCCAGACTTGTGCCCAGGCAAGGAAAGCGGCGCGCATAACGGGGCAGGGCCGAATCGTCAAGCCGATTGCGCCCTGTCCGCACTCTGCGCCAAGCAGGTGGGTAGTAACCCATGTAATGGCCGCAAAGCCTCCCGTCGCCTGCATTCGCGTCCCGGCCTGCCCGTAAGGCGGGGCCCAAAGGAGACGAAAGACCATGAAGCGCATCATCATCACCACCCTCATCGCCCCCTTGGCAATCGGGCTTGCGGCGTGCGATGTCGACCAGACCCAGGAAGCCGAACTGCCCGAGGTCGAGGTCAAGGGCGGTCAGGTGCCGGAATATGACGTCGACACCGCCGAGGTCGAGGTCGGCACAGAAGAGAAGACGATCGAGGTCCCCACTGTCGATGTCAAAGGCCCTAACGATGCCGAAGGGACGCCCGTCACCGGCGACGAATAGCCATTCCGGGACGCGCGGGGCATGAGCGCGGATGCTTTCCGCAGCTTCATGCCCCGCGCGCTCGACCTCGCCCGTGCTGCCGCGGCGGCGGGGGAAGTGCCGATCGGCGCGGTGGTGGTGAAGGACGGTGCGGTGATCGCCGAGGGGCACAATTCACCGCGCGACCTGCATGATCCCACCGCCCATGCCGAAATCCTCGCGATCCGCCGCGCCGCGCAGGCGCTCGGCGACGAGCGCCTGACCGGCTGCGAGCTGTGGGTCACGCTCGAGCCCTGCGCGATGTGCGCGGGCGCCATCGCCCACGCCCGGATCGCGCGGCTCTACTACGCCGCGAGCGACCCCAAGGGCGGCGCGGTCGAGCACGGCGCGCGGGTGTTCGACCAGCCCCAGTGCCTCCACCGCCCCGAGGTCTACACCGGCATCGGCGAGGCCGAGGCGGCGGAATTGCTGCGGGGGTTCTTCCGAGAGCGGCGCTAGCCGGCGACTGCGTGTTCCGGGGTGCAGGGCTCGGCCGGCTGCTCGCTGAAGGCCGCATAATCGTGCCCCCGCCAAGGCCGGAAGCGGTCGATGCCAAATGCCCACACCGCCCGCTCGGCACCCCAGGGCGGCTCCGGCCCACCGTCTGCTACCTGCAGCGCCAGATTGGCTGTCCTGCCTGGGCAGGCGTCGCCGAACCGCCGATCCCAAGCCAGTTGGCGGATCGCCTCGATATCCCAGGCGCCGAGATCCTTGACCAGCACCAGCCGCGCCCCGCCCTTGTCGCAGGTCGCGACATAAAGGCACACCTTCTGCCCCGGTGCCCGTTCGCGTACATACCAGCGCGCCGAAGCGACGACATCCGCCTTCTCCAGCCCCGCCCAGGAGGCATAGCGCGATCCGTAGTCATGGGCGGCGCAGCTTCCGACGAGAAGTAGGGCCAGAGTGAGACAGCCCAGCCCCAACCGCCCGGGCGTGATGAGGGCCGGCGGCCCGCCTCTTTCCACGAACGACACGCGCCTGCCCTCCTCAATGCACCGGCGGAACGCCGGGCGGGTAATGGGAAATCTCGACCCGCAGCCCGTCGGGATCGGGGACGAACAGCGCAGTGATCCCGGGCTCGAAATGCTGGAGCCGCGCTTCGATCCCCGCCGCTTCAAGCTCCGCCGCGAGCGCCTCGACCGCCTCGGCGCTGGGGGCGGTGAAGCCGAAATGGTTGAGGCCGGGGGCATAGCGGCCATAGTCGCCCGTGCCCTCCTTGGCCTTGGCGAACTGGATGTGGAGCCCGCCCGCATTGGCCCAGATGCCGCGCTTCTTCTGCGCAAAGCCGATGCGCGGCAGCAGGAAGCCGTAGAAGCTCGCTGCCGCTTCGGGATCGCGCGAGAGGATGGTGAGGTGATCGAGCCCGAACGCCACGCCCTTACTCCTCCGCCTTGGGCGCGGGCCTCGGCCGCAGCCGCCCGGCCTCGAGGATCGGGAGGCCGCCTTCGGTCGGCACATAGATGATCTGCCCCTGCGACTGCGCGAGGTGCTCGATATAGAGGTAGCGCAGATAGCCCTCCGGCCCGCCCAGCCCGTCGGCAACGATGCGGTTGGCCTCGGCGACGCCCTTGGCGCGCTCGACCTCGGCCTGGGCGAGCAGCTTGGCGCTCTCCAGCTTGGCCTCGGCCTCCAGCGTGGCGATCTGGCGGTTCTGCCGCGCCTGCGCGAGCTCGGCCTCGCCCGCGGTCTCGGCGTTCCAGACCCGCACCGAGTTGTAGGCCGCGCAGGACCCCAGCCCCCCGCCGACGATCACCATCAGAAGAAACAGGAGGCCCAAGGCGATGGACCAGATGTTGCGGGCGGCGTTCATGTGTCGGGGACCTACGTGAAGGGTTGAACAGGTATTGCCCGATGATGGCTAGCCCGCTGAATATGCGCAAGAGCCTGCGGGAGCGCGCGGCGCCAAAGCCTTGTACGAAGGCTCAGAACCCCCGCCAGATCTTCGCGGGCGCGCTGTCCCTCGCACCGCGCCGCGAGGCGGTGCAGGGGGCGGGGCGGAAGCGCTTGGAGTAGCACAGGCGGATTTCCTCGAGCCACCCGCGCGGGTTGAGGTGGACGCCCACCGCGCTCTCGGTCCACCCGGGGTTGGCATCGACGAAGGCGGCGCGGATGCGGCCTGCGGTCAGGCCCTCCTCGCGCGCGATGCGGTCGTAATCGGGCAGGCGCACGCCCTCGAACAGGATGCGGGTGACCTTGAGATAGGCGCCGGGGTCGGGAACCATGCAGCTGCCGTGCTTGGCCCATTGTCGCGCAACGAGGCGTTCGGACGGCATCATGCACATCGCAGCCCGGACCTGCGCCGGGGTGAGCGCTTTCCTCGCCCCGCACCACTGCGGCCAGCCCTTGGCACCCTCGGGCCAGAGGCCGTGGACGACGAGCCCGAAGCTGCCGTTCCGCCCGCCGCACTGCATCGCTTGGGTGCGGTCCTCGGCGCGGGTGCGGCAGAATTCGGGGCTCCAGCTCAAGGCGAGGGTGTAGCCGGTGACGGGCATGGCGCGCGGCGGGCCGTCGGGGGTGACGCGCGGGACGGCGGCGACCTCGGGCACGCGGCACTGGTAGGCCTGTGCGCTCGCGAGCGAGGGCACGGCGAGGGTCATTGCGGCGAAGAGGCTATTCGAACACCGCAGGGCCATCCTCCTCCTCCTTGCGCGTGAACCAGCGGTTGGCGGCGGGGGTGAGCAGGCTCGCCATCGCCACCGCGACCAGCACCGCACCGGTCAGCGCGGCCGGGTCGAGGAAAGCGAGCCGCAGCGCGCCGAAGCCCAGCACCAGCCAGCGCGCGAAGGGGGCGGCAAAGAGGTAGATCCACACCAGCGGGATCAGCGCGATGGTAAACTCGGCCGAGAGGGTGACGATGGTCCAGTCGCGGTTCCACGATACCCAAGGCATGTGCGCCGCGAACACCGCCTGCGTCAGCGCGAGATTGTCGAGCCCGCGCACCAGCCGCAGCACCGCCGCAGCAAGGAAAGCGGCGGCGAAGACGCGGATCGCCAGCGGTCGTGGCCCCCGCGCGCGTTTCACAGCGGCTTGAAATCCAGCCCGATGTCCGCGGCGGGCGCGCTCTGGGTCAGGCGGCCGACCGAGATGAAGTCCACGCCCGAAGCCGCCTTGGCCGCAATGGTCTGGAGATTGACGCCCCCGCTCGCCTCGGTCGGCACCCGGCCTGCGACCAGCGCCACGGCCTCGGCGAGGGTGGCGAGGTCCATGTTGTCGAGCAGCAGGTGGTGTGCGCCGGCCGCCAGCGCGGGTTCGATCTGGTCGAGGCGGTCGACCTCGCAGATGATCCTCGCGACCCCCGCATCCCTGGCCCGTCGCACCGCCTCGCCGACGCTTCCGGCGACCGCCACATGATTGTCCTTGATCATCGCCGCATCCCACAGCCCCATGCGGTGGTTCTGCGCGCCGCCCTGACGGGTGGCGTATTTCTCGAGGAACCTGAGGCCGGGGATGGTCTTGCGGGTATCCAGAAGCGTGCAGGTCGCGCTGCCCCCTCGCATCGCGTCCACGTAGGCGCGGGTCAGGGTGGCTATTCCTGAGAGGTGCTGGACGATGTTGAGCGCCGAGCGCTCGGCGGTGAGGAGGGCGCGGGCGCTGCCCTCGATCCGCATCAGGTCGGTGCCGGCGGGCACGGCATCACCGTCCGTGACCAGCGGCTCGATCACGCATTCGGGGTCGAGGTGCCGGAAGAACGCCTCGGCGAGCGGAAGCCCCGCGACGACGATGGCATCGCGGCTGTCCATCACCCCGGTGAAGCGCGCTTCCGCCGGAATGACGCTCTCGCTTGTCACATCGCGCCCGCCGCCGGGCAGTCCCTCGCCCAGGTCTTCCGCGAGCGTCTCGCGGATGAACTTGGCGAGGTCGAAGCCGGGGAGGGTGAATTCTGGCACCAACGCATCCTTCGTCATCGCAAGGGCCGACAGGCTCGCGGCGATCCATGGCCCGCCCGCGCCGAATGGAGCATCAGGCCATGGATTGCTTCGTCGCTACGCTCCTCGCAATGACGAGGGGGAAGGTCAATGGACGATGAGGGGCGCAATCTCGGACCCGTAGGGTCCGCAAGGCCGAACGGCCGCCCGCAGGCGCCCGGAGCGTAGCGGAGGAACAGCGCCGAGGACGGGGGCGCGCAGGAGCCCCCGCACACATCAATGCACGAAGCGCGCCACCACATCCCTGTAAGACCGCGACACCTTCACCTCGGCGCCGCTTTCCAGCACCAGGAAGCATTCGCCGTTGGTGTGGGGCTTCACCTGCCGGACGAGGTCAAGGTTGACGATCGTCGAGCGGTGGACGCGCTGGAATTTGCGCGGGTCGAGACGGCGCTCGAGGTCCTTCATCGTCTCGCGCAGCACCAGCGAATTGTCGCCGGTGGAGATGATCATGTAATCCCCCGCCGCCTCGATATGCTCGATCGTGTCGACCTCGACGCGGAAGATCTGGCCGCGGTCCTTGACGTTGATGAGCTTTTCGAAGCGGTCGGCGCTTTCGGCCGCCGGGGTCGCGGTCTCGACGAAATCCGCCGCACGCTCGGGGGCGATTTCGCTGAGCACTTCGAGCAGTTGCCCGGCATCTTCGGACGACTTCTTCTCGGCGAGGCGCTGGCGCACGCGTTCGATGGTGTCGGCGAGCTTCTGTTCGTCGACCGGCTTCATCAGGTAGTTGACGGCATTGGCCTCGAAGGCGCGGATCGCGTGTTCCTCGTAAGCGGTGACGAAGACGAACAGCGGGGGTTCGATCTCCATCACGCCCTTGACGACGGAAAAGCCGTCGAAACCGGGCATCTGGATGTCGAGGAAGACGAGATCGGGCTTCTCGGTCTTGATCTTGCGGATCGCCTCGCGGCCATTGGCGCAGGTGTCGATGATCTCGACGTCCTCGAACGGCTGGAGCCGCAACTGGAGGCCCTGGATCGCGAGTTTCTCGTCGTCGACGAGGATGGTTCTGATGGTCATGCGGTGGTTCCGATGGTTCTTTGGGGGGGGTTGAGGGGGACGATATTGTCGCTCCCGCCCGCGGCATTCCCGATGTCTGTCACGGCGGGTGCTGCCTCTTCCCCGACTCTGTCGGCGCGGGTGAAGGGAATTTCGATCAGCACGGTGAAGCCGCCCCCAGCTTCGGATCTGGTTTCGAACAGGTGGTTGTCGCCATAGGCCTGGGCCAGGCGATTGCGGATATTGGCGAGGCCGACCCCGGTCGAGACCGGGCGGCCGGGCACCGGCGGCGCGGACGGATCGCCCAAAGGCGTATGGCGCGTGTCATCCACCCCCGGCCCGGTATCCTCGACCGTCAGCCGCAGCCTTTCGCCCACCACCCGCGCGGTGAGCGCGATCTGCGCGCCTTCCTCCTGCGGGCTGACGGCATATTTGATCGCGTTCTCGACCAGCGGCTGGAGCAGCATGGCGGGCAGCTGCGCGGGGAGCGCGGCGTCCTCGATCTCGAACCGGGTGCGCAGCCGCTCCTCGAACCGCATCCGCTCGATATCGAGATAGAGCTGGAGCGTCTCGACCTCCTGCGCCAGCGTGACCTGGCTGCCCGGCTCGGCAATCAGGGTGTGCCGCAGGAAGCCCGACAGGCGCGTCAGCATCGCGTTGGCGGGCTCGGTCTGCTTCAGGAGCACCAGCGTGCTGATCGAATTCAAGGTGTTGAACAGGAAGTGCGGATTGAGCTGGTAGCGCAGCATGGCGAGCTGCGCGGCGGTGGCCTGGGCTTCCAGCCGCTCGAGCCGGTCGGCCTGCTGTTCCACGGTGAGGAAGAAGTTGATCGCGTAATAGAGCGCGCTCCACCCGCCGAGCAGGGTCAGGGGAAGGTAGAGCAGGCCGATCAGCCTTTGCGCGAACGTCGTGTCGCGGGTGCCGGCGTAATAGACCCCCTGCACCCACGCATCGATCGAGGCGTGCAGCACCACGGCGAAGAACAGCACGACCGCAGTCACCCCCCACGTGACCAGCGGTTGCTGCTGGATCAGCTTGCGGTAGATCACCGAGAGGATCAGGCTGATCGAGAAGCCGGTGATGGTGGTGACGAGGATCAGCGCCAGCAGGTCGAGCGGTGCCTGATTGGCCAGCGCCGAGACCGCGCGCAGCAGGAACGCCGCGCCCCAGCCCGCCAGCTGGAGGTTCCAGAACGCCCGGTTCTTGCTCGCGAAGAACGGCGCCGCCTGGATCTGGAGCACTGCCATAATCGCGCTGGTCTAACTCATTTCGTCGCAGAGGGCACTTCTAATCGGGCGCGCCGCCGTGCCCGGGCAACGCTTCAACGCTTGGCACGGGGGAGGAGCCCGCCCGCGGGGTTTATCTCGCGGCGGAAATGCTTCGCCCAATCGGCGCGGCCTTCCGCTGCCATGGCCGCGCGGACGAGAGGCACCTCGGCGGCCATCATCTCCGCGCGCTCGTCCCAGCCGTCGTGGGTGCGACGCAGCTTGAGCCCGGCGTCGTGTTCCTTGCCCCAGCGGGTCATGAATTCCGCCCCCGCCGCCGGATCATGGCCAGCGTTGGCGAGCAGCCAGGGCACCAGCCGGTCGGCCTCGCGCTCGATCCGGCGCACGTTCTTGCTACTTCGTCCGTTGCGGTCGAGCCAGGCGTCGTGGCCGAGCACGTTGTGGGCCAGTTCATGCGCGACCAGCGCGGCGAAAACCGGCTCGTCATAGCCGAAGGCGGGCGAGCCCATCCCGAAGATCACCCGCTCCCCGTTGGCAAAGGCGCGGGTTTCGGCGGCGTAGAGATCGAAGCGGGTGGCGCAGACGGCGACCGGGGTGACGCGCACCGCGCTGCCGTCCGCAAAGGCGATGGTGATGCCGCCGTGTTCGGCCAGCATCGCGTCGATATGGTCATGCGCGCGGGTGGTGCGCTCCCACGCCATCGGGGGGGTGGCGGGCCAGTCATTGGGATCCAGCCCCTCAAGCTGCACGATTTCGCGATTGCGGGTGAAGGCCCCGGAGAGCGCGGCGGGCGAGCCTGCGGCGGCGGCGTTGACGGCGATGTCGCGGGTCAGGCCCAGCGCCGCCCGGGCGACATCGGGCCCGCCATAGCTCGCCATGTCCTGCACTTGCAGGCCGATGCTCGGGATCACCTCAGGGCAGAAGGCGGCATTGGCGCGGGCGAGCCGCCAGCCGGCGTCCTGCAGGCGCTGGTTGGCGTCCTGGTAGCGCGCGATCGCTGCACGTTCGGCGCCATAGTCGATCGCGGGCGGCGCATCGGCTGCGGCGAGCGGGGTCGCGAGCAATGCGGCAAGCACGAGCGTGCGCATCACTCCGCGCCTCTCAGCCCGCGGTGTCGGCGGCGGCGGCGAGCGCTTCCTTGAGCTTCTCGTAGCCGACCGCCCCGCCGATCGGCTTCTTGCCCGCGATCCATGCCGGGGTGCCGGTGAAGCCCAGCGCGCGCGCCTGTTCGAGGTTCTTGGCGATCTCGTTCGTCACCGCCTCCGAGGCCGCATCGGCTTGCGCCTGCGCCATGTCGAGCCCGGCCGCCTTGGCCGCCGCCTCGATGTCGTTCGTCTTGAACATCGCATCGTGGAAGGCGGGATACTTGCCCTGGATTCCTGCCGCCAGCGCCATGCGCGAGGCCGCGTCGCTACCTTCGAAAATCGGCCATTCGCGTATCACGACCTTGAGGTCAGGGTCCTCGGCCACCAGCCGCTTCACGTCCTTGAGGCTCGCCTCGCAATAGGGGCACTGGTAATCGGTGAACTCGACCAGCACGCGCTTGCCATCGGGGTTGCCGAGCACGACGCCGGGGAACTCCTCGAACACCTCACCGCCCATCTTGGCGAGCCGCTTGGCCGCTTCCTGCTCCTCATAGGCCGCCGCCATCTGCGGTAGCAAATCGGGATTGGAGAGGAGGAAGCTACGCGTGCGGTTGTCGGCAAGGCCCGAGTATGACCATGCCGCCGCGCCCAGAAAACCGAAGGTCAACGCCAGCAATGCGGTCAGCAGCGTGTTGCGCAAGGTCGAGGGTTCGTCGGTGGACATGGCGGCCTTTGATAGCGGAAGGGTCGGCGCCAGCCTAGCGCCGGTTCTTCACGCGTTCCAGTTCGGCGCGCGCTTCGAGCGCGACATCCTGCGCGCGGATCCAGTCGGGCGAGCCATAGGGGAGGTAGGCCTCGGCCGCCTGCGCATTGGCGAGCGCCTGCGGATACTGGCGGTTCATCACCTGCACCTCGGCACTCGCGAGCCGCGCGCGCGGGATATCGCCGCGCGCTTCGTAGACCACGCCCAGCTGATACCACGCGAAGGGATTGTAGCGGTCCTTCTGCACCGAGGCGCGCAGCACGCCCTCGGCCTCGGCGAAATTGGCCGGGTCCTCGGTCGCGATCAGGGCATGGCCGAGCAGGCCTGCAATCAGCGGGTGCGAGAGCGTCAGCTCGGTCGCGCGGCGCAGCGGGGCGAGTGCCTCCCGGGGTCGGCCGCTCTCGAGCAGCACTTGCCCCTTCAGCTCGAGGAACCACGGATTGTCGGGCTCGGCGGCGAGCAGCGCGTCGGTCTCGGCGATCGCCATGTCGATGCGCGCATCCTTGTGATAGGCATAGGCGCGGGCATAGCGCGCGGCCGCGCTGGTATCGGACGGCGGATAGGCGGCGAGCGTGCGCGGCGGCTCGGCGAGGAAGCCGTAGAGCTTGGCCTTGGCGCGCACGAAACGTTGCTGCAATTCGGGATCGGGCGGCGTGTCCCACGCAGGATCGCTCTCGAGCAGCCCGCGCAGCACCTGGATCCGGTCGCCGGTGAGCGGGTGGGTGCGCGAATAGGCGGCCTCGTCGGCCTGGCTGTAGCCCGCGCGGATCTCGTTGCCGCGCAGCTTCTCGAAGAAGGTGATCATGCCCTTGCCGCTGATCCCCGCGCCCGAAAGGTAGCGGTATCCGGCAAGATCGGTCGCGGCTTCCTGATCACGGTTGAACGACAGGAAGCTGCCGATCGCGGCCTGCTGCCCGGCGGCGAGGATCCCGAGCCCCGCATCCCCCGCTCCCGCCAGCACCGCGCCGACGCCAAGCAGCAGCGAGAGGATCGAGATGCCGTTCGCGGCCTTGGTGCGCTCCTCGAAACGGACCGCGTGTCCGGCGGTGATGTGGCCGAGCTCGTGCGCGAGCACGCCCTGCACCTCGTTGGCCGTATCGGCCGCGCCGATCAGCCCCGAATGGACGTAAATCGCCTGCCCGCCCGCAACGAAGGCGTTGATCGAGCCATCGTTGATCAGCACGACCTCGACATTGCCGGGCTCCAGTTCGCTCGCTTCGACCAGCGGAGCGAGCATGTCCTTGAGGAGCTGCTCGGTCTCGGCATCGCGCAGGATCGATTGCGCCGCCGCCGGGTGCGCGGCGAAGATCAGGCTCGCGAGCAGGGCCAGCAGGTAGGCGAGGGGGTGGGGGCGACCGCGCATCGCGGACACCCTACCGGACTGGCGGCTGAACGCAATCTGAAGGTGGGGCATCCGTCCCTCCCCGTCGTGCAAGGATGGGGAGGTGGCAGACGCCGCAGGCGGCTGACGGAGGAATGGCGCGGCGCGGCGAAGGGAGAACCCCTCCGTCACCGCACTGCAGTGCCGTCTCCCCATTGCTGCGCAACGGGGAGCGACTTGCGGGATTACCCGACCAGCTTCCTTGCCGCGCGTTCGATCAGCGCGATGTCCTCGGGAACCTCGCCGAGGATTTCCGCGCAGCCGATCTCGTCGCGGCGAATCAGCGCCAGCGCGAATTCCGGCCCTGCACCGTCGAGATCCTCGAGGCTGATCGCCTCGAGCGCGCGCAGCGCCTGGGCGAGCGCCTCGCGCACGGCGTGGGCATCCTCGACCGGCTTGCCCTGCTCCTCGCGGCGCAGACGGCGTTCGGCCTTCACGATCGCCTTCACCCCGCCCTCGGTCTGGGCGAGATAGTCCGCGAGGCTCCCACGCTCGAGCTGGAGGCGGTGCGCATGGGTCAGCACCGCGGCATATTCGGTGAGCCGGGTCTTGTCGTAGTCTTGCCCGAAGACGAGCTTGACCACCGGGGTCATCGGCGCGCGCTCCTGCACGGTGAGGCCCGCGTCGGCGATCAGTTCGGCATAGTCCTCGGGCGCCTGCGCAGCGGCAAGCGAGAAGTCGTAGGCGCGGCTGACCGCGGCATAGAGCGCCGAGCGGCTGCGGTCCTCGGTGCTGTCGGCAGCGCGGGCGAGTTCGCGCGCGGCGGCGAGGCAATCGTGGAGGCCCGCGTCCTCGGGCAGATCGTCGGCCAAGGCGGCAAGGGCTTCGTCGGCCTCATCGGCCTCGCCGGTCATGGCGAGCGCTTCGGCATCCTCCGCCTGATCGAACACCGGCACGGGTGCGGGCTCGGGAGCGAAGATCGTCTCCGGTTCGGGCACCGGCCCGAAATCGGCGCCGAAATCGGCCTCGGGCGGCGCGTCGGCGTGGGGCAGCGGGTCGAGCGCGGTGAGGTCGATCGCCTTCTTGGCAGGGGCCTCGATGTAATCGGCGAGCGAGGCGAAATTGTAGCCGGCTTCCTCGCCCTCGCCTTCGTCCTCGTCATATTCCTCATCGGGATCGTCGAGCGCATACTGGCTGAAATCGGGCAGCGCGACATCCGCGTCCGGCACGTCCCCGCGCGGGGCGAGGCTGGCGAAATCCGCGGCGAAATCGTTGTAATCGGCGGGCTCGGAGGCGGCGACGTCGGCTTCATCCTCGTGCGCGGGCGAATCCGCCCAGTCGGTGACCGGCTCGGCGATGCGCGGCGCGGGTTCCTCGATGATCTCGTCCTCGAGTTCGAGCGCGCCATCGAGCTCGAGCGCCTGGTCGATCTCGAGCAGCAGCTCGTCGGCGGTCAGCTGGTCGGCCATCTCCTTCCAGTTGATCACGCCGTAGATGAAGTCGATCGTCTCGTTGTTGCTCGAGAAGGGCAGCAGGATTCCGCGATAGAGGATCGCGACCCCGGCGTGGTTGACGAACTCGGCCTCGAACCCGATCGGCGCCTGGTTGGCGAGAATCTGCATGTAATGATCGGTGATGCGGCTGAGCAGCGAGCGCGGCGGCACGTCGGACAGGCGGGTGATCACCGCGCCGTGGGCGTTGCATTCCCGCGCGAGCTTCTCGCCGAGGAAACGCACCCCCGGGTTGTCGATCCCGAAGGAGAAATCGAGCAGCACCGAATGCGGGCCGAAGTCGGGCAGGTCAGCCGGATCGAGGTCGTCGATATCGGGGAACAGGCTGTCGCCCAGCAGGCTCGCCCAGTGATTGTAGGCGCGCACCTGCATGCGGCGCTCGTCCTGCCCGATGGCAAGCGGCGGAAGATCGCGGGTGCGGGCCGGCTCGAGGCCTTCGTCCTCGCTTTCCTCCCAGCTGCGATCCGCGGACGAATCGGAACCGAAGGTGCCGCGCAGAGTGTCCATGGCTGTAAATCCGCCCCTTGGTGAACCTGTGTCAGCCCGTTCTGGCGCGGCGTGGTAAAGATCGCGTTAAGCGGGCGGGGAGTCTTTGTGTGCGGTTTCGCTGACGCGAAACGCAGGAATCGAAGGTGGCTCTTACAGAAAATACCTCATCTTGATCGTCACGCGGCTCGTGCCCTCGCCCACTTGCATCACTGCGTCGGCGAACTTGGGCGGGGCCATGCGCACCGGGGCGTCGCGCGAGAAGCCGTAGCCTTCCTTGGGCGCCATCCCGAGCGCGCGGTCGGCCTTGCCGTTGTTGTTCTCGTCATGCAGCAGCGCGATTCCGTAGGCACCGGGCTTGACCCCGGTGAAGCGGATCTCCCTGGTGGAGGCGGGGACCACGGTGCGGTGCGCATCGGGATCGTTGATGCATTTGGGGAAGATGTCCTTGCGCGTCGTCATGCAGGCGCGGATCACGCCCTTGGTCGAGCGCACGTCGGTGACGGTGATCACCACCTCGCCCGCCTGCGCCGGAGCCGCCGCGGCAAGCCCGCCCGCGAAGCCCGCCAGGGCGAGCGCCCGCGCACGCTTCATGTCGCGGCCCGCCCGGCGTGCCCGGCCTCGGCCACGATCCGCTTGGAGAGCCCCCTGTCGGTGCCGCAGACCCGGTCCCAGAACCGGAAGTAGAGCCCGTAATTGCATCTGTATTCCTCGTGATGACGCTCGTGATGGCTGGCGGTTATCAGCCAGTTCCCTAGCGGCGAATGAACGAGCCAGCGCGGAAACATCTCCCACCCCATGTGATTGGTGACCCCCATCACCGTGGCGATGGTCAGCACCAGGCCGAGCATGGCGACATGGATCGGCACGAGGAACGCCAGCACCGGCACCACGACCGCGCCCGTGACCGCCTCGATCGGATGGAAGCTCATCGCGGTCCAGGCGGTCGGCGGCTTGCTGTCGTGGTGGACCGCATGGGCGATCCGGAACCACTTCGGCCGGTGCATCCAGCGGTGGCTCCAGTAGAAGCAGGTGTCCTGCACGAAGAGGAAGATCAGCACCGAGAGCGGGTGATACCACAGCGGCAGCGCAGCCCAATCGGCGGTCATCAGCGTCCAGCCGTGGTGCTTCCAGCCCCACAGCACGATCCCTGCCGGCGTGCCGTAGATCGCCGCCGAGAGCAGCGACCAGCGGATCTCCCGCCCGATCTGCGCGCGCTTGCCCGCGTAGAGCCCGGGGCGCATTCGCGCGGTCGCGAAGGCGAACAGCCCGCTCGTCAGCACGTAGCGCAGCGCGACGATCGCCGTCACGGCGAGGCTGACGATCAGCAGCGCGAGCGGGACGGGGGTGTCGGCGGGGAGCATGGCGCGCCGAGCTATGCCGCAAATCCTGTGCGCGCGACAGGCCTAACTCAGCCAGGGGCGTCGAGCGAAGTGCACAGCGGATCGAGCAGCGCCATGTGCCGCCGCATCGCGATCCGCGCGAGATGCTCGACCTGTGTCTTGCGCCGGGCGGCGGCGAGCGGTTCCAGGGCGGCGGGGCGCAGGATCTCGGCATCGTAGCCATCGGCGACGATCACCCCGCAGGTCTCCGGGCGATAGGCCTCGCTCTCCAACGGCGCGCGGTCGAGCGCGGGGGGCAGGCCCCAGTAGAAGCGGTCGCAGAAATCGAGATAGTCGGGCCACTTGGCATCGCCGAGCAGATCGGCGCGCGCGACCTTGATCTCGACGATCACGACAAGGCCCTTGGCATCGATCCCCATCAGATCGGCGCGGCGGCCGTTCTTCAATGGCACCTCCGGCAGGCACCAGATGTCGTTCCTCGCGAACAGCCGCCCGATCCCGCGCGCGACGTCGCTGGCGGTGAGGACGGGCGAATCGGTGATCGGGGACGGTGCGCCGGACATGGTCCAGCGTTGGAACGAAAGTGGAACGCGGTCAAGCGGGTTCGGTTGCCGAGGTCTGCAGCACGATCACCATCGCCGCGCGCGCGGCATGGAACTCGCGCCACAGCACGAGCGCCGGTGCGGCGGTGTCCTGCCCGCGGCGGGTGAGGGTGCCGAGCGCGGCGAGGCCGCACTCGAGCATCGCGGCGCAATCGGCGGCGGTCTGCGCGACCAGCGCGCGCTGCCACGGGGTCGCGCGGGCGATCACCGCGCCCAACTCGCCGCCGATCTCGACCGGCTCGGGCGCGAGGCGCGCCAGCATCGCCAGCGCGGCGGCCTTGCCGTGGAGCGCGACGAGCGCCTCGGCCAGCACCTCGGGCGCGGGCGCTTGCGGGGCCGCGTCGTGGACGGGGCTGCCGGGGAGAATCGGCTCGGGCGGGAGCGTTGCCATGCTTGCAAGCCTATGGGCGCATGCTTGCCGATTGGTTAAGCCCCGTCTCGCCACGCACGCGGAGGCCGGGCACAATTGGCTGGCGCCGCGCCCCGCCTCTTGCTAAGCGGCCGCCCGCGCGCAACAATGCACGCCGCATGGCACCATGCACCCGTAGCTCAGCTGGATAGAGCGCTGCCCTCCGAAGGCAGAGGTCACAGGTTCGAATCCTGTCGGGTGCGCCAGCTTTTTCAAGCATTTAGGGCTCCTTTCCAGGTTGTGTCTCCGGTGCAACCCCGGTGAAAGCTCCGGGTACAGCACTTTCGATCTCGTCGATAATCGCTTCTGTGTGCCGTAACGGCGCATAAAAGTGCATAAGGGTGCATAACTCGGTTCATATCTGCGCCTCCGAACCAAGCGTGTAGTGGGCCCCCCGACGCTCGCCAACCATGGCCAATTTGCCCTCGTTCGCCAATCTACGCAGCAGTTTGGAAGCCTGTGTCACGGTCAAGCGACACAGGTCCGCCGCCTCGCTGCGCCGAATGCGTCCATGCTGCTGGGCATAGCTCAAAATCATCTGCTCGTGCTGCAAGGGGCTGAAACCAGCTTGGCGGGTATAGGCTGCCTGGTCGCCCTGGGAACGGTAAACACCGGGTGAAAGGGTGTAATTTCGTCCGCGCGTTTGCCCGTGAGCCTGCACCACGCCTGCCTCGAGCAGTTTCTCGAGGGTTCGCCTCGCCTGCGCAGCATCCCGGTGGATGTGCTGAGCCAACTCATCAGCACTCACCCGCTTTTGTCCCCGCAGCACTGACAGCGCGATCAGGCTATCAATCGGAAGGCTGGGGCCTTGCTCCAGCACGAGATGCAGAAACGCCTCATCCACCTCCATGGTGGAAAGCTGCAAAATCACATTACCGCGGTCGGTGCGGCTGTAATCCGGTTCCGGCCGGCCGAAGGTCAACATACCCCGGTAAATCTTGTCGACGCCGCGACCGGATCGCTCCACCACGCCGACACGCTTCATCGCATCAGCAAGCATCGGATTGCGCGGGCGCGGTTCTGTGGTCAAAAGGTTTGCAAGCGTGACGCCTTCGACAAGGCCGCCCGGATTGGTGTTGCCCTTGCGCAGCCGGTCGATCGCGGTCTTCTTGTTGCCGAAGGCTTCGAGGAACTGGAACGGGAACTCGGCAGCGTCGAACGGCTGCTGCGCGAGGTCGGTTATGGCGTCGCCGATTTCTACGGGGTTCATGGGAGAAGCATAGGGCAGGAAGGCGTGGATCGCCAAGGCTTTGCAGACGTCTACCGAAGCTGGCGGTACAGCGTCGCATGGTGGCAATTGAGGACTTTCGCCACTTCACGCACCGATCGCCCCTCTTCGATGAGCCGGCGGCCGAGCGCGATCTGATCGGGGCTGAGTTTTGCGGGTCGGCCGAACCGGACGCCGCGTTCCTTAGCCGCCGCCCTGCCCGATGATGTCCGCTCGCGGATAAGGTCGCGCTCGAATTCGGCAATGCCGGCGAACACCGTCAGCACCATGCGGCCTGCGGGTGAGGTGGTGTCCGCCCAGGGTTCGGCTATCGACCGCAGACCGGCGCCGATCGTGTTGAGCCGCTCGGCGATCTCGAGAAGGTCGCGAGTGGATCGGGCAAGGCGGTCAAGCCGGGTCATGACCACCACGTCGTCGGCGCGAAGGTGGTCGAGCATGCGTTGCAGCTCGGGCCGATCACGCCTGGCACCAGACAGCTTTTCCTCGAACAGGCGCTCGCAGCCAGCGCGCTGCAATTCGCCGCGCTGAAGCCGGAGATCCTGATCATCGGTCGAAACGCGGGCATAGCCAATCAGCATGTCGCAGATATGGCGCGAAATTCTTCAATTCTGCAACCAACTTTTGCGACATCGATCCAAGAGCAGGATCAGGCGGCTCGGAGCTTGTCGCATTAATTAGGATTTTCGCGACGGCCCCCATTACCGGGGCGCGCTCCGAAAGCCTTCAAGAGGTTCCAATCATCGAGCCGCCATTCGCAGTCGTTCCCACAGCCGGGACATTTCCGGGTTTCTGCAGCAATGCGGGTGAGACGCAGTCGCTGCGTTCGGAATAGGGCATGTTCGGCGGGGTCGATCCATCTGTCCTCATGCCCACATGTGCACGTGTGAACAATTGCGATATCCTCCCGTATCGCGTCGCTCGCCAGCATTTGGGCCCGACTGTGATCGAGCCAGAATTCGAGTTCGGAAACGCTCATCAGCTTTGCGAAATCAGAACTATTGTTCGCCAGCTCGAACCCTGCGCGCAGCATGTGCTGTCCCCAACGCAGTTCTGCCATCAGGCTCTGGCTGCGGGTTTGCGCTGTATCGAGAATGGCGACCCGTGGCAGCCGACCAATGCCGAGCAGCCAGGCAATATGGCGATGCACCAGTCGTGAATCTGCCGTGAGGTGCTGAGACGACCGTAGGTGGGCGGCAATCCGATCTTCGATCTTGCAGCTCTGCCCGACATAAAAAGGCGTCCCGTCGAACGGGCCGGGCTCACTGAATTGATTGGGATCGCCGGGATCGAGCAGCGCATATATGGCGTATGGCGCGCCCCGCACCTCCTACCGTGCGTGACTGCGCAGGGCCTTGATGCGTCTTTCGATATCCAGGGGGCTTACGGGCATGTCGATCTCCTTTGCTGGATCGACTCCCCCCGTCCCCCTTTCCTTATCGTTGCTGCACCGAGGCATGGCATGGGCCGTCTGCTAGGCGATGGATGTGAACGGCCGCGGTTTAGCAAGCTCCCGCAGTATGGCCCGAACGCTGGCCGACGTGTTGCCATCTGCGCTTGGAGGTTCAAGGGCGCAAGAGATCGGCTCGCCCCGACCCTGTCGACGCGCCGCGACGATCCAGAGCGCCACCTTTGCTATGTGATCGCGCACAGTTTTACCGCTGCATCGACCAGGTTTGGGACAATCCTGCCGTTGCCGCACGACGGGTCTAACGGCAGGAACATCGCCAAAACCTGGCGCTCACCGAAGGCTACACTGGCATGGTACTAAATGCGGCCAACGATATCATCTCCTTGATTGGCCGCCCTCACTGGTTCGCTTTCGGAGAAACGGATATGGAATCGGGATGTATGTGTTCGTAGACGAATCCGGCAATACCGGTGCCCATCTCTTTGATGAGGCGCAGCCGATCTTCCTGACGGTTGCTCTGATGACGCGCACCGATTTCGACGCCATCTACACCAAGCCGATCGCCAACCTCGCGCGCGCCGTCGGCGATACCCAGCTCCACGCCGCCAAGCTCGGCGTGGCGCGGATTGAGGAGATTGCCCGTCCGCTCCATAAGCTACTGCAGCGCGCTGATCCGCGCTTCTTCGTCTCACGGGTCGAGAAGCGGTATATCGTCGCCACCAAGATGTTCGATCTGCTGTTTGACCCTGGCGAGAACCGCGCCGCGTCGCCGCACATCTATCTCATGCGCCCGCTCAGGATCACGTTCGCGGTCAAGTTCGCCGAGATCGTAACCGAGGACATGGCGCGAGACTTCTGGTCGTCGATGATGGAGACCAACCCCGATCGCGCCCGCGGCGGCATGATCCAATTTTGCGATGATGTTCTGGCGCTCCTACCTGGTGTCCAGGATAAGGGCTTCGTCGAGCGCTTAGGCCCCGCCATCGAATGGGCTCGGGAAAACCCGGAAGCAATCTACTTCCATTCTGACGGCCGCATCGCTCGCCAAGGCCATCTTCCCAACCTCGTCGGGTTCGGCAATCTGATGGACGGCGTGGAGGTGCAGTCGCAGGCCTGGCGACGGCCGGTCCGGCGAATCCGGCACGACCGACAGAGCGAGTTCGAAGCCGCGCTTCGCTGGTGGCATGATCTCTACGCCAATGCGTCGCCGGAGCGTGTGCCGCTGATGATGGGCGAGATGTTCAAGGCACAGCGCGCCGGCGGCAGCACCTTCGAGATATCGGCCGCCGAAGCCAGTCCGGGCATCCAGGTCACCGACGTTATCATGTGGCTATTCAACCGGCTTCATCGCGAAAAGGAGATCGGCGCAGACTCTTGGCGCATGATGCAATGGGTGTTTCGCCGCGCCCGTCAGAACGACTTTTCGTTCGATGGCGTTCTTGGAGCGCTTGATGAGCGATACGCGCACATCATGACGGAGCCGATGGACGAGGCTCGCCTCGACGCCGCGCGCGAACAGCTGGCGATGATCGACGCGGCAACAAAGGGACGGGTCGAAGCCTACCGGGCCGAGAAGGACGCGAAGCAAATCGAAGGCGACAAAGCCTGATCAGTTCGGGAGGACGATAAAGCCGCTCCCGAGTGCGATCACCGCCGCGATCACCAGCCGGGCCGACCAGCGCCCCAGTTCTTCCAGAAATGCCCCCGTGAAGCGATCGAGAGGCTTGCTCGTCCCGGCCATCAATCGAGCCCTTCGAAATAGTCGGCGACCATCTGCCGCTCGTCGACCTTGGCGTCCGCCCACAACGTCGTGATCGTGCTCGCTGCGGGATTGCGGCGGCGTGAGCGGATCGCGATGATGGCGATCATGATCGGCTCGCCGCCCATCAGCGGCTCGGCAGCATAGGTTCCGGTGAGCACGACCGCGGCATGGCTGCGTTCGAGCCGCTCGACACAGTCGAGCACATCGCGCCACAGCCGACGCACGCGGAAATCGCGATCGGGCTTCGGGCCAATCACGCCCTCGCGCTCGGCCTGGACGAAGGTCGCCAGACCGAACCACTCGCGCAGCTCGGCAACGTCGCCGGCTGCGTCGTCGTCAAGATCGGAATCGAGCAGCAGGCTGAAGGTGGCGAGCATCGTCCGCAGCTGATGCTCGGTCCTTAACGGCGCGACCGCGACGGGCACGCGGCCCTCGGTCCAGGCGAACATTTCGACGAAGTTGGCGGCGGCCTCCTCAGGAGTGGGGCGGACACGCACGCGCAGAAACTCGTCCTCGGGCTTGCCCAAGGCGCGCGCGAGCTTGCGAAGCTGCGCCGGCCGCACCTTCAGACCACGCTCGACCCGCGACACCGTCGCCAGCGACACGCCGGCCTCGGCGGCGAGCATATCCTGCTTCCAGCCGTTGAAGG
Source organism: Erythrobacter donghaensis (assembly GCF_001557325.1). Taxonomy (GTDB): domain Bacteria; phylum Pseudomonadota; class Alphaproteobacteria; order Sphingomonadales; family Sphingomonadaceae; genus Erythrobacter; species Erythrobacter donghaensis_B. The sequence continues at coordinate 20,959 of NZ_LSJS01000089.1, forward strand.
TCCGCTGCAGCTTCACGAAGCTCGCGATGGCAGCTTCATCGAGCACGAAGGTTTCGAGGGGTTCGAGCGTGTCCATGTCCTCAATATGATCGAAGAGCCTCGCAATTTAGAGGTCGTTTCGCACGTCAGTTCGACGAAATCGCCGCCGCCTCAAAGATACTGCACGCCTCGATTGAGCAGGTCGGCCAAGGCTTCTTCGCGGGAACGCACAGGTGACGCGGCGGCCCCGACTAGTCCGCGCGCGACACCGCGTGCGAGGCCGCGCGCCAACACCCGCTCGGCGGTAGACACCTTCTGAATGCCTGCGCGCCCATGGACGAAGGTGCTGCGCAGCTCGAACAGGTGGCGATAGTCGCGAACGGCGTTTGGATCGTTCAGGAGCGCGGCGATCCGGGCGGCAACGCGGTCAGTAGCCGAGCGGCCTTTATGCTTATCGGGCTTCGGCCGCATCGATTTCTTGTGATCCATCTCTAGCCCCATCGCCGCTTCGATTGCGGTCATATGGGCCATCACTTCATCCATGCCGTCGGCCAAAAAGGCGCGAACCAGAAAATGGGCGATCGGCGTTTCGAACAAGTTCGTCGATCGGGCCGCCTCAAGCTCCCGCCACGCGGCATCGGTGAACAACGCGAACCCCGCCTTGGCTTCGTCATCCAATGGCAGCACCGTCGGTCGCTCGAGTTCGACCTCTTCGCCCCAATGATCCTCTACTATCCACGGCTCGAGCGTGAGGCTGTCGGGATTGGGCGGCGGCGACGGCCGGACGAACAGGTCATCGTTGAGCGTGTAGATCCAAGGGACGCGAAAGCCGCGCCAATCGACCTCCTGCATCGTCGACCATTGCTCCCATGGGGCAAGCAGTAGGAAGAATAGCGCCGCCTCCACCGGCGGTGGAAAGCGGCCAAGATGCGGGTCGATTTCGCCGAAGTCGCGGTTCATCGCCATGTACATGAAGGGTGCCGCCCGGGCTTCAGCTCCATCGTTCACCGCGAGGCTCTCTTCGATCACCAGCCATTGGAATTGCGCGAGGCGTTTTGCGTCAATCGGCTGGGTCGGAAAATTGCGTGCCAGGCGTTCCGCGTCGAACATCTGCGACAACTCGTCCGCGCTGAATCGGGCAAGCCGGGCCTGACCGAAGGCAAGCGGCGGAAGATCGTCGGCGAGATCGAGCGGGCACAAATGTCGCCGTGTAATCGCCCGTCGCGTGAAAGCATGGTCGATCGCATTGGCGGCGCTCCGCGGATCGACCGACAGGCTGGCATGGCCGGCGGGTAGCCAACAGGGAACGCCGAGCGAACGGATGGCCGTGCTCAGCGCAAAGACCGGCTTGTCGCCGCCATAGTCGGCGCGGCAAACGTCACTCACCGCGGTGAAGGCGGAAGCGGCCAGGAGGTTATTCGGTCCGGGGCGCGGTACGCGCCACAGCGCTTCGACCGCGCTGATCAAGGCTGGGCTGGCCCCCATCAGTTGCTGTCCCCCGGTGCCGACGGAAGCCAATCGCGCTCGGCCCGTTCGCGCACGAGGCGAGCCTCGAGCCCAGGGTCTTTCCGCTCAATGCTCTCATTGTAGATATATTCGGCATCGCGCCAGAATCTCGCGATCGCGGCGACGAACTCGTGGAGGCAATGCAGCGGAATCCGCATCTGCGCCACGCGGGGCGGGCTTGGCAGCGATGCTCCGAAGCCCGGCGGCATCGGTGGGATGATAGGCCAGAAGTCCGGGTAACGCCGCGCCAGCTCGGCTGCGGAATCGCCGTCGCCGTGTCGACAGGCGTTGCCGAGATGTTGAAGCGCATCGAGCACCTCGAAACTCGGAAACGCATCGAGGCCAATGCCTCGCAGGCCGCGAAACAGCTTCTGCAGCTCTTTCCAGTTCGCATTCTCGATCTTGGTGGCGAAGGGCTCGCCCGGTCTAAGATCCTTCGCGCAGCCCAGGAGATAACTGCGTAGCTGACGCTCCCAGATCGACTGGATGGACAGGCCAAAGGCGCGCATCGTTTCGAGACGAACCTCCTCCATGTCGGCCTTTGCGAAGACCGCACCGGGCAAGTCACTGTTCTCCAGCTCGTCGATCTTGGCTTCAAGCGTGGCGAGCGCCGGCACAATCACGTCCTGAAAATAGGCTTCAATGGTCATGTCGTGCTTGCTGGCCTGCACGTCGGCGAAGCAATTCTTCCATCGGAACGGCTTCATGGCTGAACCCCCATGCTCGCCGCCTCGGCGATGTAGTCGCGAAACGCAAAGTTGATCAGATCGCGGACCGGCTCCAACAACCCACCGGTCGGGAGCCCCTGGCTTCTGAGAACAGATGTTAACGCTCGTCCAGTTCGCAATCGACAATGACATACGCGTAATAAGCCACGACATCAATGAATGACCACTTGGGTGCGGGGCGGCTGGGATCGGAGGACCGATAATGGGGCGCATTGCCGATGGCTCGCTTCGCCCAACGCGATTGGCCGCTTTCGGCTAGGACTGACGTTCAACGCTACTGATCCAAGCGACCGGGTCTGGTCGACAGCAGTCACCACTGAGATCAGGCCGCTGATGGCGGCTTTGCCCCGCTCCCGGAAAATTGCTGCCATTCAGGAACCGACCCCTTTGCGGTCATAGATTTCTCTCCCCTTGCGGGAGAGATACGGAGACTT
>NZ_LSJS01000090.1 GCF_001557325.1 Erythrobacter donghaensis
CGTCCTTCACCGTCCAGCGCCGACCGCGCAACTCGTGGCTGGCCGGACGCTTACGGTCGTAGCGCGTCGGGTGTATCCGATCCCGCGTCGGAAAGCGCAGCAGATCGATCGTCTCATCAGCATAGGTCGCAGCGACCGAGTTCACAATGTAGGCATGTTGACGACTGTAAGGAAGAAGCCAAATGACCCGATGGCAGATGGTCCGGATACGGATACTCGTCAGCCTGGCGGCGAGATCAGACCTTGCATCGTCGTTGGATCCGACCGAAAAGACGCATGCGCCGTACTTCTTCGTTGGGAAACGCCATCCAAGTATCTGATGTGCATGCACACGCTCGGCCGCTAGCACATCGCACTGGGGGGCATATTTCGCGTTGATGGCGCGTGCGGTCCCCAGCCCGATGCTGTCGCCCAATATGAGGCACTCAAATACGGACCTGCTCCCCGGCATCGGGAACGTTGCTGTCTTGGTCTTCGATTTGTTGCCGGATTTCCGATACGTCCACCTTGCCGATCAGGTAATCCCCCTCATCCTTGAAAAACGCCTCAATCCGCTTCGTTTCGTCCAGAGGTGGCAAAAGCGAACCGAAGCGGGCCTGCCATTGCTGCTCTACAAAACCCAGGAGTGCCTTCCAGGAAGCCGCCTCGCTTGCGTGGACCTGGAGCATCTTATGACCCTCATGCAGGATGATAAGGACGGAGGCGTGCATGATGCTATCCATCGTAAGCGGCAAATCAGTACGGGCAGGCACGACCTGCCTTTTCGTCGCAAAACATGCAATTCCGGCCACCCGAAATCAAAAATACATATCAACTATGTCTATGTACTGCCAAACTGATTCTAGAAAATACAAGAAAAACCTTCACATGTGTAAAGAGAAAGTTTCAGTTAATTTTGTATATACTCAGAAATTTATCAGAATTGTTATTATAACAACAGTTCTATCAACTCACCAAAAGTGACTTGATAGGAATCTCAGGGTTTGCAAGTACAGATTTATCAGGAGTGGCCTGCGTGATAACGAGTGCCTTACCCTGAACATAGTCCTTCACAGAGTTGACGCAGTCAAGGGCCAGCACCTTACCCTTGCTAAGATATACGAGCGTGAAGCTGCGCGCTGCGCTCTGGCCCCGCACGACGACTTCATCGTATCCCAAGCTAAGCCCGATAGTCTGGAGCTTGAGATCATATTGGTTCGACCAGAACCAGGGAACGGCGTGGTACGGCGCGGCGTCACCAGCAATATGCCTGGCGGCCGTTATGGCCTGGTCATTGGCGTTCTGAACTGACTCCAACCGGATCCGCTGACCGCCAGCAAAGGGGTTGGCATGGATCGCGCAATCGCCGATCGCGTAAATGTTCGGCAACGAAGTCTGACAGAATTCATCGACTTCTACCCCGTTCCCGCTTGCCGCACCCGCCGCGATCAATGGCTCTACGGCCGGAACGATCCCGATGCCGACGACAACCATGTCTGCGGGTAAGACCGAGCCGTCAGACATCCGGACACCCGTTACCCATCCATCATGTCCAATCAGGCAATCCATTTTGGCGTTCAAATGGATCTCAACGCCATGCGCCCGATGTTCAGCCTCATAAAAACGAGAAAGCGGTTCACCAGCGACCCTTGCCAGCACACGATCCATCGCTTCCAGCACCGTCACTTGCTTGCCGAGCTTGGCGAGTACCGCAGCCGCCTCGAGGCCGATATACCCGCCACCGATCACCACGACATTCTGCACTTTCGGCGTCTCGGCCAGCATGCGGTCAGCGTCAGCACGAGTGCGGACGTTGTGGACACCCATGAGATCGCTTCCCGAACAGCTCAAGCGACGAGGCGCACCGCCAGTTGCCCAGATCAGCTTGCCATAGCCAATGCGGCTTCCGTCGGAGAGCACAACATTTTGCTCCGCCGGATCGACGGCCACAACCCGTCGCAGGAGCTGCAACTCGATATCGCGCTCGGCCCAGATTGCCTGAGGTCGAATGAGAATTCTTTCGAAGCTCTTTTCGCCTGAGAAATATTCCTTGGAGAGCGGCGGGCGTTCATATGGCGGATCTGGCTCATCTCCCAGCAGTGCCACACTTCCCGCATATTTATGCTGGCGCAGCGCGAGCGCGGCTTGAGCTCCCCCATGCCCGGCCCCAACAATAAGAACATCGTACCGCTCGCTCATGGGATAGATAGCTTCCTTACAGGATTACATAAGCCGTGCTTTGCTTGTCACGCCGTCGGTTAACGGCAAGAGCCTGATTGAGCTCTCTTTGCGAACTCAAGTGCCCTCAATCTTCCGGCGCAATCGTGATGCAAAGTCCGTCCAGAGCATCAGAGATAGTCAACTGACAGGATAACCGAGATCTTGAGCAACGGTGCTCGGACGAGTCCAGAAGATCGTCCTCATCCGTACTCATGGGTGGCAAGCGATCGAGAAACGCTTCATCGACCTGGATATGGCAGGTTGCGCAGGAGCAACACCCTCCGCACAATGCAAGCAACTCGTCGATGCCTGCGTCGCGGATCGCTTCCAGTAACGTGGTTGCGCCATTCGGTGTGACGGTCACGCGCTCGCCAGTGCGCGTTGTAACGGTAATCTCCATTAGTCCTCTAATTTCCAAATATGCTTTTTGGCAGTCTGCTATCGACTGAAAAACCTCCACGCCGCCTTGGCGCGCAAGGCTCATGGGGAAAGCGCGTAGTCCAATCCGATATCGGCCGCGGGAGCACTTTGGGTGATGCGCCCGACTGATACAAAATCGACGCCAGTCGACGCGATTTCCCTAATCGTATCGAGCCGCACGCCGCCTGACGCTTCGATGGGGACGCGGCCGCCGACAAGGGCGACGGCCTCTTTGAGCTTGGCAGGAGACATGTTGTCGCAAAGCAGACGATCCGCCCCCGCCATCAGCGCAGGCTCGATTTGTTCGATCCCGTCAACCTCGACCTGGACTTCCAGCCCGGTATTGGCGGCTTTCGCAGCCTTGACCGCTTCGACAATGCTGCCAGCGGCGGCGATGTGGTTGTCCTTGATCAGGATACCGTCATCCAGACGCATGCGATGATTCCGCGCCCCGCCCACCTTGGCGGCATATTTCTCGATCGCCCGAAGACCGGGAATTGTCTTGCGCGTATCGAGAAGGACGCAATCCGTACCGGCGATCGCTTCGGCATAAGATCGCGTCACCGTCGCGATGCCGGTCAGGTGCTGGAGCGTATTGAGAGCGGACCTCTCGGCCGCGAGCATGAGCTGCGCGCTTCCCGCAATTCGCATGAGGGGCTGCCCAGCGGCAACATTGTCCCCATCCTGCACCAGGAATTCGATAGCGACCTCGGGGTCGAGCTTACCGAAAAACGCGGCTGCCAGCTGGAGCCCGGCAACCACTATCGGTTGCCGGGCAGCCAGAACGGCGGAAAAGCGCGCGCTGGCGGGGACTGACACACGGCTCGTGACGTCTCCGCTCCCCAGATCCTCACTCAGAACATAATCGACGAAGTTGTCGAGTTGTTGCTGATCCAGGCCCGCGATCAAATCCGACTCACGCATCAGGAAACCGCGTCCGCCAGATCTTCAACTTCTTCCTTGTCGGCGAAGACGCCGGTCAAGCGCCTCTCCTCCTCGGAGACGTTGATCAGCCGCCAGTCATCGCCCTTGGGGACCATGCCCTCGAACGACATGAGCTTCGCCAGTGGCACGCGCGGTTCTACAGCACCCAGTGCCGGCTCGCCTTTCTGAACAGCCTGGGCGGCGCGATACATCTGGGTGCGGAAGGTGAAGATCGCCTTGTCGCTCGAGCCGAGCAGATCCTCGCTGCGGTCGGCGATCGGCCCCATCGATTCCCACATCGCCATGTCCTGACAGGGAATGCCGTAGATGCCGGTAAAGTCGCCGGCTTTCATCAGGGCCCGGTCCTGCAGATAGTTGTTTTCGGCGTTGCGCCGCTTTTTGAAGGTAACGGGCTCGACGTCCTTGCCAATCTCCGCCCCGCAGAACTTGCGCCAGGCATCCTGACTGATGCCCTTCGTCGGATGCCAGGCGATCCAATAGAACATGGTGTTCACATCGTCGATCGGAACCAGCATCTGTGACAGATGATATTGGTCGTTGGACGGGATGTGCACCGTGAACGGAGCCTGGAACAGAGTCATGCGTACATAGTCCTGCTTGTCCGCATCGATGATCGGCTTGCGGATAGCAGCATAACGAAAGCCGAACGGCGTTTTCTGCACTTCAATCTTGGGCGCCTTGTCGGCCGACGGGCGAAGCCACGCGGTGTCCGTAGCCGTCGAGCCGCTTACTTCGGTGGCCGTCGGCATGTTCGATGAATGCAGGCTCGAACTGTGCGCCGAATCGATCGACCCTTCGAGAACCTGCGCCCAGTTGCAGCCGCCATGCATTTTCACGATGCTGATCTTCTCAGCCGGCGCGGCCGACCAGTTCGGCGGGCTGAAAGGGATGACATTTTCCGGGTCACCCATCCACACCCAGACGAAACCAGCAGATTCTACCACCGGATATGCCTTGGTCTTCATCGTGCCGCGTAGCTTTGCATCGACCGGCTCGGAAGACATGTCGACGGCATTGCCGTCCACATCGAATTTCCAGCCATGATAAAGGCAACGCAGGCCGCATTCCTCGTTGCGACCGAAGGCAAGGGAAGCGCGCCGGTGCGGGCACAGCTCGTCGAGCGCACCGATGCGCCCCTCCGTATTGCGGAACACGACCATGTTCTCACCCAGCAAGCGAACACGCAACGGCGTGCCGTCTGGCTCGGCGACGTCCTCGATCATGCAGGCGGGCAACCAGTGCTGCCGCATCAGCTTCCCCATTGGGGCCTCGCCCTCCACACGGCAAAGCAGATCATTTTGTTCCGGAGTCATTAGCTACCCTCCTCATTTTGGCTTGGCACGAAGACGAATCACCCTCAGGATGCGCCCTTGAAATTACTTCTATATCGTAGTAATGGCTTTTTCAAGCCTGATTTTCGGGTTGAAGGGAGCGGCAGGCAAAGAATGGCAAATGCGTTGCGACTAGGAATCATTGGGCTCGGCCGGGGTTTCATGCTCACTCTGCCCGCGCTGAAGGCCGATTCTCGCGTAGCGCTTGCCGGGGCTTTCGACCTGCGCCGCGAAGCTCGGGAACGCTTCGCGGACGAATTCGGCGCGCCGGCGTTCGATACGCTCGACGCGCTCTTGTATTCGCCGGTTATCGATGCGGTTTATATAGCCACCCCGCATGAGTTGCATGCCGAGCAGGCCATCGCCGCTCTGCGGGCTGGAAAGCATGTGCTGGTCGAAAAGCCGATGGCGACAACGCTTGCAGATTGCGCGCGTATAGAGCGCGCCGCCGCCGATGCCGGCAAGGTGCTCGTGGTCGGACCCAGCCACGGCTTCGATGCACCCGTACAGGCTGCCGCGCAATTGGTTGCCTCAGGCAGGTTCGGTGCCGTGCGGATGGTCACGGCGCTCAACTTCACCGATTTCATGTTCCGGCCCAGGCGTCCGGAAGAACTGGATAGCGCCCGTGGCGGCGGCGTCGTCTACAGCCAAGCGGCGCACCAGATCGATGTCGTGCGCCGCCTTGTCGGGCAGCCCGTTTCATCTGTTCGCGCCGTCGCCGCCAACTGGGATAGCAGCCGCCCGAGCGAAGGCGCCTATACGGCGCTGGTGACATTTGAAGCCGGTGCTGCAGCGTCGCTGACCTATAGCGGATATGCGCATTATGACAGCGACGAACTGGTGGGGTGGATAGCGGAGCTTGGCTATGACAAGGACCCGGATCGCTACGGCGAGGCGCGTAAGAGGCTTGCGACGCTATCATCGCAGGATGAAATCGAAGCCAAACTGAAGCGCACATACGGCGTCCCGGCTGTCGCTGCCGACACGCCAGCGCCGCATCATGAGCATTTCGGTTTCATCATCGTCAGCTGCGACCGCGCGGACCTGAAACTGTCGCCCAAGGGGCTCTCAATTTATGGGGACACCGAACGCGATTTCCAGCCGATCGAGCCCCCTGCCCTGCCGCGCAAGGAAGTCATCGACGAGTTTGTCGGCGGTTGCCTAGGCATTCGCCGCCCGATCCATGACGGGCGCTGGGGACTTGATACCATGGCCTGTTGCGTCGCGCTCCTCGAATCGAGCCGACGCAATACGGACGTAGCGCCCAACCAACTTCTCGACACTCTATCGGAGAAACCGTGACAATGACCAGACTGAGCCTTTCCCTCGCCTGTTGGGGCTATGACCGCACCGAAGCCCTCCAGACGGGCGCGGTCCGGCCCGACGGCATCGACCTCAACTTTCAGGTTCTGGATGTCGAGGAAACCTTCTTCCGCATGCTGCGCAATCGAGAATTCGATGTCGCTGAACTGTCGATGTCGTCCTATTGCGTGACCCTGGGCCGCGAGAATCCTGGCTTCATCGCCATTCCCGTCTTTCCTTCGCGCTTCTTCCGCCACTCCTGCATTTTCGTCTCCGCCAAAAGCGGCATCGAAAAGCCCGAGGATCTCGTCGGCAAGCGGATCGGCGTGCCTGAATATCAGATGACGGCTCCGGTCTGGATCCGCGGCATCCTGCAGGACGAGTATGGCATTGATCCTGCGTCGGTCACCTACGTCACGGGTGGTGAAGAGGAGCCGGGGCGCGAGGAGAAGCTGAAGCTCAATCTACCCGACAAGTTCAAGGTCGAGCCGATCGGACCCACCCAGACCTTGAAGCGCATGCTGGCGGATGGAGAGATCGATGCGCTGCATACTGCGCGGGCGCCGTCGACCTTCTATTCGGAGCCGGGCAAGGTTCGGCGCCTCTTCCCCAATTTTGTGGACGTTGAAAAAGCCTATTTCGCGAAGACAGGAATCTTCCCGATCATGCATGTCGTGGCCATCCGGCGAGACGTGTATGAGAAGAATCGATGGATTGCTCAGGCGCTTTACAAGGCATTCGTAGAAGCCCAGCGGTTGAGCTATGAACAATTGTTGGTGTCGGCATCGCTGAAAACGATGTTGCCATGGCAGATCGCCGCAGTGGAGGACACTATTGCTACGATGGGCAGGGAATGGTGGCCCTATGGCATCGAAAAGAACCGCCACGTCATCGAGACATTCACGCGTTACCATCACGAGCAGGGCCTGTCGCCCCGCCAGCTCACCATAGAAGAGATGTTCGCGCCCGAGACTTTCGCCGAGTTCCGCATCTAAGAAACCATCCTGCACGAGGCCAGTCTACTGCTCACATGATGGTCCTCGGGACACGTTTAATATCCCGAGGACCATCATAGGAATATGGGTTTCGGGTGCCGGGTACGGTTTTGCGATGCGTTCGTGCGGCGTCTGTGCGAGTGGAGGATCGGTTGAACCCGTCAGGAGTGAACAGATGTCGAAGCACGCCCCCAAACTCGATCCGGAACTGAGTTTGGGCTATCAGGTTCGGCGCTGCCACCGACGGTTCGATCGGCTCTTGAGTGCCTATTTGGCCAAGCACGAACTCAAAACCGGTTTCTGGTACTATCTTCGTGTCCTATGGCTCAGGGACGGGGTGACCCAAAAATATCTGAGCGACATGACTAACGTCACCGAAAATACGACGGTCGCCATGATAAACGCCATGCTTCGGCAAGGGCTGGTGCAACGCGCCAAGGACAAGGATGATCGTCGAAAATTGCGGATTACTCTTACAGATCATGGCCGTGCGCTCGAAAAGGAGCTGATGCAATACGCGATCGACATCAACAAGGTCGCTGTTGCTGGCATCGAGCCGCGCGAAGTTGAAATCTGTCGATCGGTCCTCGAGCGCATATCAGCCAATCTCGCTGCCGAATTTGATAGGCTGCCTGCGAAGCCTGCTGACGAAGGATGACTCCTCCACATCATCCCTGGATCAGGGGCAACAGGCCATGAACAGGGAGGGACGTGTGCGCCATGGCTGAACGGGAAGGCCTCACGGCCACTCCAACTCCCGATAGAGGGAAGCCTTGGCGCAGCCTGACCGACCGTTTCGGCCGAACGATCACTTATGTCCGCCTGTCCGTCACCGATCGGTGCGACCTGCGCTGCCGTTATTGCATGGCCGAGCGCATGGAGTTCCTGCCGCGCCAGGACCTCCTCACCCTGGAGGAACTGGCGGAACTGGCCGATGCCCTGATCGCGCGAGGTGTGCGACGCATCCGCCTGACCGGTGGCGAGCCTCTGGTCCGTCGCGGCATCGTCGGGTTGGTGGAGGCGATCGGCCAACACATCGGCAACGGCCTTGATGAGCTGACGATGACAACCAACGCTACCCAGCTCGCCACAGTCGCGCGCGACCTCCATCGATATGGCATTCGCAGACTCAACATCAGCCTCGACAGCCTCGACCACGAGCGCTTCCGGGCGATCACCCGGCGCGGCGACCTGGACCAGGTGTTGGCCGGGATCGCCGCCGCGCAAGACGCGGGCCTCGCCGTGAAGATCAACATGGTTGCGCTCAAGGCGCTCAACGAAGATGAAATCGGAACAATGGTTGGCTGGTGCGGCGAACGGGGATTCGATCTCTCGCTGATCGAGACGATGCCGTTGGGTGCGGTGGAAGAAGACCGGACCAATCATTATCTGCCCCTCGACCTCGTGAAACGTCGGCTGGCGCGCGAATATGTCCTGATTCCGTCGCTCCACCGAACCGGCGGACCGGCGCGCTATTATGACGTTGCCGAAACCAGTCGGCGGATAGGCTTCATTACGCCCCTCACCGACAATTTCTGCGCCGGCTGCAACCGCATCCGCATATCGGCTACTGGCACCATTTTTGGTTGTCTCGGCCGCGACCAGCGCATCGAACTGCGCGATGCGATGCGTGTTGGTGGCCGGGATGCGATCGACGCGGCGCTGGATGCCGTAATGACCGCCAAGCCACTCCGCCACGAGTTCGACATTGCGCGATCACAGCCGGCTGTCGAACGCCATATGAACGTCACTGGCGGTTGAGCGCCTCCATGATCTTTTGTTCGCCGACGCAGTATGGCCGTTACTTTTTGCGCGGCTGGTCGATTGATTTTCATAAAATTGGTCTGCCTTGAGAAAATTGGTCCATTTCTGAAGAGAGCCCGAGCGGGCGAAAGGAATGGAGAAATATATGGGACGTCAGCGATTTACGCCGGAACAGATCATCGCGAAGCTGCGTGAGGTTGATGTGATTGTCGGGCGAGGCGGGACCACCGACGAGGCCTGTCGTCAGATCGGGATTGCCGAACAGACGCTATATAGGTGGCGTAAGGCGACAGCCGCTGCTTCATATTCGTTGATAATGTCGGTCTTCTTCGCCATGATAAGCTCGTACGCACTACGTTGTTCGACTGTCGCACGAGCTTAATCGCGCGGTCGATTCAGCTACCGTAGTAACGGCCTGTCATCAACAGCCAGCGCGTTCGTTTTTTGCCGTTTCTCTTTGACAATCCAGTTCTAAAGAAACGCTTGGAATCGGATGCGTCCTAACCGATCTGATGACAGACGAATTTCAAATTGAGATACTCATCGATCCCATATCGTGATCCTTCCCGCCCGAGACCGGATTCCTTCACCCCACCGAAAGGCGCGACCTCCGTCGAAATCAGGCCGGTGTTGAGCCCAACCATCCCATATTCAAGAGCCTCACTCACCTTCCAACTGCGCTCAAGGGATTGCGTGTATACATAAGCCGCCAAGCCGCTGTCCGTGGCATTCGCCAAATTGATCGCCTCATCCTCTGTCTGGAAACGGACGAGGCCGGCAAGGGGGCCAAAGGTTTCCTCCCGACATAGGAGAGCATCCGGCGAAACATCTACGAGAACGGTCGGCTCGAAGAAATGGCCTGCCCCGGGCACTCGTCGCCCTCCGGTCAATATCCTGGCACCATGTTTGACGCCGTCTTCGATATGGCTTTCGACCTTTGCAACGGCACGTTCATCGATCAATGGCCCCTGATCCGCGCCGGTCGAAAGACCCGGCCCGACGGCAAGCGCGCGAACACGTGCCGCCAGCTGCCGGGAAAAGGCTTCATAAACGCCGGATTGGACCAGAATGCGATTTGTGCAGACGCAGGTCTGACCTGAATTCCGGAACTTTGATGCTATTGCGCCTTCAACCGCATCGTCGAGTTTCGCATCATCAAAGACAATGAACGGCGCGTTTCCACCCAATTCGAGGGAAACCTTCTTCACGGTGCTCATACAACGGGCGGCGAGCATCTTGCCAACGCCTGTCGAACCAGTGAAGGTGAACTTGCGAACGCGCTTGTCAGCCGTCAGCACATCGCCGATCGGCGCGGGCTGACCGGTCACGATATTGAAAACTCCCGCCGGCACTCCGGCCTGGTCGGCCAGCCACGCCAAAGCGAGCGCTGAAAGCGGCGTCAATTCCGACGGCTTCAGCACCATGGTACAGCCGGCAGCCAGAGCTGGCGCTGCCTTTCGGGTGATCATGGCGAGCGGAAAATTCCAGGGTGTTACAGCGCCTACCACACCCACGGGTTCGCGTCGCACCAGGAGACGGTGGTCGGCCGCATGAGGTGCTAAGACATCTCCGTTCACACGCTTCGCCTCCTCCGCGAACCATTCGATGAACGATGCCGCATACACCACCTCGGCCTTGGCCTCGTGCAACGGTTTGCCTTGCTCGGCCGTCAGAAGGCGCGCCAGATCATCCGTATGGACGAGCACCAGATCATACCAGCGCCGCAAAATCGCGGCCCGCTGCTTGCCTGTAGCTTTTCGCCAATCGGTCAAGGCACGATAGGCCGCGTCGACGGCACCTTCGGCCTCGCGATACCCGAGATCCGGGACCGAGCCGACCAAGGAGCTGTCTGCCGGATTCAAGACGTCGATTCGCGCTTCGCCGTCGATCCATGCGCCATCGACAAAAGCTTGCGCCCGGAGCAGTTTTGGCTCCGCAAGGCTAAGATTCACGTTTGCTATTTCCCTGAAATCCAGTTTGGCATTCCCTAACAAATCCGGCCGATGGATGCCTTCGCGGTATGGACACTCTCATTTGATGAGAAGCCATCCATTCTGATAGCTGATGCATGTAAACGCCCGACGATACTCGCGGAATCTTGATTGCGCGAAACCAGATGAGAAGCGTTAGTCCGGCGTGATAGCGACCAGTTTCGAGACACGCACCGCGCTTCGAGGGCGTCGCGCACCGCTCATCAAGGCATCGTCTGCGATCGCATGGATGCTATAATAGATCAGCGTTGATAGCGCGTGGGGATCATCCACACACCATGCGCCCTCCAGCGTTCCTTGTGAAAGCAGATCGCTGATATAGCCCACAAGCCCGTCGTTCACGGCCACGGATCTGAGCGGCGTATCCCCACTGAAGAAGATCACATCCCGCAACTCGGGCGTGTCCAGATAACTTTCCACCGCCGTCTCGACCAGAAGATCGATCCGCGTGAAAAAATCGTCGGATTCGCAAAGACTGATCCTGCTTTTGACACGGTTCAATATCATGTTGCAGAAGTTGTCCCGAAGTGCCGCACGCAATTCGGTCTTACTTGAAAAATAATGGTAAAGTGTGCCCTTAGCGAGGCCAGTTTCAACGCAAACGTCATCCATCGTCGTCGCGTCATAGCCTCGCTCAACAAACAATCGCCTCGCCGCTTCCAGAATTTCGACGCGCCGAAGCTGAGCCTTCCTCGGACCGGGCGGGGCACCGGCCGGCCGGCGAACTGCGGCCGCGACCCTGCGTCGCCGGTCCCGAACGACCCGTTTCACCTGAACAGTCTAGCTGGCAAGCGGCTCACCCTCCCAAATCTCGGTACCAATTTGCGATTGGGCTTCCTTTGAATAACGAGGTCCCGAAACGGCGCCAAAAGCGAAAAGGGCGTCCACTTGGTCAAACACGACCTCGGAGATGGTCAACGACAGGGTATCCAGAATTTCATCGAGATGATCAATGTTCGTGGTCCCGGGGATCGGAACGACGAAGTCGCGCTTTGAAAGCAGCCAGGCGAGGCAGAGCTGCGCCGGAGTGCAATCTGCAGCCCGGGCCAACCCAGCCATCTGATCATAAAGCCCGAGGTTCCGCGTCAAATGAGGTTCCTGGAACCGCGGCATCGCGGCTCTCAGGTCGCCTTGCTGGAAACCTGCCGTACCCACACTTCCCGCCAACAAGCCGCGAGCCAGAGGCGAGAAGGCGATAAAGCCAATCCCGAGCTCCTCGCAGCAATCGAGTACGGCAAGTTCCACATTGCGCGTCCAGGGCGAATATTCGGTCTGGACAGCTGTCACCGGATGGATCGCATGTACCGCGCGGATCGTTTCTGCCGATACTTCCGACAAACCGATCGTGCGAATTTTTCCTGCCTCCACTGCCCGCGACAGGGCGCCGACCGACTCTTCCATCGGTACCTTCGGATCGAGGCGGTGAAGATAGTAGAGGTCGATGACATCGGTCCTCAATCGTATCAATGCTTCATCCAATGTCTGCGTGATCGCCGCCGCCGAACCGTCGAGACCGCGTTTTCCATTGATCTCGCCAAGCGCGCATTTGCTGGCAAGGACGAAATCCTTGCGGCGATGTCCCAAGGCACGCCCGATCAGCGTCTCATTTGCTCCGAACCCGTAGAGAGCAGCCGTATCGAAGAACGTGACGCCTCTATCCAACGCATGTAACAGTAGCCGTTCAGCTGCTTCAGCCTCGGGACGCGGCTGATACCCATGCGAAAGGTTCATGCAGCCAAGACCAATTGCTGACACGGAAAACGGGCCTAAAGCGCGCTTTGGAAGGGTCGCGGTCATACTATGCTCTTCCTGCCTGTGGTAGCGCGAAGGGATCAGCGGACAAGCTGCGCTTCCAGTTCGCCAAGCACGCGATAGCAATCGAATACGCCGGCGACTGAGGAATTGGGCTCGCGACCCTCGCGGATGGCCGCGACGAACTCACGATCCTGTAACTCGATGCCGTTCATCGACACATCCACCTGGGAAACGTCGATCGGCTCCTCCTTGCCGTTCACCAGGTCGTCGTAGCGCGCGATGTAGGTGCCGTTATCGCAGATATACCGGAAATAAGTGCCGAGCGGTCCGTCATTATTGAACGACAGCGAAAGGGTGCAGATAGCGCCGGTTTCGCTCTTCAATTGGATCGACATATCCATCGCGATCCCAAGTTCCGCATGGATTGGCCCCTGCAGCGCATGTGCCTCGACGATCTTTCCGGCCTGATAGGCGAAAAGGTCCACCGTATGCGCGGCATGATGCCACAGCAGATGGTCCGTCCAGCTACGCGGCTCACCCTTCGCGTTGATGTTCTTGCGGCGAAAAAAATAGGTCTGGACGTCCATCTGCTGGACGTTCAGTTCTCCGGCCCGGATCTTGTTGTGCACATATTGGTGCGACGGATTGAACCGACGGGTGTGGCCCACCATGCAGACCAGACCCGTTTCCTTCTGCTTGGCCAGGACCGCTTGCGCGTCTGCCCAGCTGTCCGCCAGCGGAATCTCTACCTCGACATGCTTGCCTGCCTCCATGCAGGCAATAGCTTGCTTAGCGTGCATCTGCGTAGGCGTGCATAGAATGACCGCATCGACGTCGTCGCGGGCAAGCGTTTCATCGAGTTCTGTAGTGACGTGGCCGACACCGTATTTCTCGGCTATCGCCCGGGTCGGCTCCAGCTCGCGGCCGACCAGCGAAGTGACGGTCACGCCATCGATGTTCTTGAGGCCATCCAGGTGCTTCTCGCCAAAGGCGCCCGCACCAGCCAGTGCAATCCGCATATGTGACATTTCCTTATGTTGGGTTGCTTCGCGAAGCAGCCAGTTGCAGTTCAGCGAGCCCCTGCTCGAGGTCATCAAAGGCCTTGCGTATGCGTCGAGTAGACGCCTGAAAATCAGTCGCTCTCTCGTCTAGCGCCACCGCCGGCCAGCGAGCTTGATGCTCAGCCAGCGCGGCGCGCAAGACCGACAGGTTTTTGCGAAACCGCGACCAGGCAGCCGAAGCACTCGCGTGCGCTTGCCAGTCATTCGTAGAATTGCTGACAAAGCCCAGCTTGCGCGACAATTCGAGCCTCAAACGAACCACTTCCTTCCGCCAGTCAGGCGGTTGGTCCTGGACAACCGAGGCGATCGATTGTTGCGTCTCACGCAGTTCGATCACTCTGGCCTTGAGGTCTTCGAAGTCCACTAGACCTCCGATGACGAACTCTCAGCCGGCCTCAATATGAGATGTCCGACCGCGGTATTGGACGCCGGGACGTGATAGTGCCGATGCAATGGCTTGACCATGCGGCCCAGCGCCCCGCGCATGATGAGCCACATCACCATTTCGATGCCTTCGGAGCCCGTCTCGCGCAGATATTCGATATGGGGAATGGTACGAAGCGTCTCCCCGTCATTTGTGCTCATCAAATCGAGGAAGCGGTTGTCCCATTCCGCATTGATCAGGCCCGCTCGAGGCCCCTGCAACTGGTGGCTCATACCACCCGTACCCCAGACCTGCACGTTGAGATCTTCGGGGAAGCTCGCCACTGCCCGCGCGATCGCCTCGCCCAATTGCCAGCACCGGTTGCCCGATGGCGGCGGATATGTGACCACATTCACGGCAATCGGAATGACCTTTACCGGCCAGGCCTCGGGCTGACCGAACATGAGACTGAGCGGAACGGTCAAGCCGTGGTCGACGTCCATCTCGTTGATGATGGTCATGTCGAACTCGTCCAGGATCAGGCTTTGCGCAATGTGCCAAGCAAGGTCTGCATGCCCGATCACCTCCGGCACCGGCCGCGGTCCCCAGCCTTCATCACAAATACCGTAGCGATCGGCGCAGCCGATCGCGAAAGTGGGGATTATCCGCATGTCGAAAGCCGACGCATGGTCATTGTAGACAATGATGACTACGTCGGGCTTTTCTTCGGCGATCCATTGCTTCGACCAGTCATAGCCGGCAAATACCGGCGCCCAATAAGGCTCGCCCGTCTTGCCGTTGTCGATCGTGGCGCCGATCGCGGGAATATGGCTTGTCGCGACGCCGGCGGAAATGCGGGCCATCACCTTTTCTCCCGAATCGAGCGGACGCCTTCAGGCGAGCGGCCGCCGGCAATCATCATCGCCTGATAGTCCTGGGGGCTCATGCCGGTCATCGTGCCGACGGCCTGTAGGAAGCTGAGCCCATCCGTCGAGAAGACCTTGGCCAGAAAATAGATATTGCCGCCGAGATCGAGGCAGCGATTATAGTCCCGATCCAGAACGGCCTGCTTCTGATCCTCGGTCATCGGCCATTCATCGATATAGGCACGCTCATCGGCTTTCCAGCGCTCACGGTTTTCGGCTTTCATCAGGCTCATCGCGAACTGGTTCATCCAATAGCCCTGCCGGGCACGTTTTGCCGTATAGACCCGCGTGCCGGGGATATCGTCGAACTCGGCCAAATAGGCGTGAATATCCCTTGTTCGACCAGTCACCGCCCATCCTCCCAGGTATAAGACAAAGGGGCTTCCCGAAAGGCGAACCTGTCGAGATGGCTCTCGATTACCCCCCGCAGGGTTTCAGCCTCTTCCGCGCCTGATGTGCGCAGGACGATACGGATACCCTCCGGATCGCTGGTAAAGCTCGCTGAAGCCACGTCAGAAAAGGGGACTAGGCCTTCTCCATCGGCATAGGACGTCTCGAACCGGTGGCTCCAATGCTTGATGAGCTGCTGGACATATTTGTCACCGGAAGCAGTCGAAACGAAGGCTTTCGAAACGAAGCTCACAGCCCTCTCTCCTTCAATCGGGAATCGAGCCGCGGAAAAACCCGGCGGGCGTTCCCTTCGAAGATCGCATGACGCTCCGCGTCGCTGATCACGAGCGCGTCCACATAACGCTTGGTATCGTCGAAATAATGGCCGGTGGTAGGATCGATGCCGCGCACCGCACCGACCATTTCCGAACCGAACAGGATATTCTTGTTGTCGATCACATCGGCCAACAGGTCGACGCCTGGCTGGTGATAGACGCAGGTGTCGAAGAAGATGTTGTTCATCAGATGCGCATCGAGGGCCGGCTTCTTCAGCATGTCGGCCAGGCCCCGGTAACGCCCCCAATGATAGGGGACGGCACCGCCGCCATGCGGGATGATGAAGCGCAAGGTGGGGAAATCCTTGAACAGATCTCCCTCGAGCAACTGCATGAAGGCGATCGTGTCGGCCGCGATGTAGTATCCGCCCGTGGCATGCATCGCGGGATTGCAGCTGCCCGACACGTGGATCATCGCCGGAACGTCCAGCTCCACCATCTTCTCGTAAAAGGGATACCAGTAACGGTCTGTCAGCGGCGGATGCTGGAAATGGCCGCCGCCCGGGTCGGGGTTCAGATTGCACCCGATAAATCCCATATCGACGCAGCGTTCCAGTTCCGCGATGCTGTTCACCATGTCGGCTGCGGGCGATTGCGGCAGCATGCACACGCCAACGAAAGTTTCCGGATAAAGGCCGACCACGCGCGAGATCAGGTCGTTGCAGCGGATCGCCCATTCCTTCGCGACACCGGCATCACCGACATGCGGGGCCATCGCAGACGCCCGGGGAGAGAAGATCGTGAGGTCGGCGCCACGCTCTTTGATCAGGCGAAGCTGGTTGGATTCGATGGTGTCACGGATTTCATCGTCGGAAATCTCCGGATAGGCCGGCGCAGGCACGCCCGCTTTGAAAGCCGCCTTCTGCTCCTCTCGCCAGGCATCGTGCCCCTTGGGCAGCACGGTATAATGACCATGGCAGTCGATAATCAGACTCATGCGGCGTCAACCCTCCCCACTAGTTTGGATTCCAGATCGGTGATTTTCTCGATTTTCGCGGAAAGCCCTTCCGGCGGAGGTGTGACCCCCAATCGACCCAGACGGCGATGCAGCGCGACAGCCTCGCGAGTCATCCCGCTTGCTGCCCCCAACCCTTCGAGCGTGAGCGCAACTTCTTCCATCTCGGCGGCGCGGCGCAGGCCATGAACCATCATCCGGTCGAGATTATAGTCCGCCTTGGCATCCCATTCGGGGCCGAGCGAGCCGAGCACTTCAGCCGTGACCCCTGCCCTTTCCGCCGCGAGCACGCATTCTGCGGTGAGGGCTTCGATACCTTTCACCATCACCGAACGGATCATCTTGATCGCCGAGGCCTGACCGACCTTGTCGCCCACTACCCGGATATTCGTGAAACCCAACCGCTCCAGTGCCGCCGCCGCGTCGCTCCCTCTGACGCCGCTCAGCAACAGCGGTACGGAGAGCTTGGCGGGATTGACCGGCGCCATGACCGCCACGTCCACATACCACCCGCCGGCAGCTTCAATCGTTTGTGCGGCGATGCGCTTGGTTTCAGGCGCCACGCTGTTCATGTCACAGAACATCGCAGCAGGAGCGACCAGCGAGGCGGCGGCGCGCGCGGCCACGACGGCTTGATCTGCCGTCACCAGCGAAAGCACCAGCGGCGAGCGGCTCACCGCATCGGCAAGCGTGTCGCTTCCCGCAACGCCAGCTGCCAGATACTCACGACGCTTGCGGTCGGCGCTGGCCGGATCATCGGTCAAAACGTCGAAGACACGCGCCGAAGTCGACCAGGACCCTGCTTCCGCAAAGCTGCGGCCCGCTTCTCCGAAACCAATCAAAGCGACAGCAATCTGATCCATTTGCCGAGATTAGCGGCAACCGTCCACGCACCGCCAATCGGATTGGCACCTAATGCATTAGAAATTACGAAGTGTGTTCGTCGCGCAGCACTGCGGCCTGTTCCTCGATAACCTCGATCAGAGCAGCCTGTGCCGGCGTAGGCCGCCAATCCGATCGGACGGTCAAACCGATGGTGCGCGACATCGGACGCACCGGGCCTGCAATTCTCACGAGCCACCCCGCCTCCAGTTCCACACTGACCTGATCGGGCGACAGCAGAGTGAGGAAATCGCTTTCGACAAGAATTTGCCGGACGATCATGACTGAGCCGCATTCCATCGGCACGCGTGGTGGCGTAACGCCGACCTCCTCGAACATCGACTGCCAATGCGCCCTTAACGGCGTACCAGCCGCGGCCACGATCCATGGATACCGCGCGAGCGCCGCAATCGTCGGGGGCCGGCGGGCCTGCGCCAGCGGGTGGTGCGCGCCGGCAAGAATGATGAGCGGATCGTCGAAAAGTTCTCTCTGTGCCATATCTGCCGATATATTTGTCCTCGCCGCACCGACCATCATATCGATATCGCCGTCACGCAGCGGCCCCGTCAGCTCGGCATAGGAGCCCTCCATGATGACGATATCGATATCCGGCTTCGCGCGATGAAACGCTGCGACGGCGCTCGGTAACAGGCGCGCACGCGAAAGCGGCATCGCTCCGATCGTGATGCGCCCTCTTTCGTGGCCTCGCAATGCGGCCAGCTCAATATCCGCCGATCGAAGCTCGGCAAGCGCGAGCCGGAAATTGCGCGCCATCGCCAAGCCGCGCGCCGTCAGGACAACACCCTTGCCGCGCCGCCTCACAAGATCCTGTCCCAAAGCGAGCGAAAGGTCGCTCACCGCCCGATGCAGCGATGCTTCGCTCAGACCCATGGCCGTCGCAGCATTTGCATAACTTCCCGCTCGCGATAAGCCGAGAAAAGCGGAAACCTGCGCCGCCGTCGCGCGCGTTTGCCCCAGAAGCCGAATGATCGCGGTAGCGCGCGGCGCCAGGATTCGTGCCTCATCCGTGGGGATCATGCGGCGCGGCTGCCGTTCGAAAAGCGGCACCCCGAACCGCAACTCCAGCTTGGCGATTCCCTGCGTCACTGCAGGCTGGGTAAGGTGAACCTCACGCGCGGCTGCCGTCACGCTTCCACTTTCCATGATCGCCAGAAAGGCGCGCAGATGCCGCAGATTCACGTCCAGCCGTTCCATGCTGCACGATTAGCAAATTCTTATTCATCGGGCAAAGAACGGATTTGCTGCAAGGACGGAACGGCGCGCATTCTCCCAGTTATCGTTGCCAAGGAGAGCGTTGTGTCGGGTTTAGTCGTCCAATCTATCGAGCGAGCGGAAGCGCCGGTAATCGACGCCCTCGCCTCTTGCGGCGTTGCGACGGTCCATGAAGCGCAAGGCCGCACAGGGCTGCTCGCCTCCCGCATGCGCCCGATCTATGCAGGCGCCCGTATCGCGGGCTCGGCGGTCACCATCTCCGCGCCTCCCGGGGACAACTGGATGGTGCATGTCGCCATCGAGCAGCTGCAGCCCGGCGACATTCTCGTGCTCGCCCCCACCTCGCCTTGCGAAGACGGCTATTTCGGAGACCTTCTCGCCACCTCGGCGATGGCACGGGGTTGCCGGGGGCTGGTAATCGATGCGGGGGTACGTGACGTGCGCGATCTGACGGCCATGGGCTTTCCTGTCTGGTCGAAGGCCATCTTCGCACAGGGTACGGTGAAGGCGACGCTGGGATCGGTCAATGTCCCCGTCGTTTGCGCAGACGCCGTGATCCGTCCCGGTGACGTGATCATTGCAGATGACGATGGGGTCTGTGTGGTCGAGCGCGAACGCGCCGCCGACGTGTTGGCAAAGGCCCAGGCACGCGAAGCCAATGAGGAAACGAAGCGTCAACGGCTCGCTGCCGGGGAACTCGGCCTCGACATTTACGATATGCGTGGCCGCCTCGCCGAAATGGGCCTGAAATATGTCTGACCCCACCCGCGTCATGTGGATGCGTGGCGGCACATCCAAAGGGGGCTATTTCCTCAAAGATGACCTCCCTGCCGATATCGCGGCACGCGACGCCTTCCTGCTCCGCGCGATGGGATCGCCCGATCCCCGCCAGATCGACGGGATGGGCGGGTCGGATCCCTTGACAAGCAAGGTGGCCGTGATCTCGAAATCCGAGCGTCCCGGCATCGATGTCGACTATCTGTTTCTTCAGGTATTCGTCGACAAGCCTATCGTTACCGATGCACAAAATTGCGGCAATATCCTGGCCGGCGTCGGTCCGTTCGCGATCGAACGCGGATTGGTGCCGGCACAGGACAGCGAGACGCGTGTCACCATCTACATGATGAACACCGGCCAGATTGCCGTGGCGACAATCGAAACACCGTCAGGGCGCGTGCGCTATGACGGGGCGGCAAGGATCGACGGCGTACCGGGCACGGCGGCTCCGATCCCGCTAGAGTTCCGCGAAACGGCAGGCTCATCCTGCGGCGCGCTGCTGCCTACCGGAAATGCCTGTGACATCGTGAACGGCGTGCCGGTCACGTTGATCGACAACGGCATGCCCTGCGTCGTGATGAAGGCCGAAGACGTCGGTGCGGCCGGCTACGAGAGTCGTGACGAGCTGGACGGCGCCAGCGATCTCAAGGCACGGATCGAGGCGATCCGCCTTGCCGTCGGCGAACGAATGAACCTCGGCGACGTGCGCGAGAAATCCGTACCCAAGATGATGCTGGTTGCACCACCGCGCGACGGAGGCGCCGTCACGGTACGCAGCTTCATCCCCCACCGCGCACATGCCTCGATCGGTGTTCTCGGCGCGGTCAGCGTCGCCACCGCCTGCTTGATCGAGGGATCGCCCGCCGCGCAGGTCGCGTCAATCCCAGGCGGTGCCCGCAAGACCCTGTCGGTGGAGCATCCTACCGGCGAGATGAGCTGCGTCATGGAGACGGATGCAGACGGCCAGGTCACCAGCGCCGCCATCTTGCGTACCGCGCGCAAGCTTATGGATGGAGAGATTTTCGCATGAGTCGTATCGTAAGCTGGCACGCCGATCCCTCACGCCCGCGGTTTGTACCACCCGCCGGCGCGGTCGATGCGCACTGCCATGTCTTCGGACCGATGGCGCAGTTCCCCTTCAGCGCGAAGGCCAAATATCTTCCCGAAGATGCCGGGCCGGACATGTTGTTCGCGTTGCGCGACAGGCTCGGTTTCTCCCGCAACGTCATCGTGCAGGCCAGTTGCCACGGCACGGACAACAGTGCGACGCTGGATGCAATCGCAAAATCCGATGGACGCGCGCGCGGGGTAGCGGTTGTCGATCCAGCCATCAGCGATGCCGAACTTGAAAACCTGCACCAAGGCGGCATTCGCGGCGTGCGGTTCAACTTCCTGAAACGGTTGGTCGACGATGCGCCCAAGGACAAATTCCTTGAGGTCGCCCGTCGCATCCAGGGCCTCGGCTGGCATGTCGTCGTCTATTTCGAGGCGGATATCCTGGAAGAACTCCGTTCGTTCCTCGACGCCATCCCTACGCTGATCGTCGTCGACCATATGGGGCGGCCCGATGTCACGCAAGGACCGGATGGACCGGATATGCGTGTCTTCCGGGCACTCCTCGACAGCCGCGACGATATCTGGACCAAGGTGACCTGTCCCGACCGCCTCGATGGCAGCGGCCCGCCATGGGATGCTTTCGCACAGGCCGTGCGCCCCCTTGTCGAAGACTATCCGGATCGCGTCCTGTGGGGCACCGACTGGCCGCACCCGAACATGCAAGATGCAATTTCGGACGATGGCGCGCTGGTCGATATGATCCCCCGCATCGCACCGACGCCTGAGTTGCAACATCGCCTGCTCGTGGACAACCCGGCCAGACTCTACTGGCATGATTAAAGCATGGATGCTGTCACCGTCGAAACGGGGGCATGCGCTTCATTGGCATGGAGATCGATAGCCGCCAACCAGTCTGAACCAGGCTGCGGCGGTTCCGCAGTTGAGTTCACGCAGACGGAGGGCGGGCATAGAGGGGGATACCTTATGACCGTCACGACATCGAAAGCCGAAAGCGCAGGCTGGGGCTCAATCTTTCTTGTCTATTGTTACGGTCTGCTTGCCATAGCGTCCGCCGGCAAGATGGCGCCGATCGCAGCGGATATGGGCAAGGCGCTCGGCTCTTCTCCGCAGGAGATCGGCTGGATTATCGGTCTCCTGTTCATTGCTCCCACACTCGGCTCAACCCTGGGCGGGTCAGCAGTCGATAGGTACGGTGCTCGGCCCATGCTCGCTGGCGCATGTGTGCTCATCGTGATCGCAAACGCCATTTGCTACATAAGCGACAGCTTGGGCCTGATCGAAGCGGCACGTCTGATCGAAGGTATCGGCTTTGTAGCGATCACCGCTGCCGCTCCTTCGCTCCTCATCATGACTACATCGGGAAAACGGCAAACCGGGGCCATGGCGCTCTGGTCGACCTATTTCGCCGCAGGCATAAGCGCCGGTCTGCTCCTTGCCGCTCCATTCTCCGCAACCGAACACTGGCGTCTGCCATTCGTCATTCATGGTGCGGCGGCAGCCGGCCTTGCCCTTTCCGTCGGCTTGCTCCCGGTGCCTGGACAGACGTCCCGCGGAACCGCTGGCAACGACGACGCCTTGCGGGCGGTGATCGGAGAATCGGGCGTACTCCGGTTGGCGGCCGCATTCGCGATACTCACCATCGCTGGTTTTGGCGTCAATATCGTCATGCCTCAATACATGGCCAAGACTCTTGGTGTTTCCGTATCCATGGGATCTGCTGCCGTAGCGATCTCGAATATCGCCAGTATCTGCGGAGGGATATTGACCGGCTTTCTTCTCTCCCGCGGTCACTCGTTCAAGCTCGTTGCCGCAACCATATCCGTCTTAGCCTGTATGGCGAGCATCTCTCTTTTCCTGCCTCAATCGAGCGTAACCTTAACGATTGTGAGCTTGATGGTCTGGGGTTTCGCCACGCCTGGTACGATGGTGGCGGTGGTCATGATCATGATTCCACGCGTTCTCAAGAACACCGCTATTGTTGGCCTGGCTAACGGTGTTGTCGTCCAGAGCGGCTCTGCCGCCGCGTTCTTCGTACCCGCAATTTACTTCTCTTTACTGGCCAATGGTATCTGGTGGTACTTTGCCCTTCTCGGCCTGGCCTGCGTCATCTTTGCTTTGATAACACTCCTTACCATCCAGCCGACGGGCGGCATGATCGACGATGGTGCAAATATCCACTAACGCCATCTGAACACATGAACCGCCAGTCGCGGAAATGGTGGGGAGGATTGGAGATGGCTGTGCGGGAATGGGACGGGAGTATGATCGGAAAGGGTAGCGCACCCCTATACGAACCTATCCAACCGCTGGGCGCATGACGTGCTCTCCGGCAATTACTAAAGACGAATGCACATGTGCGTGCGACCGATAGTGCTGGCCGCCGGCCGTTCGAGCCGGATGGGCTTCGACAAGCTCCGGACCAATCTGGGCGGACGGCCAGTGCTGGCGCATATCGTCGATACAATCGAACAGGCGGGTTTACCGCCGCCTCATATCGTAACGGACGCGGATGCCGCTGAACTCAGGGATATCCTTGGGAAGCGCGAACTATGCCAGACCCGAGCTTCCGACGCCCGTCGGGGAATGGCCCATTCATTGATCGCTGGGATCTCCGCGCTGCCGCAAGATACGCGTGCTGCGATCATTTGTCTGGGCGACATGCCATTTGGTATCCATCCGGCGGGGGCCGCCTTGCGCGGGTAGGTAGCGAGCGCTCTTTAG
>NZ_LSJS01000009.1 GCF_001557325.1 Erythrobacter donghaensis
GTCCCTGCAACTGTAAGCGGCGAGCGCGATGCACATCGCTTCCCCCTTCGGGCGGAAGCAGCCACTGGGCCTCACGTTGAATCCAGCGTGGCCTGGGAAGGCCGTGCATCAAGCTATGACCCGCGAGCCAGGAGACCTGCCGGCGTTTGGTCGCTCTTGCTGCGGTCCAGGGGATGGCCATGGCACGGTAACCTCCGTCTGAGCGACGAACCATTGCGGCTGGGGCCGC
>NZ_LSJS01000091.1 GCF_001557325.1 Erythrobacter donghaensis
CCCGGCCCGGCGAAAGCCTGCAAATCGTATACATGCGCGCCGGTCAGGTGCGCCGCACAAGCGTGGTCGCTGCGGCGCCCGAGCCGATTGCTGTGGCCGTGACCGGAGCGGGCGGAAGCCTCACCGCCCTTGGAGCAACGTTCCGCGATCTGCGCGCCGGTGATCCGTTCCCGCAAGGGCTTGCGGGCGCATTGGTCACAAACGTGGCACCCAATTCACCTGCGGCTTCGCGGGGTCTACAGGCTGGCGACCTCGTGGTGGGACTGAACAATGAACCCGTGCGGTCAGCAGCGGCGCTCAATCAACTGCTCTCGGCAGCGAAAGGGCGGGTGCAACTCGTCATTGCACGCGGCAACTCCCTGCTTCCGCTGAGCATGAATTGAGTGCCGGACTGTGGAAGGCACGCCAAAAAGAGGACAGAGCGTTGATGGTACGCTAAACAACGCCAAGTGAGAACGAACGTCGAACATCTACGCTGCTCTGATGCTGCCGGGCAGGATGAGCGGCTTGCGACCGGTCGCGGCGGCTGCGCGGTCCCACAGGAAGTCGCCGGAGAATGCGATGTGCTCCCACCCGATCGGCGAGGTGTGTGCTAAGAGTTCAGGCGCTACCGCTTCGCCGAGGCTGCGGAGGTGCTCGACCGCCTCGGCCATGTAGGTCGAGTTCCAGTAGACGATGGCGGCAATCACCAAATTCAGCCCGGATGCTCTGTATTGCTGGGCTTCATGGCTGCGATCAATGATCCTGCCTTGCCTGAAGGTGTAGATCGCCTGGGTCAGCACATGACGCTGCTCGCTGTTGTTGAGGCCGGCATGGCAGCGTCGGCGCAGCTCGGGGTTCTCGAGCCAGTCCAGCATGAATAGCGTCCGCTCGATCTTGCCAATCTCCTGCAGGGCGACATCGAGCTGGTTCTGCCGCTCATAGGCGGCAAGTTTCCGGAGCATCACCGAAGGCGCTACATGGCCGGCCTTGATCGACGCGACAAGCCTGAGGACCTCGCTCCACTGGTCGCGGATGATGTCGGTGCGGATGCGCTTGCCGAGCAGCGGCGCGATAAATGGGTAGTTCGACGGCAGATCAATCGGGATTAGCCTGCGATCGGGAAAATCGCGCAGCCGCGGGCAAAAGCGAAAACCGAGCATGGCACACAGCGCAAACACGTGATCGGTGGCCCCTCCGGTATCAGTGTAATGCTCGGAGATGTTGAGATCGGTCCCGTGGCTGACAAGCCCGTCGAGCACGTAGGGTGCCTCATGGGTTGCGGCCGAGATCACATTGACATGGTACGGTGCGCGCTGGTCTGAATTGTGTGTGTAGAAGCTGAATCCGAAATCGACGCCGTAGCGGGCGTTGATGTCACCGCCCGATGCACCGCGCTTGGTGCCCCGGAAGAACTGACCGTCGGAGCTCGACGTGGTTCCCGAACCCCAGACCTGCGAGAACGGCAGACGATGGTGGGCGTTGATGATTTTGGCCAGCGCTGCGCGGTAGGTATCCTCGCGAATGTAGGCGTCGTGGGTCCACATCAACTGGTCGCGGGTCACGCCCTCGCTGGCGGCGGCCATGCGCGCGAGGCCAAGGTTGGTCCCGTCCGCCAGGATCGTTGCGAGCAGCGCACTTTCATTAGGGCATGGCTCGCCGGTGCGCAGATTGGTGAATGCCTTGAGGAAGCCAGTTTCCCTGGCCACTTCGTGGAGCAACTCGGTAATCCGGATTTTGGGCATCATGGCATCAATCCGATCGGCCAGCACCTCAGCCCCATCGGGCACTACCGTGCGCACGGGTGAGATTTGCAGTCGCTTATCGTCGAACCGCACGCCGTGAAGATCGTTGCGCTTGAGGCGCTGGGCGAACTTCTTGAGCCGCCAATCGAGTTGGCGGCTGCGTTCGGCGAGCCATTCCTCGGCGGTAGCGGGAAGGCCCAATTCCGCGATGACAGGCGCGGCCTTTTGCTCGCTCAGCAGATAGCTGTCGAACCGCCGGTAGCTGGCTGAGCGTTCGACCCAGACGTCTCCCGAACGCAGCTTGTTGCGGACATGGGCCAGGGTGGCGATCTCCCAAAGGCGCCGGTCGACCCGGCCATCCACGCCGACCACCAGTTTCTGCCACTCCTTGCGGAACGGCATCGGCGGATTGGGCGGAAGGTCGCGCTTGCCCGACGCGTTGAGTTCTCGCAGCATCTCGATCGCAGCAATCGTCCGGGCACTGCCCTTGCCGGCGCGCAGTTCGAGCGCTTCGAGCAGATGGGGCGCGAACTTGCGCAAGGTGGCGTACCGGTCGGCGGCGACGATGAGCGGATCGACGTGCGCGGTGTCGGCGATACTGGCCACCTCGTGCCGGATCTTGAGCAGGGTAAACCAGCCCACCGACGCATCGAGCGCTTCGATCGGATCCTCATCGTTCTCGACTGCAGCGGTCAGCGCATCGATCGTCCGGCGGAAAACCTGCATGAGCCTTGAGACATCGCGTGCCGTGCCAGCGAAGCTTCGGGCCTGCGCGTTCTTGGCGCGCGTGACAACGCTGCCGATCAGTTTATCGGCCATCTCGAGGGCGCTGTCCGTCAGGCGCTCCTCGATATCGATCAGAAACGCGACAAGCGTGGCCTGGCGCCGCGCCTTGGTATAGCGCTCGATCATGTACGTAGCCGATACTCGCCCCTCGCGCACGAATTGGCGGTAGCGATCTATGTGGATGGCGCTGGCAGCCTCGGCCGGGATGCCGATCTGGCGGACGAACTTCAGCCGCTCGAGAATCTGGCGGATGTGGTCGGGCTTGACCGCGTGCGGGATCGCCTTGAGCCAGGTCAAGCGACTGATTCCTTCGCCGTCTGCTTGGTCGAAGAGCCTGTCGAGTGCCAGCAATTGTTCAGCGGTCAGGTGTGACACCAGCGCTTCGGCCGCCTGTTTGCGCGCCCGCGCGCGCCCCGCAATGCTGGCCCGTTCGATGGTCGAGATCGACGGCAATACGATGCCTTCGTTCCGCAAGCAGGTAATCACGCCGCCGACGATTGTGATGCCCTTGTCTGTTGACCATGCCGCACTCGCTGCCGCCGAGATCATCAGGGAGATGTCGCTCCGCACCGGTCCCCGCATGCCGAGTTTCGCTGCCAGCTCGCGCGCATGATCGGTCATCGTCTGGTCGCGCGCCGCGTAATCGGCCAACAGTGCTGGAGGCAGCCCGAGCTGGGCTGCGACAAAAGTGACCAGTTCCCCAGGCAACTCCTTTCGATCGAGAAGAAGCTGTGCCAGCGACACTCCCGGGTGCCGCAACAGTGCAAGCTGAAGCGCAACCCCGAGCAGGTTTCCCTTTCCGCGGCGCTTCCCGATGATGCCGAAATCGTTCGGCTCAAACGTGTAAAGCCGGACCAGGCGGTCGCGGTCGCGGGGGATGCCGATCAGTTGCTCGCGCTCGGTCTCGGTCAGAAGTTCATGTTTGCGCCGCGCCATTGCGAATCCCCGTCCACAAAACGCCAGTCGAGCCTATAGACAGACGCGAGTAAAGAGACTTAGTCTGTGGACGGATTTGGAGGGCGCAGCACCCGCTCGTTGCGCCTGTCCATGGAACGGCCGTTCTGTGGACGTTTGCAAGTATCGCACCGATAGCCTGATTTCGCCTAGCCCATCATCACAAAATGTGGCACAATATATTTTGTGGTACATTTCATTAATGAGGCAGAAGATGAGCAAGGCGTTTGACGCGAGGATGGCTCACAATGGCCGTCTGGTCCTACCAAAAATGGTGCGCGAAGCCCTTGGCATGTCCGATGGTGGAACCGTGGTGTTTTCCCTCGAGAACGGTGAGGTGAAACTCACCTCCCTCGACCAGAGCATCAAGCGCGCTCAGGACCTCTATCGCAAGTACACGGCCAGCGATTTCACGGTTGATGACTTCATCGCCGAACGCAGAGCCGAGGCTGCCCGCGAAGACGGGGCCTGAACATGGCATCAGTGGTGTTTGATGCCTCGGCTATTCTGGCACTGCTGCGTGATGAGCCCGGAGCGGATATTGTCGCCAGCCATATCGGAAACGGGATCATCTCCGCAGTCAACTTTCAGGAGGTGATCAAGGAACTCTTGCGGCGGGGCATTCAGATGGAAGCTGCGCTCGAATTGCTTGACGCATTGCATCTGGATATCCATCCGCATGCGCCACAGGATGCTATGGCAGCAGCGGGCCTTTACCTTGCCACCAAACAATATGGCAGCGGGCTCGGCGATCGCACATGCATGGCCCTGGCCATGGCGCAAGGCTTGCCTGCGCTTACAGCGGATCAGGCCTGGGGCAAGATCGTCGTGGCTGGACTGACAATCCAGATCATTCGATGACCGTGATACTTGGTTACGCACGGGTCAGCACTGGTGATCAGGACGTAGCGGGCCAAATAATGCGCCTGAAAGAAGTCGGCGCGATCAAGGTTTTCACCGACGTCATGTCGGGCAAGAGCATGGAGCGGCCCGGTTTGGCCGAACTGATAGCTTATGCCCGTAAGGGCGACACTCTGGCGGTGGTCCGCCTTGATCGGCTTGGGCGCTCGCTTGCCGAATTGCTCGCCATAGTCGAGACGCTGCGGGGCCAAGGCATCGCCCTTTTGAGCCTTGAGGAAAAGATTGATACAGCCTCGGCCGCTGGCGAACTTATCTTTCATGTGTTCGGGGCAATCGCTCACTTCGAGCGGCGCCTGATTTCCGAGCGGACCAAGGATGGTATTGCGGCAGCACGCGCCAAGGGTAAACGGCCAGGCCGACAACCGCTTGATATAAAAAAATAGATGCCGCTCTCAAACTGATAGAAGCGCAGGTCAGCCCTACAGAAGCAGCCCGCCAGCTTGGTATCGGACGATCGACGGTCTACCGGGAAATGCGCCGTCTCGGGATCAAACGATCCACTTGAACTCGATTTGTTCGCGCTTAGCGTTGTTTAGCGTACCATCAACGCTCTGCCCTCAATAGGCGAGATTCTGAAACCGACCTGATTGTGTTGAAAAACCCGCCCCTGAGACAGGCGCTGGCGCGAGCCTGATCGTGTCGCTGAGGCTTGGCCCCCGCTTATGCGGGGGCTGGGGTGGCTGGCATGGGGATCAGCTTGGCCATCTTGCGGAGGTTTTGGGCGGTGGCGGCGAGGAGGAACTCGTCTCTTGCGCCGTTTG
>NZ_LSJS01000092.1 GCF_001557325.1 Erythrobacter donghaensis
GCTAAAGAGCGCTCGCTACCTACCCGCGCAAGGCGGCCCCCGCCGGATGGATACGCGACTGCGCGCGATCGATCGGTTGCGCGCGAGACCATTTGGGAAAGATAGCGTGTTTGCGCGCGCGCTCGACGAGGTTGTGCAACGTGTCGCTCGATTGCCCCGCCAGCCGTAATCGAAGCGCGAGTTCGACCGCGCCGAGCGCCTGGATTTCGGCATTCACCAATAGATCATAATCGAAATAGGCATAGATGACGAGATTGCGCGCACGGTCGAATGCATCCCGCACCTCGCCCGGCGCGGTGCCGCGCAGCGTGACGGACGCGACGGCGGCGTGGTGCGCGGGCAGGTCGATCGGACGAGCGCCGTCGCCGTCGACGACGACAAGTCCTGCATAGCGAGCGTCCGCCGTGAGAATCTGATCAACTCTTTTGAATGCCATAGACCAACCGCTTCGTTGCCGCCCAAGTATAGCTTGTTACCGCGGCAGGCGTCACCAAATCTCCTGCCCGCTGCGCGCGCGCAAAGCGCCAGTTGATCGCGTCGGTGCACATGCCTCCGCCGACTTACTTGCCAAGATGCTTGCCTTATGAGCGGAGGGCCGCGTAGCCCCTCCACAGCTTAAAAGCCGACTTTCCGGATTGTCCAATCAAGCGGTCATTTGAGGCTCATACTACGCTAGCCTTTCTGCCTTTCCGCTAAGATACGCCGCCCGCAACTCGCTGTTGCATTCACCCGCTTTGATGTCTCTTTGATCTGCCTCACGAGCGCAGCCGATGATTGGTTGCCTCGCCGACACGAGGCAATTCATGAGCGTCATCCCCATCCAGTCGCAAGCATCGTCGCGCGGAGCGCGCATGCTGCGCACTGCGCTCGGGCCGGAGATTGCCGCCTGGCTTGAAGATGCCTCGGTCATCGAGGTCATGCTCAATCCCGATGGACGGCTGTGGATCGACCGGCTCGGAGCCGGGATCGCCGATACGGGGAGCGGGATGTGTGCTGCCGATGGCGAGCGGATCATCCGCTTGGTGGCGCATCATGTCGGAGCCGAGGTTCATGCCAAGGCGCCGCGGGTGTCGGCGGAGCTTCCCGATACGGGTGAGCGCTTCGAAGGTCTGCTGCCGCCGGTGGTGGCAGCGCCGAGCTTCGCGATCCGCAAGCCCGCCGTCGCGGTGTTCACGCTCGCAGATTACGTTGCAGCGAACATCATGTCTGCATGGCAGGCCGACGCGCTGGTTCGCACCGTTGCGGCCCGGAAGAACATCTTGGTCGCTGGCGGCACGTCGACCGGCAAGACCACCCTCACCAACGCGCTGCTGGCCGAAGTCGCCAAGACCGACGACCGCGTGGTCCTGATCGAGGACACGCGCGAACTGCAATGCGCAGCGCCCAACCTTGTCTCGCTGCGCACCAAAGACGGCGTGGTCACGCTCTCCGACCTGGTTCGCTCGGCCCTGCGCCTGCGGCCCGACCGCATCCCGATCGGCGAGGTGCGCGGAGCCGAAGCGCTCGACCTACTCAAAGCCTGGGGCACCGGCCATCCCGGAGGCGTCGGCACGATCCACGCAGGATCGGCGCTTGGGGTCCTGCGGCGCATGGAGCAGCTGATCCAGGAAAGCGTCGTCACTGTGCCGCGCGCGCTGATCGCCGAGACCATTGATGTGATCGCCGTCCTGGTCCGCGACGGGACCGGACGGCGGCTCGCCGAACTCGCTGAGGTCACCGGGCTCGATGATCGCGGCGACTACCAGATCCTACCAATCACACCCCCAGCCACAGGAGTTTCATCGTGATCCGCACCCTATCGCGCGCCCGTGCCCGCCTCTCCGCTGCCATGCTCGGCGGCTTCGTTGCTCTTGCCATTACGGGCCCTGCCCATGCGGCGGGCTCATCGATGCCGTGGGAGGCGCCGCTCCAGTCGATCCTCGAGTCCATCCAGGGCCCCGTCGCCAAGATCGTCGCGGTGATGATCATCATTGCGACTGGTCTAGCACTCGCTTTCGGCGACACCTCGGGCGGGGCGCGACGGATGATCCAGATCGTGTTCGGCCTGTCGATCGCCTTTGCCGCCTCATCCTTCTTCCTGTCGTTCTTCTCGTTCGGCGGCGGGGCTCTCGTCTGATGGAGACCGCGGCGCCAGAAGCCGTGCCGGGCTTTGTCGTTCCGGTTCACCGCGCGCTGACCGAGCATATCCTGCTTGGTGGCGCACCGCGCGGGCTGGCGATCACCAATGCGACGCTGGCCGCCGCGATCGGGCTTGGCCTGCGCCTGTGGATCGCCGGCGTGGTGATCTTCGCGCTGGGCCACATGGTCTCGGTCTGGGCGGCGCGGCGCGATCCGCAATTCGTCGATGTCGCGCGACGGCATCTGTGCTTCCCCACTTTCCTGAGGGTCTGATCCCATGCTTTCGCTTCGCGAATACCGGAACAAGGCCGACCGGCTTGCCGACTTCCTGCCCTGGGCTGCGCTGGTCGCACCCGGCGTCGTGCTCAACAAGGACGGTAGCTTTCAGCGCTCGGCCCGCTTTCGCGGTCCCGATCTCGACAGCGCGACGCCCGCAGAACTGATCGCGACGACCGCGCGCCTGAACAGCGCGCTGCGGCGACTGGGTTCAGGCTGGGCCATCTTCGTCGAGGCAGTGCGCCGCCCGGCGCTGGACTACCCCGACAGCGACTTTCCCGATCCCGCTTCTGCGCTAATCGAGCGCGAACGCGCCGCGCAGTTTGCCGAGGAAGGCGCCCATTTCGAAAGCCGCTATTTCCTGACCCTGCTGTGGATGCCGCCCGCCGAAGACGCGGCCCGCGCCGAAAGCTGGCTCTACGAGGGCAAGGCCGAAAAGGGCATCAATCCCAAAGAACTGCTCGACCTCTTCGTCGACCGCACCGAGCGCCTGCTGCGCCTGATCGATGGCTTTGTGCCCGAGGTCGCGTGGCTCGATGACGGTGAGACGCTGACATACCTGCACAGTTGCGTTTCCACCCGCAGTCACCGCGTCCGCGTTCCCGAGATCCCGATGCATCTGGACGCGCTGCTGGCCGATCAGCCGTTAACTGGCGGGCTCGAGCCGCGCCTCGGTCGCGCGCATCTGCGCACGCTGACCGTGGTCGGCTTTCCCAGCAGCACCTTCCCGGGTCTGCTCGACGAGCTCAACCGGCTCGCCTTCGCCTATCGCTGGTCGACCCGCGCAGTCATGCTCGACAAGATCGACGCCACAAAGCTGACCGCCA
The DNA here is from genome assembly GCF_001557325.1 of Erythrobacter donghaensis. Lineage (GTDB taxonomy): Bacteria > Pseudomonadota > Alphaproteobacteria > Sphingomonadales > Sphingomonadaceae > Erythrobacter > Erythrobacter donghaensis_B. The sequence continues at coordinate 3,222 of NZ_LSJS01000092.1, forward strand.
AGATCCGCCGGCAATGGTTCGCCAAGCGCAAGTCGGTTGCAAGCATCCTCAAGGAGGTGATGACCAACGAGGCTTCGACGCTGCTCGACAGCGATGCCTCGAACAAGGCCGCCGATGCCGATGCCGCGCTGCAGGAGCTCGGATCGGATTTTGTCGGCCAGGCCTATGTCACCGCGACGGTGACGGTGTGGGACGAGGATCCGGCGCTGGCTGCGGAGAAGCTGCGTCTGGTCGAAAAGGTCATCCAGGGCCGCGACTTTACCGTGATCGTCGAAGGCATGAACGCGGTCGAGGCCTGGCTCGGATCGCTCCCCGGCCATGTCTACGCCAATGTCCGGCAACCGCCGATCTCCACATTGAACCTTGCCCACATGATCCCCCTGTCTGCCGTGTGGGCCGGGCCGGAACGGGACGATCACTTCAACGCCGCCCCATTATTCTATGCGCGGACCGAAGGCTCGACCCCATTCCGGTTTTCGCTCCATGTTGGCGACGTCGGGCACACTCTGATCGTCGGCCCGACCGGGGCCGGCAAGTCGGTGCTGCTCGCGCTGATGGCGCTGCAGTTTCAGCGCTATGATCGCGCCCAGGTCTTTGCCTTCGATTTCGGCGGCTCTATCCGGGCAGCGGCGCTCGCATGCGGTGGGGACTGGCAGGACCTCGGCAATTCGTTGACCGGTTCCGGCCTGGCTGAGGACAGCACTGGCACGGTGCTGTTGCAACCGCTGGCCCGGATCGACGAACCGGCGGAGCGCAATTGGGCGGCCGAATGGCTCCAGGCGATCCTTACCGCTCAAGGCGTAACGGTTGATCCCGCTACCAAGGAGCATCTCTGGTCGGCGCTGACCTCGCTCGCCACCGCGCCCATGACCGAGCGCACGCTCACCGGGTTGGCCGTCCTGCTCCAATCGCAGGCCTTGAAGCAGGCGCTGGCGCCCTATTGCATTGGCGGGCCGTTCGGGCGGCTGCTCGATGCCGAGAGCGAACGTCTGGGCGAGGCCAGCTTTCAGGCCTTCGAAACCGAAGGACTGACGGGCTCGGCCGCAGCCCCTGCCGTGCTGTCCTATCTGTTCCACCGCATCGAAGGCCGGCTCGACGGCTCGCCGACGATGATCATCATCGACGAGGGCTGGCTTGTCCTCGACAGCCCGGCCTTTGCCGCACAACTGCGTGAATGGCTCAAGACGCTGCGCAAGAAGAATGCGAGCGTGGTGTTTGCGACCCAGAGCCTCGCCGACATCGAAAGCTCGGCGATCGCGCCTGCCATCATCGAGAGCTGCCCCACCCGCATCTTCCTCCCCAACGAACGTGCGGTCGAACCACAAATATTGGCGATCTATCGGCGCTTCGGCCTCAATGACCGGCAGATCGAGATCATCGCGCGGGCGACGCCCAAGCGCGACTATTACTGTCAGTCGGCGCGCGGCAACCGATTGTTCGAACTTGGCCTGGGCGAAGTCGCGCTCGCCTTCACTGCCACCTCATCAAAGGCCGACCAGCTCGCGATCGATGCGATCACGGGCGTGCACGGCTGCGCCGACTTTGCTCCGCGCTGGCTGCGCCATCGCGGTCTGGCCTGGGCAGCCGAGCTACTGCCCGGCCCTTCGCCCCTTCCCCAGCCCGGTCCCCGGTTGGACCAACCCCAGGAGTAGTGCCCATGAAACGCCATAGACTCGCCTCGATGCTCGCTGCCGGTGCAGCCGTCCTCTCGGTCAGCGTCAGCGCCATGCAGCCGACGGCCGCCAGCGCCCAGATCGGCGGCGTGGTGTTCGACCCGCGCAACTATGCCCAGAACATCCTGACCGCCGCGCGCACGCTCGAGCAGATCAACAACCAGATCCGGCAGCTCCAGAACCAGGCCACCTCGCTCGTCAACGAGGCGCGCAACCTGCAATCGCTGCCACTCACCGTGCTCGAACCGCTGCAGGCGCAGATCCGGCGGACCCAGGCCTTGCTCGGGCAGGCGCAGCGCGTGGCTTACGACGTCCGTCAGATCGAACGCGAGTTCCAGAACAACTATCGCGCGGGCTCGATGACCGGGCCGCAGCGCGAGCTGGTCCAGGGTGCTGAAGCCCGGTGGCAGAACAGCGTCGGCGCGTTCGAGGATGCCCTACGGGTTCAAGCCGGCGTGGTTGGCAATATCGACGGCACGCGCGCCGCCGTCGACAGCCTCGTTGGCTCAAGTCAGTCGGCAACCGGCGCGCTTCAGGCCGCCCAGGCTGGCAATCAGCTACTGGCAGTGCAGGCGCAGCAACTCGCGGACCTGACCGCCACGGTCGCCTCGCTCGCGCGCGCACAATCGCTCGACGCCGCTGCGCAAGCGACCGCCAAGGCGCAGGCACGCGAACAGCTGCGCCGCTTCCTCGGCGATCGCCGGCCCTATGTTCCGGGCAATGCCCGGCTGTTCGGGAACTGAGGCGATGGACAGCAAGCTCTTTGCGCGGATTGGGTCCAGCGCCTTCGTCGCCATTGCCATCACCATGGCCATGCTCGAATTGCGCGAAGAGCCTGCGCCGCCGCCAAGCGCTCCGATAGCTGCGGCGGATGTATCCGGAGACGGTGCAAAGGCCACCCTTGGCTATTGCTCAAGACTGGGCATTGAGGCGGCATCGGTCGATATCTGCACCGCAGCCTGGGCAGAGGAACGCCGCCGGTTCCTGGGGCAAGCCGAGCGTGATGCGGCGGTCGTGCCCCCTGTGGCTGACAACAGCGGGGATCCCACCCTCGATATGGCGGGGGATCGCTGACATGGGTGGCACCGGCGTCGTCGACCGCTTCCTCGACATCTTTTCGCGCTACATTGACAGCGGGTTCGGCCTTCTGGGCGGCGAAGTCGCCTTCATCGCGACCACGCTGATCGTCATCGACGTCACGCTGGCAGCGCTGTTCTGGTCATGGGGCGAGCAGGACGACATTCTTGCCCGCCTCGTCAAGAAGACCCTGTTTGTCGGGATCTTCGCCTACATCATCGGCAACTGGAACAGCCTCGCACGCATCGTGTTCGAGAGTTTCGCCGGGCTTGGCCTCAAGGCCAGTGGCACCGGGTTTACGGCTGCCGAACTGTTACAGCCAGGAAGGGTCGCGCAAGTGGGGCTCGATGCCGCCTATCCCTTGCTGGAATCGATCTCCGAGCTGCTCGGCTTTGTCAGCTTCTTCGAGAATTTCCTGCAGATCGTGATCCTGCTGGTCGCCTGGGCGATCGTCATCATCGCCTTCTTTATTCTATCGATTCAGCTGTTCATCACGCTCATCGAGTTCAAGCTGGCCACGCTCTGCGGCTTCGTGCTGATCCCGTTCGGCCTGTTCGGCAAGACCGCGTTCATGGCCGAGCGGGTGCTCGGGAATGTCGTCTCGTCCGGAATCAAGGTGCTGGTGCTCGCGGTGATCGTCGGGATCGGATCGACCATCTTCACCGAGTTCACCAGCGCAATCTCGGGTGAGCCAACCATCGAAGATGCGCTTTCGATCATGCTCGCCAGCCTGTCGCTGCTCGGCCTCGGCATTTTCGGTCCCGGCATCGCCAATGGCATCGTCTCGGGTGGTCCGCAGCTTGGCGCCGGCGCTGCCGCCGGCACCGCGCTGCTCGCGGGCGGCGCTGCCGCAGGCGCTGTCGCCGGCGCGAAACTGGCGGGCGGCGCGGTCGCCAGTGCTGCCTCCAATGTCGCGCAAGGGACGTCGCGCGCCGCAGGCGGCGCGACCATGGCTTACGCCCTCGGCTCTGCCGGCAAGTCGGGCGGCGCAGCGGTGGCAAGCGGCGCGCGTGCCGTCGGCGAATATGCCGCCAGCGCTGCAACATCGCCGCTGAGGAAGGCCGGTGACGGCGTGAAGCAATCGTTCCGCGAAGGCAGCCGCGACGCCATCACCAAGACCGGCGGCAGCATCACGCCCGGACCTAACACGCCGCCGCCATCGCCGCCTGCGCCGTCAGATACCGGTGCCGACCAGCCAGCCTGGGCCAAGGCGATGAAGGACCGGCAGACGATTTCCCACGGCGCGAGCATCGCCGCGCACACACTCAAATCGGGCGACAGCCACGGCGGCGGCGCGTCGATCGACACTTCAGAAAAGGACTGACGCACATGTTCCGACGACCTTCGATCCGCTACGGCAAGACGCCCGAACCGGAGACGCCCTACCAACGCGCAGCCCAAGTCTGGGACGAGCGCATCGGCTCGGCGCGGATACAGGCGCGAAGCTGGCGCTATGCCTTTTTCGGCGCGCTCGGTCTGTCCGCCTGTCTCACTGCGGGGATCGTCTGGCAGGGTTCACAGGGCTCGATCATTCCATGGGTGGTGCAGGTCGACAAGCTTGGCGAAGCCCAGGCCGTCGCCCCTGCGGTCAGCGACTTTAACCCAAGCGACCCGCAGATCGCCTTCCACCTGGCGCGGTTTATCGAACAGGTGCGCAGCATTCCCGACGATCCGATCATTGTCCGCCAAAACTGGCTGCGCGCCTATGACTTTGTCACCGACCGCGGCGCATTGGTGCTCAACGATTATGCCCGGACCAACGATCCCTTCGCGGCTGTAGGCCGCGAACAGGTCGGGATCGATGTCACCAGCGTCATCCGCGCCTCGCCGGCCAGCTTTCGCGTTGCCTGGGTCGAACGCCGCTACCGCGATGGTAGCCTTGCCGAGACCAGTCGCTGGACCGCGATCCTGACGATCACCGTCCAGACCCCGCGCACCCCCGATGCCCTGCGCAAGAATCCGCTCGGCATCTTCGTCAATGCCATCAACTGGTCAAAGGAACTTGGCTCATGATCTCGCCCATTCACGGTCGCCTTGCGGTCACCCTCTTGCCCGTTCTGCTTGGAACAACCGCCTGTCCGGCTTCAGCACAGATGGTGGCCCTAGAACCGGCGCAAGTGGTCATCGATTCGGGGACCAGCGCAACAATGCAGACGCAATCCGAATCGCGGCGAGCCCCCTCCCCCGCCGCGCGCCGCTCCCAACCTTCCTTGCCCCGGGATCGGGTGGGAGCGGCAAACGCCGCCGCGCGCGTGCAACCCGAGGGCGAGCAGTTCATCAACGCGATCCAGAACTACGCCTGGGCGCCCGGCGCGCTCTATCAGGTCTATACCGCGCCGGGACAGGTGACCGACATTGCGCTGCAGGAAGGCGAGCAGCTGGTTGGCGCCGGACCTGTCGCTGCCGGCGATACCGTGCGCTGGCTGATCGGCGACACCGTAAGCGGACGCGGGGCCAGCGCCCGTGTCCACATTCTGGTCAAGCCGGTCCGCTCCGATATCACAACAAACCTCGTCATCAATACCGACCGGCGCACCTATCATATCGAGCTGCGCGCCAATCCGTCGGTCTACATGGCGTCGGTCTCCTGGACCTATCCGCAGGACGAGTTGATCGCCTTGCAGCAGGCGCAGGAAGCCGAGAGGCGCGCAGCACCAATTGCTGCCAATATTCCGGTCGAGGCGCTCAATTTTGCCTACCGTCTGTCGGGCGATCGGCCTGCGTGGCGACCGGTGCGCGTGTTCGATGACGGGCGGCAGACTTTCATCGAGTTTCCCGAAAGCGTTTCGCAAGGTCAGATGCCGCCGCTGTTCGGGCTTGGCGAAGGCAATCAGGCCGAGCTCCTCAACTACCGCGTGTCAGGCCGCTTCATGGTCGTCGACCGGCTGCTCGAGCGCGCCGAACTGCGCCTTGGCGACCGCCGTTCGCAGCAGCGCGTCGAGATCCGCAAGGAACGCCGGAGGACGCCGTCATGAGCGACGAAGCTGCTCCAACGCCAGAAGAGGCGGTCAAGCTGCGCGGAGATCCGCCGCGCGTCATGCGGCTGTCGCGCAAGGCCATCGGCATCGCGTCGGCTTGCGGCTTTGCCCTTGTCGGCGGTGCGTTGATCTATGCCCTGCAGCCCGCGAGCCGGGCCGAGCGCGAGGAGCTGCTCAACACCGAAGGCGCGGCGCGGCCCGATGCATTGGCCGATGCCCCTCGCGACTATGGTGATGTCCCCAAGCTGGGCCCGCCCCTGCCCGGCGATCTCGGCGCGCCGATCCTGGCGGCACAACAGCGCGGCGATGTCGCCGAGCTCCCACCGATCGGCGCTGCGCCGCCCACTGGTCCTGCGCCAACGCCTGCGCAAACGGCAGCCGAGACCGAACGACAGCGGCTTATGCAGGAACGCAGCGCCGCTCGCGAAAGCCGCCTGTTCTTTGGTGGCGGTGCGGGGGCAGCTGCTGTCGGTGACGGATCGGAAGTTGCCGATCCCGGCGGTGGGCCGCCGGTGCCGCAACTTGCAGCAGAGGCTCAGCGTCCCGCCTTTGCCGACCGCCCCGCCGAGCGCCGGACGGTATCAGCGAGTCGGATCGAGCCACCTGCGGGCACCTATGTCTTGCAGGCGGGCAGTATCATTCCTGCTGCCCTCATCACCGGGATTCGCTCCGATCTTCCAGGTCAGGTCACCGCGCAGGTCACCGAGCCAGTCTATGACAGCGTCACCGGCCGCATCCTGCTCATCCCCCAGGGATCGCGACTGATCGGCGACTATAATGCCGACGTGTCCTTCGGCCAGCGCCGGGTCCAACTCACATGGAACCGCCTGATCTTGCCCGATGGCCGGTCGATTGTGCTGGAACGCCAACCCGGCGGGGACCCATCCGGCTTTGCCGGGCTGCAAGACGGCGTGGACTTCCATTGGGGCGGCGTTCTGCGGGCAGCACTGGTCTCGACTCTGCTGGGTGTTGGCGGCGAGCTTGGCGCTGGCAATGACGACAATCTCACCCGCGCGCTGCGCCGCGGCTCGCAGGACAGCATCGACCGCGCGGGCGAACAGGTGGTCAGCCGCGAGCTCGACGTACGGCCGACACTGACGATCCGTCCGGGTTTTCCTGTGCGCGTGCTGGTGACCCGTGACCTCGTACTGGGAGGCGGATCGTGACTCGATTGAAATTGGCCGATCTGGCCGACGAAAAGCCGGTCAAGGTAACCATCGAGCTGTCGTCCCGCCTTCACCGCGAACTGCTCGCCTATGGCTTGGCGATCAACGGCGGCGATACCAAAGATGCTCCATCACCTGAACGACTGATCCCGCCGATGATCGAGCGTTTCATTGCGACCGACCGGTCCTTCGCCAAATTGCGGCGCTCGGGTCAGGCCGGGTAGCGTTCGCTGATCAAATCGAAGAAACGCTTCAGCGCCGGATTGTCGTTTTCTTCGCGCCAGTAGAAAGCATAGTCGAGCCGCGCAGGGCCGCCCTGATCCATGATTTCGAGGAACGTTAGTTCCGGCCAATGCACTCCGATCGAGGCTTCGGTGGCCAGCGTGATGTACCGGCCAAACGGTACCGTGCTCAGAACACTTTCGAGGCTTGTGTCTTGCATGATCAGGTGCGCACGATAGCCCTGATCCGACAATCGGCGCTTCAACGTGCGCGCCATCGCCGGGCCCACGCCCTGACTGGGCAGCACAAAAACCTGGCGGCGCAAATCGCTCCAGTGAATCCGGTCTGATGTGGCCAGTTGATGGTCTTTCGGCAAAGCCACCAGCAAACGCTCCGACCAAGCCGAGCGCCGGAGGATGCCGGCGTCGTGCGCGTCCGACGGCATCAGAGCCACGTCAATAATCCGTGCCTTCAGGTCACTGAACATACGCTCGGGATCCGACTCGATCCCGTCAAACTGAATGTCGGGGTGACGCCGCATATATTCGCCAATGGTCGCGCGCATGTTGCCGGCCATCAGGGACGCACAAAAGCCGACCGCGATCCTGCCCTCTTCGCCATAGCTGACCGCGCGGGCTGTCGTCTGAAGATTGTCGATATCGGTGAGAATGCGCCGGGCAACACTCAGAAACGCCTTGCCTTGTTCGGTCGGTATCGCGCCGCGCGTGCTGCGTTCAAAGAGCTTGATCCCGAGACGCGCCTCCAAGGTGGCTATTCGTCTGCTCAACGTCGACTGCTTGATGCGCATTGCTTCGGCGGCGCGTGAGAAATTCTGGGCATCGGCGGTGGCTACTGCAAATCTGAGCTGACGCACTTCAATCATAAGGCTTTGCGACCCTTATCTTCGCCTCCGTGCTTCGCGCTATCACCAATAGCCCGAAGCCCTAGCTTCCCAAATCCAGTCTAAATCCAGCGACAAACAACCGCTGCGCGATGCTAGGCTGCGGACCGATAAAATTACGGGAATATAACGCAACCGCCGATTTTTCATCAGGCCGTTACTTCACAATTGCCCCCGGATATTCATATAGTGAGGCAAGCGACTAGGCGAACACCTATGCTCGCGTTTCGCTACCATATTTTCAAAATTTATATTATATGCCTCCGCCAAAATGAATAAAGCAACACCTCAGCCGCAGGAGCCCAATCTATGCGTCAAACGCCTGATTCTTGAGAGCGCGCCTGATATGCAGCCGGGTTAACGCCGAACCGCGTGGTAAAGGCACGCGAAAAGCTGCTCAGGCTCGCATAGCCCACGCCGCGCGCGACCTGCTCGACAGATGCGCGGCTATGCAGCAGCCGGTCTGCCGCAGCGAGCAAGCGCAGTTCGCGCAGCACTGTGGCGGGAGGGTGCCCGAACGACGCCCGGAACCGCTTGATGAAGGCTGACCGACTTAAGCATGCCAGCTGCGCCAGAGACATCACACTGTGTGCCGCACCGGGCTCATGCACCATGGCGCTAAAGGCGCGCATCACCTGCTCATCGCTAACCAGATCAAGCGAACCAAGCCAACTCTGCTGTTCGGCGAGCCCGCGCCGCAACAGTATCACCAAAACCTGGCGCAGCATCGCTGCGGCCATCGTCCGGCCGCCCGTGTTGTTCCCACTGAGTTCGGTGCGGATCAATGGCATCAGACTGCCGACACTATCTTTGCCGGAATGCTCCACCACCGGTGCATCAAGCGCACCGAATAAGTCGCGATCGCCAGCCTGTATTGCACGGAAATGGCCGCAGACGATCTTCAGCGCTGGCTCGTCACTTCCTGCCTGCCAGCGCTTCAGTGTGGGTTGTCCAAGGTCGATGGTTACCGCGACCACACCTCCACAACCTGTCCGTGCCTCTGGAGTAGACCGCGCCTGGATGCGGTAAGGGGTGTCCCGCGGGGTAACAAGCAGCGTTTCCGGGCCGAAGGGAACAGGCGCGCCCGACCCTAACACCAGTTCACCTTCGCCATGCAACACATAGTGAAGACCTGATGCCGGGGTGGCTGAAAAGGCCAACGCCCAAGCGGGGGCAATGAAGCATTCGGAAAAAGCGATCGGCTCGACACGCAGTTGATCGAACAGCGCATCAAGGTCGATTCGCGACAAGAGACGTTTGGACAAGAGAAAGAGCCCTTCTGCACAAATATTTGATCTACATGGCTTTCATCATGAAGAGACAAGCATTGCGTTAGCGAATGCCTACGTCAACAGGGAGATATCTCATGCACATTCCGAAGGGTTCGCTGCTGTTTGCAGCCTCGGCGCTTTTGTTGGCCGGGTGTAGCGAGGCGACCGAAACGAGAGCGGAAAATAGCGGCGCTGACGCCGCAGGCACCTTGCGCGTACCTGCCGATTATCGTGATACCTATCAATATCTCGGCACTTGGGCTGTGGCGGCCGATGGCACACCCGGATCAAAGGAGATGCATATCGTCTATGCCTCGCCCGGTGCTGCAGCCGGGCATCGCGCTACCGGCACGTTCGCGGACGGCACGACGCTAGTAAAAGAGGTGTTCGAGGCGACGACGGGACCAATGACAACGGGCACTGTCAGCCATACGAAAGCCTTGAAAGGCTGGTTCGTTATGGTGAAGGACAGCAAGAACAGCCATCCCGACAACAAGTTGTGGGGCGACGGCTGGGGCTGGGCATGGTTTGATCAGGGCGCCCCGACCAAGACGAAATCGACCGATTACAAGACCGATTGTCTGACTTGCCACTTGCCAGCCAATGCGACTGACTCGATTTATGTCGATGGCTATCCGGTGCTCAAGAAATAAGCGGAGCGGTGCCTCTGTTGGGATCCGCACACCGCCTCGCCTTGCGACAAGCGGGCCCGCTTTCACGGGCTCAACGCTGTTGGCTGATTCTGCAAAGGTCAGAATAGTGAGGAATTGAGTTCCGTACCCGTAATTTTTCTGCCGACTAAATCATGGCGCTGAGGGCGTTGGGCTATGGCTCAGGTCGTGGAGCGCCAAACTCCAGACGTGGCAAACCCTGCATGCCGTGATCGGGGCATGCAGGGTGGCATTGTTGATAACAACTCTTGTGTCCTTGATAGACGTGCTCAGGCAGCGGCGTTCTTTCGGCCTGATTGGTTGGCTCGCGAGGTACAGGTAACCACCGCGATCACGCCAGCTGCCATAACCGGGTAGTAGATCGAAGCCAGAGCGGTGAAGCCAAGCAAGAATGGCGCGGCAATGAAGGCTACTCCTGCGGCAAGATCGAGCAACAAGTGTGCATCGAACGACACCAGCTTGACCGCACCGAATGCATAGTCAGTGAGCAGGCTGTAGGCAATCAAGCCCGCCCCACCGGCAACAGAGAGCCAAAGCTCAATACCCTCAAAGCCGAGCAGGAATGGCAGCGCAATAAGGGCGGCAGCGGCGACATAGTCAAGCACGCCATGCAGCGCAGGGGTAAGGAATTGCAGTTTCATGGCAAGGGTTCCCTATGGAAGTGGTTGAGGAGCGGGCCGATGTCCTGCACCGGCCCGCACGCATTATGATCAGGCCGCAACCGCCACATCGACGACCGGGAAATCGATCTTGGTCTGGGCGACGTTGTTCATGAAGTTGGTCAGAACATTGTGCGCGACGTTACCGACGATTTCGACGATGCGGGCGTCGTCGAGGCCAGCAAGGCGGGCTGCTGACAGATCGCTGTCGGTCACGTGACCGCGTGTTTCAACGATGCGCAAGGCAAGCGTCGCGATCGCATCGTCGAGGGGATCTTGACCCTTGCCCAGACGGGCGGCGCGGATAGCCTCTGGTGAAAGGCCGGCACCCTTGCCCATCAGCGTATGCGCTGACAGGCAATAGTGGCAGCCGTTGTACTGGGCGACGGCAAGCGCAACGATCGCCCGCTGTGCAGCGGTCAACACACCACTTCCCAGTGAATCTGCGAAGCCGAGGTTGCCATTCAGCACGGCAGGTGCCTGGGCAAAGGTCGCATAGAGGTTCGGGACCATGCCAATCTTCGCCTTGACAGCGCCGAGGGTGGCCTGGACGCCGGTGTCGGCAGTGGCGAGTTCTACGGGGTTGATGCGGGGCATTTGCGTTTCCTCTGTTGGTCAGTGCGGGCTTGCACAACGCCTCTATCGGCTGTTATCGGTGCAGATTGGTGCCAACTTCATTGCAGATCGTTCACATGGACATCTTTGCCGCTCTCTTTGCCCACACTGCCCCGAGCGCCCGGACATTCTTTACCGGCAACTTGTGTACGACCGCGCAATTTGCCGATTGCGGCTACCTCCACCTTCTCAAGAGCGGCGCGTTGACGCTGAGCCGATCTGGCGAGGCCGATCTCATTCTGAACGAACCAACGCTGCTCTTCTTCCCGCGCGGACAGGCGCACCGGTTCACTGGCGCTGCGGAAGGCGGGGCTGATCTGGTCTGCGCGAAGGTCGATCTGGGCGGCGATAATGGCAACCCGATTGGCGAAGGACTGCCCGACCTTGTCATCCTGCCGCTGGCCGAGAACCCGACGCTGGGGCCCGCCTGCGATCTTCTGCTTGTCGAAGGATTTGGCGACAATAATGGGCGTCAGGCCGCCATCGACCATTTGTTCGACTATCTCTTGATCCTGGTAGTGCGTCATGTTGTCGCCAGTGGCCTGGTGAATGATGGTGTGCTGGGCGGCCTTGCCGATCCGCGATTGGCCAAGGCGCTGACGGCGATGCACGAACAGCCAAGGCATTCGTGGACTCTTGATGATCTGGCAGAGGTGGCCGGCATGTCGCGCACCCGTTTTGCCACGCATTTTCGCGCCTGCGTTGGGCGGACGCCGATCGACTATCTGACCCGGTGGCGAATGACGATTGCGCGTGACCTTCTTGCCGCAGGCAAGCCGGTCAAGACCGTGGCCGACAGCGTCGGATATGATAGTGCCGCAGCCTTCTCACGGGTGTTCGCTCGCGTCACGGGCGAAGCACCGCGCCAAGTGAAGCAGAGATTAAGGTAACATGATCAGTTGGTAGATATGGATGCGGCAGTGAACGCGAGACCGCCTGGACATGGATCGCGCGGCGGCATGGCTGAATGCTGGGCTAGGATGCAAGCTGCGGTACCCAACACCAGCATTGCGCGCGCGTTCGATTGAGCGAGCACCTTCCGCCTTGGCCGATCAGTATCGCTGATAGGACCGCATGCCGGAAAGACGGATCGAACTAGGACATAAATGGGGATCATTGGATATGGCGCTCAGACGGGACGGAGGCGCGTTATGACCCCGAATGGTGCATCGCTGGGCTCGAAAACATTGCTGTGCGTCCCAATCAGGGCACATTGCACTGTGCGTTGACGCCGTGAACCTAGCCAACCGGCTTTGCCAAATCCAACTCAACAGCCGGTACCTGCTCCATCGTCGCCTTCCTGTCTGACTTATTCGCAGAAGATCCCGTAAAGTGGAGACCCCTCCACCACATTAAATGGGCCCTTTTCCGACCGCTTGTCACTTGCCCATTGGCGGTCGCCTCACTTTGAAAGCCACGGCAACTATGGACGGTAGACACGACTGCATTGGTATGACCTGTTCGATAGCCTCGCGGACGCGGCACCCTGCTGGAAATGAACCCGTCGCCCGACAGCAAACCTGTTTGATCGCCTGCTATCACCGCCGACACACCGGAATGATGCAGCCGTCTTGGTCAACCCAGCGCCAATAACACCGATCCCAGTCATCGCCACTAATTGGAACGACCCGCCAGCCCAGCCCTTCCGCATGGGTAGCCCAGCACCGAACCGAGAAGCCCTCGTTCGCCAAATTGCCCCACGAGGGGATCCAAGCGCCTACCAATGGCTTGGCGGTCGCCTAAAACACTGACAAGCCTACTCGTGTGGGGCAGTGCCTATTCGCATTCCAATTGCATCGCGCAACATTGGCAGAACATTGTGCTCGAACCATGGGTTGCGTTTCATCCAGCCCATACTACGCCAGGATGGATGCGGAAGCGGAAAGTAGTGCGGCAGGTACTCGTGAAATTTACCAACACGTTCAGTCAGCGATTGTTTTTTGTCCTCGACCAAGTAGCGCTGGTGTGCATAGCTTCCAACGAGCAGCGTCAATCGCGCGGGTGGAAGCACGGCCATGACGCGATCATGCCACATTGGTGCACATTCGAGGCGCGGCGGCAAATCGCCACTGCTCCCGGTGCCGGGATAGCAAAAGCCCATCGGCACAAGTGCGACCTGCGCCGGATCGTAAAAAATATCGGGCGTCAGCCCCGTCCACTCGCGCAGCCGCTCGCCGCTTGCGTCATCCCAGGCAGTGCCGCTCTCATGGACCCGCGCGCCGGGCGCCTGACCGATGATGACAATTGTTGAGGTTGCGCTGAACTGAACGATCGGGCGCGGTCCGGCTGGCAGATGCTCAGCGCACAGTGTGCACGCTCGAATGTCTTCCAGCAAGCAGTCTGACGATCTCATAACAGGCGTCCCGCTACCTCCGGTCCACGGACGAGTTTGCGGCAAGATAAGCAATAATGTCGCGCCGTTGCGCGGCGTCGGAGACAGTCGAAAACATTTTCGAGCCTGGCGCCATTTTTTGGGGTCCCTGCAGCCATAAATCGATCCGCGCCGGCGTCCAAACGCCGGTCAATTTCTTGAGTGCCGGAGAATAAGCATAGCCTGGTGCCGTTGCGATCCGACGTCCAATGAGACCGCGGTGCGCCGGGCCGATACGGTTTGCCTCGATGGAATGGCATCCGCCACATTTTGCTCGATAAAGCGCCTGGCCATTTGCGAGATTGCCCACCGCTTGCGCCGGCGCGGCGGTGGGGGCAAACACCAGTCCGGCCCCGGCCAGGATCGCGCAAACCGCGACCCCGGCCTCGATGCGTTTGCGACTTGCCATATCAGCCGAACAGATACGCAGATTTGGGCATCGCGCCGCCCGCCGCGTTGTTGAGAATGGCCCAGTGAACCGCTTCGTCTGTGCTAAGTTGCGCGAAGAGATGTGCCAGCTTGTGGTCCTGCAACGCAGCGATCTGGCCGACATAGGCGTTCGTCGCGCCCTGTTCGAGGCCGGCAGCAAACTTAATGACATCGCCTTCTGACTTGAGCGCGCCGATGTTAAGTGCCGAAATATACTCGGCATCGGTCTTGGGTTCGACAGGCTTTGCACCAGCCGTCGCGATCAGCTTGGCAAGTGAATCGCGGTGCCCCTCGTGATGGCCGAGGAAAACCAACGCAACGTCGAGCACGCCTTTGCTGAGCAGCCCGCTTCCGCCGGCAATGCGATACGCAGCGATACCTTCATGTTCAAGTGCAAGAGCACCCTGCATCACGCCGACATCTGAGCTGACGGTATCGCCGCGGCGCGCTATCTTGCGTGGCGCGGCCAGCAACGGTGCGTCAAGGGTGGCGAGCCCAAACCCAGCCGCGGCAATTCCAGCTGAACGGAACAGGGCACGGCGGGACTGGATGGCAACTTCATTTTCATTGGACATGAGATTTCCCTCTGTTGGAGTAGTAAATTACCCGCGCGCTGTGCGCCGGGATTCAAGTCGAAACGGAGCCAATCGGGTCGCCCGAGATCAGGCCTGGGTGTAGTATTTTTCTGAGACGATCTTGCCGTCCCGCCAGGTGCGCACGAGCGTTTCGTGCCAGATGATCGGGCTGCCATCACCGGCCGTCATCTTGAACGTCCATTCGCTCGCCGAGAAATTGTCCCCGACGGCCTGGCCGTGCAACGTCGCGCTTTCGAAGCTCTTCAGGCTCGCGAAAAAGCCTTCAAGATGTGCGCGCTCTGCAGCCTTCGAAGTGCGGCTTGCGCCATCGGGTTCGATGAATACGCAATTGTCGGCATAGTACTGGTCGATCGACTCAAGGATTCTGCCCTGAGCGGTGAGCGCGTTTGATGCGCTTTCGGCAGCTTCTATTGGATTGGTCATTGGCTTTTCCTTCGGATTGAATGTGATTGAAGACCGAGTTGGGCCGGTTCGCTGGGGGCGGCGAACCGGCCCGTTCGGGTCGCCTAAACAAACAAGGCGCTCCGCGAACGCATCAGCGGGAGATCATTTTCGGTCCCCGCGATATGGTTGAAGTAGTTCGTGAAAATGCTGAGTGTGATGTTCGCGACAGTCTCGACACCGGCCTCATGATCGGAACCGGCGTGGTGAGCGTTGCGAGTTGAGCTGCCGTTGTCTGGCCACGTAGGCGAACGACTTCGCATGCGACGCCCGACAGAGCGGCGGTCTTGGGATATGACGATCTGCCAATCAAATTCCTGGCCATTTCGTCGGACGAAAGACCTGCTCCCTTGCCGCGTCCCGTATGCACCGAAGCGCAATAATCGCACACATTGGCACCGGCGACAGCGAGCGCAATCTGCTTGCGGTTCACATTTGACAGGTTTCGTGCGGCGAGTGCTCCGGCAACTCCAAGATAACCACTGCGCCCGGCCGGTGATTGCGCCATGGTGGCAAGAATATTGGGCATGCCGCCGGTCTGTTTCTTGACCGCATTTAGCAGGTCTTGGGTTTTCGACGGCGCAGACGCGGCATCAGTCTGGGGAATGGTCTCCACGACAAATCTCCGTGCAGTTCCTGGCGAAGGGTTAGCAAGTCCGTCGACGCTTGATTGCGCGTCGGTGGGAGGTAACGCAATGCGGTGGTGTCATTTTGCGACTTCTGGTCAATTCGTTGGGATGACCTGCAACGTTTCGCGAATAGTCTTGTGGACTTAACGAGCGCCGGTGCTAAGCAACCAGCATGACCGATGTACTCAGCGACGTGCTCGACACAGTAGCACTGAAAGCCACAATTTACTTTCGCACCGATTTTTACCCGGCGTTTAATATCGCCGTCCCTAGCTACAGGCGTGCAGCGCGCTTTCACCTAGTGGTACAAGGGACGTGCTACGTCACCCTCGCCGATGGGACGCGCACAAAGTTGCGAGCTGGCGATCTTGCCCTTGTTCCCGGCGGCGCTGGCCATTTGCTGTCGAGCAGCGAAACCGTTGAAGGGCAACCGCTTGGCGATGTCATACAGCAAGCAGGCTTCACCGGCTCGGGGCCGTTCATCGTCGGGAGCGGCGAAGCCGGCGAATCCTGCCAAATGGTATGCGGCCATTTCTCCTTTGCCGATGGTGCAGGCCACCCGTTGCTACGTTCGATACCGGACTTGTTGCATGTTACCGCAGCGGACCGTGCATCACGGCCCATGCTTGACGACGTTCTGCGCCTGCTTGTGCGCCGCATGTTTGAGGGCGAACCGGGAGCCACAGCTAGCGTCAGCCGCCTGTCCGAGGTGCTGTTCATCGAGGCGATACACGCCGGCATCGCGCAGGCGCCCGAAATCAGCCGTTTGATTTCCGCTGTCTACGACCCTCAGATCGGCAAGGCACTCAGCCTCATTCACGGTGATGTCGCCCATGGATGGACTGTCGAAAGCCTAGCGGCGGCCGTGGGGATGTCGCGCAGCCGCTTTGCCGAGCGCTTTCGCGAGCTGGTTGGCAGTGGCCCGATGGCGTATATAGTGGACTGGAGGCTTCAGCGTGCGCTCAACCTACTCGCGGAAAGCAATGTCCCGATAAAGACGGTTGCCAATCGCGTTGGCTATCGCTCGGCTGCCGCTTTCACGCGCGCGTTTTCAGAGCGCTTCGGCTGTTCGCCCAAAGAGCGAAGGATGAGCAGCAACGCAGCGTAGAAGTGGCGAAGCCATCGCGGTCGACCGCATAAACTAATTCTTGCTTTTGCTTAATCAACTCGTCGAGCCTGTTCATGACTTTTAGAATATTGATGTATTTTCCCGAATTCAAACTATTGATAGGCGATCTAATCAGCCGGTGACGAAAGATACGGCAAATGCTGCATCTGAGCAATAGGGTGGTGCATGGGCGTCAGACCTGAATACGCCTAGGGTCCCGCATCCTCGAGCAATTCCAGTCGCCGCGTGAAGTTATCAGGCTCCCCGACATGCAACTCGAGAAAGCGATTGGCCTCTTTGACAATCCGCGCCTCTACCACCGCTTCGCGGTCGATTCTTGCCTGGGCGTGGAGCCACTCGGTGACTTCCAGCCAATCCCAGAGAGGACTGTTGGAGGTGACGCGCGCAACCGGACTGGGGAAGCCCGAGCCCCGTTCCGCCTTGGTATAGAGCGAGATCGCCTGACGGGTGAGGCCTGAGCGCTCGGCAATATCACTGAGGTTCACCAGATAATCCGGCTCGACCCGTTCGATCTTGGCACCCGTTTGGAGTATATCCTTATAAGCGGTTGTAACAGCTTTGGAAAATGACACAGCTTCACGGGCGAACTCGGCGATGATCACGCCCTTCTGGAACGAAAGCGTCGCGTCGTCGCAACCGGCCTCGAAGAAGCGATCTTCGTAGCCGTCCGCCTCGGGATCGAGGCCGGAGGCTACAATGGTGAACTCATGCGTCTTCATCTCACTCACTCCGCTTGCCCGTGCGGGCACCGCGCCACATCCCGTCGTATAGCCTTGGCATGGTTCTCCGCATTACGCGGCGTGCTCCACACCGAGACCATGCAACCGTCCCGGTCAGCCCAAGCGCAGTAGAGCCGCCCCCAGGCGTGGCCACTGATCGGAACGACCCGCCAGCCCAGCGTTTCCGCATGGGCAACAGCCGCTTCAATCTCCTTGTTCGGATGGCGTGGCCTAGCCATTCAACCGACCTCCTTATCGCCATTCCGTTGACAAATGTCAACGGCATTTGCGGTGCTGCTTTGTTGCACTGCCCTGCTGCTCCGCTGCGTTCATCGTGGGCCAAGAGGCGCAGCAAGCCATGGGCTGGAATCAGACCTGGCGTTTCATTGGCCTATGTCGACAGGAGTGACTGCAGCTTCGCGTCCCACGCATCCAGAGCGGTGCGCTTCTCGTCGTCATATTTGTAGCGGTTGTAGATCCCCGCGACCCCTGCCCTTGTTCCGCTGATATGGTTGAGCACGCTTTCTGTAACTTCGACGGGGACCCTCAGCGACTGAAGATGGGTTGCGCCGGTTCGGCGGATATCGTGCAGCCGCCAGTTCGGAACCTCCACCTCTGCTGGGTCACCTCCCTCCTCGACCTGCTTCGCCTTCAGATAGGCAATCATGTCTTTGTGGAGCGCCGCCCTTCCCTTGAAGAATCCCGAGACGGGGGTCGTGCCGGTGGTCGTGAATACGAGGCCCTTGCGCTTTGGGCCCAGCAGCTGCAGCTCTGCCAAAGCGAGGCTTGTCAGCGGTATGACATGTTCCTGGTCATTCTTTGCCCGATCGGCCGGCAAGGTCCATCGGCGTGCATCGAGGTCGATTTCGGACCAGTCCATCTCGGCAACTTCCTGACGCCGTTGCATCGTCAGGATCAGCATCCGCACAAAGGGCCCCCAAGGCCATCCGGAATTCTCGGTCGCCCTCCACAAGGCGACGATCTCCTCGTCACTCAGCACCCGACGGCGCGAAGGGACGGCCTTTGGCGCTTTCATCCCGGCCAGCGGCGAGACTTCGATATCCTGTCGGTCGGTCGCCCAGTTGAATAGCTTGCGCAGCAGCGAGTGGATCTCCTTGCGCCGCGCCGGGCGATCGGAATACTCGTCCAGCACCTTCACGATGTCAGCGCGGGTGATCTCATGGACGGGGCGATTGCCCCAGCGGGGAATAAACACGTTGTTGATCGTGCAATTCGCCGAGCCCCATGTCCCCCGCCAATTCGGCTTGAGATAGAGCTCGACGAACCTCTCGCTGTACGTCCGAAAGTTCAGTGTCTCCTTTTTACGCTTCGCTTCACGCTTGGCTTCGACCGGGTCGATGCCCTGATAGACTTGGACCAGCAGCCGCTCGGCTTCCTTTCGTGCCGTGGCAGGCGTCCATGGGCTACCAACGGGCCCGATTGTCTTGCGGCGCGCAGGCCCGCCGTCGACACGATATTGGAACACAAAGGACTGTGCTCCTTTTGGCGTGATGCGAAGTCCGAAGCCCTTCAGGCGGGGGTCCCACACGTAAATGTCGCGGTGCGGGTCCGGTATGACAGACTGGATTGTTCGCAATGTGATTGACTGATTCGGCATGATCTGGCGCTCGTCCACGTAATCGCCACGTAATCAGATGTCGGGATTACGATGGCGTAGCGAAGGGTAATCCACGGCGGATTTATTCCAACCGTTTCAAGCCCTTGAGCGTAGTTTGGCGTAGTATTGGAAAGGAACGAAAAGGGTCCAAAGCTCCGCTCTTAATCAGCGGGTCCTAGGTTCGAGCCCTAGTGCGTCCACCATCCTCCAAAAGATAGACATTGCGCAGCGCTGCCAGTGCATCAGCTGGCTCGGGCTGCGACCCGACAATCGCGTCCACTAGGTTTCCGACGCAAAACACGCTTGCGATCACATCACAATGTGTTATGCGTCGCCCATGAGCACATCGATCATCACACGCGTTCGCGCCATCGTGGAAAGCGGGAGCATGACCCGCGCCGGATTGGCCCGTGCGGCCGGCCTCCATGCCAACACCCTGCGCGATGCCGCCGAGCCCGATTGGAATCCCACGGCCGAGACCTTGCATAAGCTCGAAATGTTCCTCGATTCCAACGATGAACGGCCCGTTCTTGCGACCATCGATGAAATCATCGACGAGGCGCGCAACGGCCGGATGTACATTCTTGTCGACGACGAGGACCGCGAGAACGAGGGCGATCTGATCATCCCCGCGCAGATGGCGACGCCCCAGGCGATCAACTTCATGGCCACCCACGGGCGTGGCCTCATCTGCCTCGCGCTCACCAGGGATCGCGTCGACCACTTGGGCCTCACACCGATGAGCCGCAACAACAAGGAATCGATGCAGACCGCCTTCACCATCTCGATCGAGGCGAAGGAAGGCGTGACCACCGGCATTTCCGCGGCGGACCGGGCTCGCACCATCTCGGTCGCGATCGATGCGGCCAAGGGCGCTGACGACCTCGTCACGCCGGGCCACGTCTTCCCGCTGATGGCGCGTGATGGCGGCACGCTGGTGCGCGCCGGGCACACCGAGGCGGCGGTCGACATCTCGCGCCTCGCCGGCCTCAACCCGAGCGGCGTGATCTGCGAGATCATGAACGAGGACGGGACCATGGCCCGGCTCGACGATCTCATCAGCTTCGCGCGGCGGCACGATCTCAAGATCGGCACGATCCGCGACCTCATCGCCTACCGGATGCGCCACGACCACCTCGTCGAGCGCCTCTCCGAGCGCGCCTTCACCTCGGACTACGGCGGCCAGTGGCGGATGATCACCTATCGCGACCGCGTGGCGGGCTCGGAGGCCTATGTGCTCCAGAAGGGCCATGTCATCCCCGGCGAGCCCACCCTCGCCCGGGTCCACCCGATATCGGTGTTCGACGACGTGCTGGGCCAGCCCGGCCCGCGCAAGCGCACGCTCCAGCGCGCGATGCAGGCGGTGGGCGAGCACGGCTCGGGCGTGATCGTGATCCTCACCGGCCGGGTCGGCGCTGGCGAATGGCAGGCGGGCGAGGCGCAGCGCAACATCGGCATCGGCTCGCAGATCCTCGCCGACCTCGGCATCTCCGAGATGGTGCTGCTCTCGAACAGCCGCCCCGATCTCGTCGCGCTCGAAGGCTATGGCCTCACCATCACCGACTTCCATCCCATCCCGGAGTAACCCCATGGCCGACATCCTCATCGTCGAAGCGCGCTTCTACGCCCACCTCAACGACATGCTGATCGCCGGCGCGCGCGCCGCGCTCGAAGCCAAGGGCCACAAGGTCGAGGTGCTGACCGTGCCCGGCGCGCTCGAGATCCCCGGCGCGATCGCGCTCGCGGCCGAGGCCGACCGCTATGACGCCTTCGTTGCCATCGGCGTGGTGATCCGCGGCGAAACCTACCACTTCGAGATCGTCGCCGGCGAAAGCGCGCGTGCGATCATGGCGCTGACGATGGACGGGATCGCGATCGGCAACGGCATTCTCACAGTCGAGAACGAGGCCCAGGCGTTGATTCGCGCCGACCCGGCGCAAAAGGACAAGGGCGGCGAGGCGGCCAAGGCGGCGCTCGCGCTGCTCGCGCTTCAGGACCGTTTCGGTTGACCTTTGCAAGCCGGCCCGTCCCGCTCTGGAGCGCTTGGCCGGCTAGGTAGTTTCCCTCTGTAGATTTCCATAGGACATTAACGTGATATCCGCCGCGTCACCGCGGCCGCGCGCACACATCGTGCGGCCACGCGTGGCAGGGTACGCGTCTGATTGGGATCTGATCGTGGAACACTACATACCGACTGCGCCGGGCGACGCCCGCGTGCCTGCGGCCATTGCTGCGCTGGAGCGCGAATTGGCCATTCTCGACGACATCGGCGCGCATATCGCGGGGGCCTATCTCGACGCGGCGATCGACCAGCTGCGGCGCGAACAGGCGCGGCGCTGAAACCTCCTCGCGGCGATAATTTCGTCCACAAAATGAAAGACCTGCGTATTCATCCGTAAAGCAAACCAGAACGGATGTTCTTACATCGAGATCCATAGGCAATGCCCGGAGGGCGAATTTCCCGGGCTCCTGAGGGCGGATCGATGGGCGAGATGAGGCACGACACCGGCCAGATAATCGCAGGCGCTGATCTCGGCGCTGGCGCGGCGGTAGGACAAGGCGATGCCGCGCTGCTGTTCCACCCCCTCGCGGACGAGCTGATGGCGATCGCCGCCCGCCTGCGCGAGGCGGCGGAGGGCAGCGCCACGGCCGAGCCCGCCGATGTGCCCCCCGCCCGCGCTGCCCGCCCGGCCCGCAGCCACCTCGCGCTCGCCCGCAAGGCCTACGCCCTCCGGCGCAAGCGCGCGGCGTTGTTCGGCAATCCCGACCTGTTCGGCGAACCGGCGTGGGACATCCTGCTCGATCTCTACATCGCCGCCGGTGAGGGCAAACCCGTATCGGTCTCGAGCGCCTGCATCGGCTCGGCC
>NZ_LSJS01000093.1 GCF_001557325.1 Erythrobacter donghaensis
CGTAAGCGGCGGGGTGTGGGCTCGATGCCCCGCCCCGCCGCTTACGTCAGAGAACACAAAAAAGGCCCCGATGGCGCGAACCATCGGAGCCTTGTCGTTTGCGGGAGGCGCTCAGTCCTCATCGATGTCGGGCGCACCTTCATTGTTCGACACTCGGCCCTTGGTGAGGAAGTCCACCTTGTCGGCGATGATCTCGCAGCCGTAGCGCTTGGTGCCGTCCTGGTCTTCCCACTGCGTATAGTGGATGCGCCCCTCAACCGTCACGAGCTGGCCCTTGGTGCAGTACTTGGCGACGTTCTGGCCGAGACTGTTGAAGCAGGTCACGCGGTGGAATTCGCTGTCCTTGGCGGTGTAGCCGTTTTCGTCCTTGTAGGTCTTGCCGTCCTTGCGGGCGGGACGGTCGGTGACGACCGAGATCGAGGTGATGTTGGTGCCGCCCTGGGTAGTGCGGGTTTCGGGGTCGCGGGCGATGCGGCCAACGAGGATAACGAGATTGGTCATGGTCTTTCTCCTGATCGAGCATTCCGGGTCTATCCCGGCTGCAAACCCGACTAGGAAGCGGCCACGGCGAAGCGCACCGAAGGGAAACCTCGATCTGGTTCGGGTGGTGCGGGCAGCCGGGCGCAGCCCGGCAACTCGGCCGGACCTGATCGGGGTTGCGCGTCTCGACGGGGATGCTTCAGGAAAGGTTTGCTTACAGGCCGGGTTGGTCCCGAGTGCCTTGCACAGGCCAAGCCATGACTTTTCGCGTTAACGGGCTGCGACGTACCCCCTGACCCCCCCTGCCCGCCTCGAAGGCTACATCATATCTCGACAACGAAAGCTCCTCCCGAAGCGGGCGAAAGACCACCTGAAAACGCACTGCCAGCACCAGTCTCCACAGTACCAAGAGGCATAGGCTCGTCCAAACGATGACCCCGCAACATCCAGTCTTGGGGCGTGATTAGGCGCCCCCAATCCGCAAAGGAAGGAATCGTACCCAAGTCCTCGCGGACGTGCTGCTCGCCTACAAGGCGAACGGGCACGACACGGCTGTCGGCGTTGACGATAGTAGGCCCGAACAGCGTCTCGAGCATGAAGATGCCTTCGGCATGGTGCCGGAGGGCCCGGTGCCGCGGATCAGCAAAGATCGCCTTCGACTGGTCAAACCATTGGTGGAGCGGCAGGTAATCTTCTACCACCCCTCCCCATTTCCGGACCGACGACAGGGCGTGATAATAGCAATGAGCCATCGCACTTCTCCTAGAGACCAGTCGAATGGTCGTCGGTCGCCGTGTAACGTAGCTGGCAGTCCAGAACGAAACTCGGCGTAGCCACGTCGATGAACAGTTCGCCGCAGGCACCATCATTGATTTCCCATCCTGGATGATGGCGTTCGAGAGCAAGGTAGGTAAGTTGCTCGAGGGCGGAATTGAGGCTCTGGTCGTCGCCTTCTCCGGCACAGGCGATCGTCACTTCGGGACACGGAACACTCGCCCCGCCGGCGTCAGAGAAGACGCATTCTTCGACCGCACCGCTGTCGCCGCACCCATCGAAACGGATTTCTACGCGGGCAATTTCGGCATTGCGCAGCGGGGCAATGATAGCTGCCTTGAGCCGTTGGATTTCACTTTATGCCTGCGCCGCGCGTTCGGCCTGGCGGACAGCAAAGTCCGCCATGATTGCCTGAAAATCAGTCATGAGATTTCTCCTGCAATGTGCGGGCAAGAACCGATCGTCTTGCCCACGATATCAGACGATCTCTTTCCTCTGACGGGCTGCGCCAGCGCTGATGGCGCTGGCGCGATGCCGGACGCATCAGTCGGTATCCTGAGCCGCGCGCTTGGGAGAAGTTCCAAGCGGTCCGCGGCGATCGACGACGGTAATCCGACGGGATTTCGCTTCGATGACGAGGCGCTCCAGGACCCCGTTTCCGGGAAAGGCGACGACATAACGGGGGTCAAGCGAGAGCATACGCTCGTTGCGCTTGAAGCCTGCGCGTGCCCCCAGGCGCATGTCGAGGGAGAAGCTGATTTGCGGGATGTTGCGTCGTTCGGCCCATGAAGATGCCAGACGGTCAACGCCCTTGGTATCACCGCCGTGGACAAGAACCATGTCAGGAACCCGGTCGTGGATCTTGTCCAGGGTAGCCCAGACGTTGTTGGCGAAGGTGAGCGCGTCCTGCTCGTTGGGATGGCGTGAGCGGCCACCGGCAAAGATCACCGGCGTGCCTTCAGGCACGGCGGCGCGGCGTTTCGCTTCGGACCGGGCTCGGACGAACTCGCGGCCCTCGACAAGCGCGGAAGTCAGCATGGCGCTGTGATTGAAGCGCGAACTCGACACGGGCTTCCACGAGGAGCCAAACTCGTTGAGATAGAGGCCAGCGGCCACTTCGCGCATCTCTTCGAGAGCGAGCATAGCCCCTTCAGCACACTGCGCACGCTCAACCTGGGTCTCGAGTTCATGGGTGTGAATTTCGGATCCATCTGCAGTGGCCAAGAGCGCTCGGACTTCGTCGGTTGCTCGGTCGACGGCGGTCGATTTGCGGGTCGCGGAACGGTGGAAGATGTTGACGAACGCCCAGCCGAGGTCCTCGGCATCGGCCTCCAGCGCAGTCCCAGAGACCATCGCAAATAGATCGGACCATACAGCTTCGAGCGTCTGGACGACCGCATCGTGGACCGGAAAATCATTGGTGGAAACCGGGGCAGGACCAATCGAAAAACCGGAAAGATCGAGGCCGGCAAGTTGGTCAGAAAATGATGAGTGCATGGGTATTGTCCTCCTGACTGGCGTGAGGCTGACGCACCCGCTCATGGCTGCGCCAGCGAGAGCCCGTCAGGGCCAGCTTGAGGCAGTCTCCGCACCCGACAGGGGAAACCCGCTTGGGCAGGCTGGCGCGGGCAGGCCAACGGCCCACAGGGCCGGGCCAACTCGGGCCTGCGCAAGCCGGGTTGCGGAAGACTGGCGGCTGGCCCAGGGCCTCTCTCGCATGGCTTCAGACCATGAGTGCACCTGCAGGCTTCGTCAGGGAGGACAGGCACCTCGTCACGGTCAAAGTGACTGGCGCATCAGGCTACCCGTTTTGCGTAGACGCCCTCACCGTTCGACATGTGCCCGAGGCAGACGTAGTCGCCGAATAAGGCTTCGAAGCGTGAGGCGATCTGGGACAGCCAGCGCTGCGCTCTGGGCGATCTGGCCGTGCGCCAATCGGCATCCCAATAGGCGCCATCGTCACGCTCGACGATCCACACCGCAACCAGGCCGGCGTAAACCGACACGCCGAAATCCGCATAGGCATTGCGCATGAGGATGCGGTCTTCGCGGCCTCGCCAACCGTCGTGCGCGATCAGGGAAGGGAATGCCCGCCCTGCTCGCTCACGCAGATCCTCGCGGAGCCACTCATATTCGAAGTCCCAGTCGTCGTCGTTTTCGACTTCGAGCACCGTGAAGGCCACGATGGCCCCGCTGGGGTAACTGACCGATCGGCCCATGACACCCTCCTTCAGGCGGCCAATGCAGCGTCGGCAGACGCTTCGTTGGTATCATCGGCAGATATCCGCCCTCCGAGTTTGAGCAGAAGCCTTGATGCTTCCTCCGCCTTTGCGGCAGCGGTGAGAATGGCACGGTCATCCTGCTTCAGGAGCTTGAGCCAGTGCTCGATATAGCTTGCATGGCTATCTAGATGAGTGACTGGCAGTCCGAGTTCAGCGCCAAGCATGGCGCTCGAAAGTTCTGCGACATATCCTGACAGTCCAGCCCTAATTTGAATTTTTGGGGGTCGAGCGGAGG
>NZ_LSJS01000094.1 GCF_001557325.1 Erythrobacter donghaensis
GGGTGGAGCTCCCCGCCGAGGTCGCCGATCTGCCCAAGCTGGGCTTCTTCCCCGGATCGACCATCGGCAACATGATCGCCCGCACCGCGACCGATCTCTTGCGCACCATGCGCGCAACCCTGGGCGAGGGCGCGATGCTGTTGATCGGGATGGATCTGGTCAAGGACGAAGACGTCCTGCTCGCCGCCTATGATGACGCCGCCGGCGTGACGGCGGCGTTCAATCTCAACCTGCTGGCGCGGATCAACCGCGAGCTCGATGGCGACATTCCGCTCGACGCCTTCGCCCACGAGGCGCGCTGGAACGATCCCTTCGCGCGGATCGAGATGCATCTGGTGGCGAAGCACGACGTCGCCTTCACCGTCAGCGGGCGGCGCTTCGCCATGGCAGCGGGTGAGAGCATCCACACCGAGAACAGCCACAAGTTCACCAAGCGCTCGGGGCTGATGCTGCTTGCAGCCGCCGGGTGGGAGCCGCTCGCGCGCTGGACCGACGAGGCGCGGCAATTCTCGCTGGTGCTGGCCGAATCCCGCCCTGCGCGCTCGGCTCCCTGAAACCCTTGGCGTCCCCGTGCGTTGGCGCGGGATGGACGGACAGGCTGACATTCTCATCATCGGCGGCGGCATGGCGGGGCTTTCCGCCGCCGCCGCCTTCGCAGGAACGGGCGCGCTCGTAACCGTGCTCGACAAGGGCCGCGGCCCCGGCGGGCGGATGGCGGCGCGGCGGGTCGAGATCGGCGGCGAGCAGGTGAGCTTCGATCACGGCGCGCAATATTTCACCGCGCGCGATCCCGCCTTCCGCGCGGCGGTCGCCGGCTGGGAGGCGGCGGGTGTCGCCGTGCGCTGGCCGGCAGCGGGCGAGGAGGCATGGGTCGGCACGCCGGGGATGAACGCCTGCGTCAAGCACATGGCGGCGGATCTTGACGTGCGCTGGAACCTGCGTGCCGAGCGGCTTTGCCGGGAGGGCGCATTTTGGCGGGTGGAGGCAGGCGAGGCGGCTTTCCGTGCGGCGACCGTGCTGGTCGCCGTCCCTGCCGAACAGGCGGCGGTGCTGCTCTCCGAGGCTGCGCCGGACTTTGCCGCGCGCGCCGCTGCGGTCGTCTCGGCACCGTGCTGGGCGGTGATGGCGGGCTTTGCTGCGCCGTTGCCGCTCACCGACACTGTCCGCGCGGACACCGGCCCGGTCAGCTGGGCCGCGCGCAATTCCGCCAAGCCGGGCCGTTCGGGCGCAGAGACCTGGGTGATACATGCAAGCCCGGCGCGCAGCCGTGAACTCATCGATCTCGCCAAGGACGAGGCCGCGCGCATCCTTCTGGCCGACTTCTTCGAGGTCACCGGCATCGCGCCCGCCGTGCCGCATCACCTCGACGCGCACCGCTGGCTCTACGCCCAACCCGAAGCCCGCGCTCGGTTGCAAGGGGGCGAGGCCCCCCTCTACGCTTCCCGATTGCGCATCGGCATCGCGGGCGACTGGCTCCACAGCCCGCGCGTCGAGGGGGCCTGGCTCTCAGGCCACGCGCTGGCGCAAGGCGTGCTTCAGGAGCGGCTCGCCAGCACGTCGTAGTGGTGGCCGCGCCCGTACTTGGCAAAGCGCGTGAAGCCGGCGGCACGCAGCAGCGCCTCGATCTCCCCCGCGCTCGCCCAGCGGTCATCGACCTCGTAGAAGATCGCCTGCACCCGCGCGAAGCTCGGCGTCTTCGCAAGTTCGGCGATCACCACCGCCTCCAGCCCCTCGACGTCGATCTTGACGAACATCGGGAGGTCGCCCGCCAGCAGCGGATCGAGCAGGGGCGCATCGATCGTCTCGATGGTGACGCCGCCCTCTGCATGCTGGCCCTCGCGCCCGGCGAGGCTTGCCGTGCCGGTGTGATCGGGCGCGACGTTGATCGTCACCTCGCCCGCGCGGTCGGCAATGGCGAGCAGGTGCAGCGCCGTCCGCGCCGCGCCGCCGTTGAGGGCGACATTGGCCGCAAGGCGTGCGTGGGTGGTGGGCACCGGTTCGAAAGCTATGACCTTGCGGCACCTTGGGTTCTGCGCGGCGATCAGCGAATAGAGCCCCTGATTGGCGCCGATGTCGACGAACACGAAGTCTTCCCGCTGCCCCAGCAGCAGGTCGGCAAGATCGCGGCCATAGGTGCCGAAGATGCAATAGCGAAAGGTCGTGTCCTGCCAGTTGGGCACCATCAGCACGCCATAGGCCGAGCGCACCGGGCCATCGGCCCAAGTCGCCATCAGCGGCGACAGCGCAGCGGCCTTGAGCTTGCGCGCGGTCTTGACCACGCCGTAACGCCAGAATGCGGCAAGATCAGACAAGCGGTCGTCCCTCCAGAAAAGCCGTGATCGCATCGGCTGCCCGCTCGGCCGAGGGGCGCTCGGACTGCGAGAAGGTCGCATCGATCAGCGCCTGTTGCGTGGGGGCATAGTCGGGATGCGCGGCCACCGCAGCATCTATCGCATCGAGCAGGCCGTCCGCGCTCCCCAGCACCGGCCCGGCCTGCCAGTGGAGGTAGTTGGGATCGCCGCGCCAGTCGACGCCGTGGCTGTTGAGGAACAGGCATGGGCGGGGACTGCGCAGGAATTCGTAGACCTGACTGCTGACATCGCCGAGGTAGATGTCGGCGCGGTTGGTGTAGCTCATGTCGCTGCTCGCGCCGCTGCCGGTATCGATGTGGATGCGGGGCTCGCCCGCGAATTCCGGCCCGGGCGCACGCACGCGGGCGAGGCTCGGCGGATCGACGGTCACCACGAAACTGCGCTGGAACAGCATCACGTGCGGCGCGAAGATCAGGTTGTAACGGTCCTGCTGGCGGAAGGCTTCCAGCACCTGCGCGCCATGCTTGAACCAGCTCGACAGCTTGGGCGAGGGGTGGGGGTTGTAGATCACGGTAGGCCGCTCGGGCGCGGGGAAGCGATCGGCGAAGCGGTTGTGCGCGCACAGATCAAACTTGGGGTAGCCCACCAGCGCGATCTGCTCCGGGTTGAGGCCGGCGTCCGCGATCAGCCGGTCGCGGATCTTGGGGCCCGAAACCAGCACCAGATCGAACTTCGCGCTCTCGGGATTGAACCCGATCGCCCGGTCGCCTGCGCCGTGGCGGGTGTGGATCAGTTTCACGTTGCGCAGCCCGTAACGGGTCTTGAGCAGAAGCGAGGTCTTCTCCGCGACCACCACCGCATCGAAGCTGCGGAAGAAATCGAGGTTGTCGCGGTAGAGGAGCAGCTTGGTGGCCGGCACAATCCGTTCCAGCACCCCGGCCAGCATTTGCGAGCCGCCGCGCTTCAGCCCTAGCTGCACGAGCTCCATGCGCGCGAGCAGCACCGGATCGGCCTGCCGCGCGATCTCGGCGCGCGCACCCTCGCGGGCATAGGCGAGGGTGACGTGATGCTCGCCGCGCCCTGCCAGCGCCAGCGCGATGGGGAGGCTATGCGCGAGCTGGTGGGTCTGGTCGTGGTTGAACAGGAAGCAGATGCGCTTCATGCGCGCGCTGCCCCAAGCAGGCGCTCGGCGAGCGCATGGTCCTCGGGCTTGTCGACATCGACCCCCATGCGCCCGTCGGACAGCACCACTGGCGCGGCCGACGCGCCCAGCTTCGCACCCGCCGCCGCCAGCGCCTGCGTGAGCGTCATCCGGCGCAGCAGCAGCTTCACCATCAGAACAGGGCCGAAATGGGCGGCGAGGCGCAGGACGGACTTGCGGTCCGCCTCGACCTTCTCCCAGAACTTGAGCGCATTGCTCGCCGATGCGCCGGTGAGCGCGAAGAGGTTCGCGCCGGTGAAGGCGCCATCACTGAAGGTCAACCAGGTGCGCCGGTTGGGGCCGACCGCGCGTTCCAGATTGCCGCGCGCAACGAAGGCGACCGAAACGTCGCTCGTGCCCGCCCCGGCGACGAACTCGGCGATGGTTGCCGCCGTCAGCATCACGTTGTCGGCGGTGGTCACGAGCAGCGGCAGCCCGATCGCCGGGTCCTCGAGAGCGCCCAGCACCGATCCGCTGATCGTCGGGCCCGAGACGCGGAAGGCGATCTTCGGTTCCTCAACCGCCCAGGCAAGATCGCGGTGCGCGCGCAGTTCCAGCGTGTTCTGCGCCAGCACCACGATCCGCGCCACTTGCGGCGCATCGAGCAGCGCCATCAGCACGCGGTTGAGCATCAACTCGCCCGCGACCGGGATCAGCGCCTTCATCTCGGTGCCGAACTGCGCCGCCATCGGGTCGATCCCCGGGCGCTGGCCGGCCAGCACCAGCGCGGTCCAGCCGGGCGAGGGATCTGTCATGCGGGAACGAACCTTGGATCAAGCGGGGAACAGCCGCTCTCTCCTAGCCGCACTGCGGCTTGTCAAGAAATCCGCATCGCGCGCCGCACACCAAATCCGCAGCTGCGGTCCGGCCCATGCGATGCGACCACACGCGGTGCGATCCTACTTTCGCGGCTGGTAGACGCGGACGTAGTCCACTTCCATCCGGGCCGGGAAGGCGGCGTCATCCACGCCCTTCTGCCCGCCCCAGTTTCCGCCCACGGCGATGTTCAGCAGCAGGTGTTGCGGTTGATCGAACGGCCAGCGCGCCTGCTTGTCGCTTTCCTTCTTGAACAGCAATTTTGGCTGGTCATCGACACCGAACAGCAGGAAATCGGCCGTCCACAGCAGCTGATACTTGTGCATGGCATCGCAGGCGTCGGGAACCGTGTGGCTCGACGTCTTCTGGGTTCCGCGCGAAAAGTTGAAGGCGGACGTGTGGATGCTGTGATGGATGACGCCGGGATCGAACCCGACGTGTTCCATGATGTCGATCTCGCCGCCCGCGGGCCACTTCACGTCCGGATCGGAGGGCAGCATCCAGATCGCGGGCCATGTCCCCCGACCACAGGGGAGCTTCGCCCGGATCTCGAAAAAGCCGTAGGTCCAGTCCCCGAGACCCTGCGTGATGAGCCGGGCCGAGGTGTATCTCTGCTTGCCCCAATCGGCATAGCGCGCCGACGAGATGTCCTCGAGGTGGGCCTCGATGACAAGGCGGCCATTCACCACCCGGGCGTTCTTCTCCCGGCCGGCGGCGTAATATTGCTTCTCGTTGTTGAACCAGCCTTCCTGATTGCGGAAGGTGTCATATTTCCACTTTGCCGGATCGGGGAGGCCGGGCGTGTCGAACTCGTCGGACCAGACCAGGGCATAGCCGGCCGGAACCTTGGTCGGCACTGTCTCGCCCGCTTGCGAGGGTGATGTGTCGGCGACGACCGGGGATGCCGCCTGTTCCTGTTCGGAGCCGCCCGTTTCCTTGAGTGTCCCGGCGAGGGCAGCGATACCGAGAGCTCCAGCAAGCAAGGTTTTTGCGATCATTTCCAGTCAGCCCTTTGCCCAACGCCGTTCAGACGGTGCGGCGCCCCTGCAGGAGGGACGCCGCAAGCCCGTGCCCGCGTCTAGAACTTGACGGCAATGCGTGCGCCGTATGTCCGGGGACGGATGAAGAAGCGCGTGTTATCGAACTGGGTGATGATAATCGCGGCTTCTTCCTGCTGGTTGGTCACGTTGTTGCCATAGACTTCGATGCGATACTTCCGCTCGTCATCGATGGTCCAGCCGGCGCCGATATCCAGAGTGGCATAGCCGTCGATCCGGTCGAGCAGACGGCCACCGGTGACAGGCGTACCATTATTGTCGTCATCGAATTCCAGACTGTTGAAAATCGTGTGGAATTGCGAGGAGCGATAACCCAGCGAAGCCACCCAGTCGAGCTGACCTCTCGGCAGTTCGATCACCTGGCTGAGCTTGGCGTTCAACTGCCACTTCGGCGTGCGGGGCAAGCGATTGCCGGCAATGGGACGGAAGACCGCGTTGCCTGAATCGACATCGGGCTGGAAGCGGAAGTCGGGAATATCTTCCGCGTCCTCGATCTCGGCCTCGAGATAGAGCGCGGTAAAGTCGAAATCGATGTTGCCGGGCAGCTCGAAGCCGCCTTCGACCTGAGCGCCGTAGATCCGCGAATCCGCAGCGTTGAAGCTGAACGACACGACCAGAGCGGCGTTCGTGCCCTCGGGAACCTCGACCACCTGCCCCAGCAGCTCGTTTGCGATCTCAACGGCGGTCTCGACGCTCAAGAGGCCCGTAAACACCTGATCCGAATAATCATTGTAGAACAGCGAGGCATTGAGGTAGGCCCTGCGTCCGCCGATATCGAAGGTGTTCTTGCTACCGATTTCGTACAGTACGACGTTTTCGGTGCCGTAGGTGGGCGCCACGCCATTGTCGCCCAGATTGTCGTTGAAGCCGCCCGACTTGTGGCCATTGGCAACCAGCGCGTAGATCAGGTTGTCCGGGGTGATGTCGAATTCGGCACGCAGGCGCCAATCGACAAAGTCATCCGCAAATTCGCCATCCTGCTGGAAAATCTGCCCGCCAAACGGAACGGCATAGGTGAAGGCACCCGGGTTGATCGGAAAGACATCGGGAGCGAACGGACCATTGGTGAAGCCCTGGCAGCTGAAAAAGTCGAACGACACCGTATCGATACAGGGCGTCGTCAGGATCGTGCCGTCGCCGCCTTCGGGGAAGGGCGTTGCGAAAATGCCCTGCGGCCCGTTCGCCAGAATGGCCCCCAGATTGTCCCGCGCGCCATTTTGCGCGATCCCGTTGGCATGGAATGCGAAGATTTCAGCATTCGAAATCGTGCCATCGCCATTGGTGTCGGGATTGATGATGGTCCGATCAAAGGCGGCGAACTCGAAGCCCTCGGTACCCACACGGACACCGCCACAGCATTCGAAACTGCCGCCGCCCAGCGCAAGACCGTAGCGCGCAGCCACGCCGGTGCGTTCCTTGCTGTCGTCGGTGTAACGCAGGCCAGCGGTGACGCGGAAGTTGTCTGCTACCTCGTAGGTCGCATCGCCGTAGATCCCGTAAGATTCGGTGTCGGTTCTGGTGTTGAATTCGATGCCCTGGAAGAAGAGGCCGCGATCCCCGGTCGAGCCGAGGAAAGAGCGCTGTTCTTCCTTGATGTACACCCCGCCGAGGCTCCAGATGAAGGGGCCGTCGGAGTTGAAGATCCGCAGCTCGTGGAATTGCGAGCGGGAATCCGAGATGATCCGGAAGCGCGAGAAATTGTCGAGATTTTCGGCCAGAATGATCGGATCGTTGATCACATCGCCCGGTTCGGGGGTGAAGATATTGTCGCGCTCCGACAGGCGATCAAGGGCGCCCGGAAACGCAGGCGACAGCGGGGTGGTCGCCTCGTAATCGTACACCGCATCGCGGTAGCTGCCGGTATATTCGACGTTGAAGCCGTCACCTTCATATTCGATGGTGGTCCTGATCCCCCAGTGATCGGTGTTCAGCTGCGGCGTGATCCCGCGCGCGATGACTTCGCGAGGGTCGATATTGTCGAATTCCTCCTGGGTGATGTCCCCATCTTCGAGCGCGCCGAGCGGCAGCGCGTAGTTGGTGCCGGTGTAGCCCGTGCCGTTCTCGGCAATGTAATCGCCCGCAACGAGGATCGTCAGGCGATCGGTGGGCTTCCACAGGATCTGCGCACGGCCCGACAGATTGTCCTGCGCTTCGGCAACGCCGATCCCCTGAACGGGACCGACATTGCTGTAATAGGAATCATTGGCCTGGTAGAGCCCCGAAAAGCGGACGGCGACCGTGTCGGTCACGGGCAGGTTCAGTACGGCCCGCACGGAACGCTGATCGTAGTTGCCGTATTCGGCCTCGACCGCGGCGTCGAAGATGCCGAGGCCGGGCCGGAAGCTGATCGCGTTGATCGAGCCGGCCGTCGCATTGCGGCCCCGCAGCGTACCCTGGGGGCCGACATTGACCTCAACGCGCTGGATGTCGTGGAAGGCGGAACCGATGCCCGACGGGCGCGGAATGTTGACGCCGTCGAAGTGGAAGGCCGCTGCCGGGTCGCCCAGTTCGGTGTTGTTGCTTGAACCGATCCCGCGGATGTAGACCTCGATGTTGCCCTGGTTGTTGGCAACCGAAAGGCCCGGGATCTGGTTCTGAAGGTCGGTGACGTTCTGCACGCCGAGCGCCTTCAGATCTTCGCCGCTGATGGCAAAGGCCGTGCCGGCAAAGTCCTGCAGCGACTGTTCGCGGCGGTCGGCGGTGACGATGATCGACTCGCCCTCCGTCTCGTTCAGCGGTTCCTGCGCCTGTTCTGCGGGGGCCTGCGAGGCCTGCTCTTGCGCGAAGGCTGGCTGTGCAAGAACCACGCTCGCAACGCTGGCCAGCAACATCCGACGATGTAGGTGCATTATCCTCTCTCCCCATTGCAGATCGCTTGACGCGACCTTTTCGTGTGTCCGTATAACCCCAAATTGTGACCGTTCACAAATGGAATTTTTTATGGCAGCTCTTCCCCCGTCGCAACGAGCGGCTATCGGAAGAAAACATCGCCGAGGGGGGTTGCAGCGCGCAGCTTTCCCGCGCAATTCGCAATCGATTGGGTATAGGTCTACCGCTGCGCCCGCGACCCGATGACGGGGGAGGGCCTGCATCAGGTAGCCGGGACGGGAACGGGCGGGCGGGAAATGGCGCGGGTGCGCAAGTCAGTCACGATCAGGGGCGTCGCCGAGGAAGCGGGGGTCTCGCTCCAGACGGTGAGCCGCGTCATCAACGGCGGCCCCAACGTGCGCCCGCAGTTGCGCGACAGGGTGCAGGCGGCGATCGACCGGCTGGGCTATGTTCCCAGCCTCGCCGCCCAGCGCATGAGCGGGTCGCGCTCCTACATCATCCTCGCCATCAACGACCGCGAGCGCACGCTTGCCGACTGGCGCGAGCGGCGCGGCACGGACTGGGTCGACCAGATGCTGCTGGGCGGGATCCTGACCTGCTCGAAACATGGCTACCGGATGATGGTGGAGCTGGTCGACACCCATTCCGACCATGTCGAGCGCGAGCTGGGTGCGGCCCTGTCCGCGCTTCAGCCCGACGGGGTGATCCTCACCCCGCCGCACTCGGAAAACCGGCTGATCACCGATCTCCTCGCCTCCCGCAGCATTCCCTTCGCGCGGATCGGCTCGGATGCACCGGGGCGGGGGATCCGGCTGACGATGGGCGATGAGGGCGCGGCGCATCTCGCCACGACCCGGCTCGCCGAGCTCGGTCACCGCCGGATCGCGATGATCGCAGGGCCGGCGCAATACAGCCTGTCGGGCTGGCGCATCGCGGGCTGGCGCCGCGCGCTGGCTGAGCGGGGCCTGCCGCAGGAGGGCCTGCTGGAAGGGGGCGATTTCGGCTACGAGAGCGGCACGCGCGCCGCGCTCGCGCTGCTCGACCGCCACCCCGATGTCACCGCGATCATCGCGTCCTCCGACCAGATGGCGCTCGCCGCGCTCGAGGTCGCGCGCGAACGGGGCCTCGAGGTGCCGCGCGACCTGTCGCTGATCTCCTTCGACAACACCCCGATCGTGCGTTTCACCCAGCCGCCGCTGACCGCGATCGACCAGCCGATCGCCGAGACCGTGGCCCGCGCGGTCGAACAGTTGATCGCGCGCTCGCCCCGGGCGGAGGAAGGCGCGGTGATCGAGATTGCCGCCGCGCTGGTCGAGCGCGCCTCGACCGCGCCTGCCCCCGGCCGCGCTTGAGCGCGGCGCCCGCGCCCCCGCCCGAGCGCCAGCCGCTCTGGTTCCTCGCCCTGTTCGCGCTCGCCGCGGCGGGCGGTGCAGTTGCCTATGTGCCGCTGCTGACCGTCCTCCTCCCCCAGCGCATCGCCGAGCTGCAGGGCGGCGAGGATGTCGCAGCGCTCGCGCAGGTGAGCTTCCTCGGCGCAGTGATGGCGAGCATCGCCAATATCGGCGTCGGCATGCTGAGCGACCGCGCGAAGGCGCGGCGGCCCTTCATCATCGCCGGGCTGATCCTCTCGAACGCACTGCTGCTGTCAGTCGGGACGGCGACGAGCGTCGCGCAGATCGTGGGGCTGGTGATGGTCTGGCAGGTCGCCCTCAACCTCATGCTCAGCCCCCTGATGGCCTGGGCGGGCGATTGTTTTCCCGACGAGCAGAAGGGCGTGCTCGGCGGGGCGCTCGCGCTGTCCCCGGCGCTGGGCGCGCTGGCGGGATCGCTGGTGACATGGGGCGGGCTGGTCGCGCCCCCGGCGCGGCTGGCGCTGGTCGCCATGCTGGTGAGCGCGCTGGTGCTGCCAGCGGTGCTGCTCGGCAAGGGACGCATCCGCCCGGCGCTGGTCGCCCCGGTTCCCGCACTTGCGGAGCCCGCCCCGCGGCGGGAGCGGGTGGTGCTGCGGATGTGGGCGGCGCGGCTGCTGGTGCAGGTGGCGGAAGGGGGGATGTTCGCCTTCCTGCTCTACTGGCTGCGCTCGATCGCGCCGGGCTATCCCGAGAACGGCGCGGCGAACATCTTCAGCCTGGTGCTGGCGGGCGCCGTGCCCCTGTCGCTGATGCTCGGGCGCTGGTCGGATCGCCGGTCGCGGCCGGTGGAGCCGCTCGCGGCCGCCGCGCTGCTGTGCGCCTTCGGCATGCTGGTGATGGCGGCGGCGCAGACGCTCGCCTGGGCGATCGCGGGCTATGTGCTGTTCGGGCTTGCCGCCGCCGTCTTCCTCGCGCTCCATTCGGGCCAGACCCTGCGCGTCCTGCCCGCCCCGCAGCACCGCGGGCGCGACTTGGGCGTGTTCAACCTCACCAACACCGTGCCGGGGATGGTCATGCCCGGGCTGACGGTGATGCTGGTGCCCCAGTTCGGCTATGGCGCGCTGTTCGTGCTGTTTGCAGGGCTTGCCCTCGGGAGCGCGGCGCTGCTTGCCGGCGCGCTGCGCCGCGCCTGAAGCATGCGCTTGGCGCTTGCCAAAGCGGCTGCGCGGCGGCATATTTGATAACGTTCACAAGAAAACATGCAGGGTTCTGGGAGGGACGGGCGAGATGACGCTCAAGGCAGTGGGTCGGCTGGTATGCGGGGCAGCGCTCGGCGCGCTGGTGACAGGGTGCGGCGCGCCCGAGGAGATCCGCTCGGCAAGCGCCGCTGTCGAGGCGGTCTCTGCGCCCGGAAGCCCCGAGGCGCTGCTCGCGGCGATGAGCCTCGAGCGCAAGGTTGCACAGATCATCATGCCCGACATCGGCTCGATCACCCCCGAGGACGTGCGCCAGTACCGCTTCGGCACGATCCTCAACGGCGGCAATTCGGGCCCCTTCGGCAACGACAAGGCGCCCGCGGCCGACTGGCTGAAGCTCGCCGACGCTTTCTGGGAGGCCTCGACCGCGCCGCTCCCGAACGGCGAGCCTGTGATCCCGGCGATCTGGGCGACCGACGCCGTTCACGGCCACGCCAATGTCCCCGGCGCGACGGTGTTCCCGCACAACATTGCGCTGGGCGCGACGGGTGATGCCGACCTCATCCGCCGGATCGGCGCGGCGACCGCGGTCGAGATCGAGGTGACCGGGCTCGACTGGACCTTCGCGCCCACCGTGGCGGTCGCGCGCGACGACCGCTGGGGCCGCACCTACGAGAGCTATTCCGAAGACCCCGCGCTCGTGACGAAGCTCGGCGCGGCGATGATCGAGGGCTTGCAGGGCCGCCCGGGCGAGCCCGGCTATCTCGGCCCCGGCAAGGTCGCGGCCACCGCCAAGCACTATTTCGGTGACGGCGGCACGTCGCAAGGCGTCGACCAGGGCGATGTGAATGGCGATCTTGCCGAGCTGATGGCGATCCACGCCGCGCCCTATCCGGCCGCGATCGACGCCGGGGTCGCGAGCGTCATGGCGAGCTTCAACTCGATCAACGGCACCAAGATGCACGGCAACAAGCCGCTGCTCACCGATCAGCTGCGCGGGAAGCTCGGCTTTGGCGGCGTGGTGGTCGGCGACTGGAACGGCCACGGCCAGATCAAGGGCTGCACCAATGCCGATTGCCCGCAGGCGCTGCTCGCCGGGCTCGATATCTACATGGTGCCCGAGGACTGGAAGGCGCTCCACGCCAGCCTCGTGGCGCAGGTGAAGGACGGCACGATCCCGATGGCCCGCCTTGATGAGGCGGTGCTGCGGGTGCTGCGCATGAAGCAGGCGCTCGGCATTCTCGATGGCGAGGTGAAGCCCTCGGCGCGGCCCAATGGTGGCAAGTGGGAGTTGCTCGGCTCGCCCGAACACCGCGCGCTCGCGCGCGAGGCGGTGGCCAAGTCGCAGGTGATCCTCAAGAACGCGGGCGTCCTGCCGCTGAGGCCCGGCGCGCGGATCGAGGTGGCGGGCGCTGCCGCAGACAACATCCCCCAGCAGGCCGGCGGCTGGTCGGTCACCTGGCAGGGCGGCGGTGACCTTACCGCAAAGGACTTCCCCGGCGCGACCTCGATCTTCGCCGGGATCGCCGATGCGGCCCGCGCTAGCGGCGGCGAGGCGCGCCTCGCGGTCAAGGGCGATCCCGCAGGCAAGCCCGATATCGCGATCGTCGTCTTCGGCGAGCCGCCCTATGCCGAGTTCGTCGGCGACCGCAAGGACCTCGCCTTCCGCGACGAGGAGGGCCTCGCCCTCCTCAAGGCCTACAAGGCGCGCGGGGTGCCGACCGTCGCGGTGTTCCTCTCGGGCCGCCCGCTGTGGGTCAACCGCGAGCTCAACGCTGCCGATGCCTTCGTGGCCGCATGGCTCCCCGGAAGCGAGGGGGCAGGGGTTGCCGATGTGCTGTTCGGCAAGGCGCAGCCGACCGGGCGCCTCTCGTTCAGCTGGCCCGCGACGTGCGAGGGCGCGCCGCTCAACGGCCCCGAGGGCGCGCTCTTCCCGCGCGGCTACGGCCTCGGCTTCGCCGCCCCGCGCATCGCCCCGATCCCGCTCGACGAGACCTGCGACGCGCTGAGCCAGGATGCGGGCGCGGCGTGGTTTGCCAGCGGCAAGCTCGGCGCGCGCGTGCAGGCGCTGGCCGACAATGCGCTGCTCCCCGACCTGCGCGGCAGCGGCAACGGGATCGTCGCCACCGGCGTCGACCGCCGCGCGCAGGAGGATGCGCGCCGCATCGCCTTCGGCCGGGGCGCGCGGCTCGCGCTCACCGGCCCGGCGAGCGGGGCGGCGTTCCGGATCACCTACGCGGTCGCGCAGCGCCCCGCCGGCCCCGTCACCGTGACCGCCGGGAACGGCAAGCCGCTCGACATCACCCAGGGGCTCTCGGTCGCGGAGGGCAAGGGCTGGCGCGAGATGGTGCTCAGCGCCAAGTGCCTCGGCGAGACCGGCGGCACGCTCACCTTCGCCTCCGCGGCGCCCTTCGTGATCCAGATCGGCGAAGTCTCCCGCGACGACAGCGCGGCAGGCGCGGAGTGCTCGTTCTAGAGGACAGGCTCTAGGTGCGCAGCAGCCCCGATAGCGGCGCGGCGCTGCGTCCGGGGAACAGCCGCGCCATCGCGCGCGCCGGATCGAGCTGCCAGTGTTCTGCCACGGCCCCCGCGATCACGCTCTCGAGCGCGACGGTCGGGGCAAGATCGCGGCTCTCGAACAGCTGGCGCTCGGCAAGGCCCGGCCAGTCGGCGATCACCCGCCCGCCGCGCACGGCGCCGCCCATCAGCAGCGCGGCCGAGGCCGTGCCGTGGTCGGAGCCGCCGGTGCCGTTGAGGCGTGCGGTGCGGCCGAACTCGGTCGCCACCACCACCAGCGTGTCGGCCCAGGCGCTGCCCATGCTGGCCCGGTAGGCGGCGAGCAGCGCGTCGAGCTGACGCGCCGAGCGGGCGAAGGCGAAGCGCTGGTTGGCGTGGGTGTCCCATCCGCCCAGCTCGATCATCCCGATCCGCGCACCCCCTGCATCGCGCATCAGTGATGCGGCGAGTTCCCCGGCTGCACGCGCATCGCGCAGGTTCTTCATCCCGTCCTCGCCCGCCATCGCCTTCGTTTCGAGCGCGCGCGACCATAGTGCGCCAAGTTCCCCGTCGGCGGCGTAGAGCTGGCTGACCCGCGCCAGCAGATCCTCGCTCGCGGCGGGCAGCGCCGAGGGGGCATAGTTCGACACCGGCGCATCCCCGCGCAGCGCCAGCGGCACCGCCTGTGCGATCGCCAGCGCGCGCAAGGGGGCCGGTGCGCCCTCGTTGAGCATGGCGGCGAGGCGGTTGAGCCAGCCGTCGCGGGTGGCATAGGGCACCGTCCCGCCGGTCTCGATCAGGTTCTGCCCGTCGAAATGCGAGCGCTCGCGATAGGCGGTCGCGGCGGCATGGACGAACAGCGCCTCGCCCGACCCTGCCGCACCCGCGACCTCGGCGAGCGCGGGGTGGACGGCGAAGAAGCTGCCGAGCCGGGGTGCGCCATCGTAATCGGCCAGGCTCGCGCCGCGCAGCGCCTCGAACCCCGGATCGCCCAGGGGAGCGAGCATCGCCATGCCGTCGGCCGCGCCGCGCAGCAGCACGAACAGCAGGTTGCGGCTGCCCGTGCCCTGCGCAAAGGCCATGCGCGGGAGTGCCAGGGCGCCGGCCCCCAGCACCAGCGATCCGGCCAGCAGCGAGCGGCGGTCGATCGTGTTCGTCATGGTGCCTTACCTCCGCATCATTTCGGGCGAGACCAGCAGCAGCGCAAGCGCCTGGCGGCCGCTCTCGGCGCGCTTCAGCTGGGTGCGGGTGGCCTCGCCCAGCGCATCGGGGAAAGCCGCCTCGGCGCGGGCGAGCACCGTGTCGGCCGGGACATTGGCGGCGATCCGCTCGGCCAGATCGACCCGGCGCAGCAGCGCATCGGGGCCGGCCCAGCTCGCCGCGATATCGTCATAACCGGCGGGCGAGGGGGCGCGCCAGGGCACCTGCCCGAGCTCGCCGAGCGCGCCGACAAGGCGCTGCGACGGCAGGTCGCGCACCCCGGTGAGCCGCAGGCAGGCGACCAGCCATTCGAATGGCGGGCGGAACTTGACCGGCCCCGCGATCCACGCCTCGGGCGCCGCGATCAGCGTGCGGGTCAGGCTGGCGAGATCGCCTCCGGTGGTGAGGAAGTCCGCCTCGAGCCGGCTCACGAGCGCGGGCGGCGGGCTGTCGCCGGCAAAGTGCCGCGCCAGCTTGGTGGCGATGTGCCGCGCGGTGGCGGGATGGCGGGCGAGATCATCGAGGATCGCCTCGGCCTGCCGCGCGCCGCCCGCGGCATAGCGGCGCCCGAGCACCAGCCGCGCGCCGGGCTCGTGCACCAGCGTGACAAAGGCCGCGCCGCTTGGCTGGTCCTCGGCAAAACGGCCCACGCGGCCGATCCCCGGCACCGTCCAGCCGGTCAGCGCCCGGGCGAGCTCGGTCACGTCGGCCTGCGAGTAGCCGCCGTCGACGCCCAGCGTGTGCAGCTCGAGCACCTCGCGCGCGAGGTTCTCGTTGAGCCCGCGCGGGCGTCCTGCCCCGTCCCCGCCGCCGCGGCCCGCCCGCTGCGCGAACACCGAGCCCGGGCCGATCGACTGGAACTGGTCGAGGTAGAGCAGCATCGCCGGATGCAGCACTGCCGCCTTGAGCATGTCGCCGAAGCGCCCAAGCACATGGGGGCGGATCGCGGTGAATTCATGCGGGCCGACCTCGAACTGGGTGCCGACCTTGCCGACCGAGACGCTGAAGTGGTTCGACCAGAAGTGCACCAGCCGCTCCACCATCGGCGTGCGGCTCGAGACCGCGAGATTGGTTCTGGCGACGACATCGCCGATCAAAACCTGGCGGGCTTCCTGCAGCTTCTCGCGATAGTCTGGCGGCAATCCCGCGAGCGCGGCGGCACGCGGGTCTCCGGCGGGCGCGGCATCCGCGCTCATCGCCGGGGCGGCATCGGCCATGGCCGCGATCGCGCGCCGATCCTGCCGCAGCGAGCGCACCAGTTCGACCATCGCGCCGGTCTCCCCGCGCGAGCGCATCCGTCCGGCAATCGCGGCCGGGGCCGGGTCGAAGTTCTCGAGCTGGCGCAGCAGGAAGCGGCGCGGATCGGCGGGCGGCTCGTCGCGCGAGGCGAGGCCATAGCCGAAGCGGTTGAGGGCGATGCTCGCCGGGCTCATCGGGCGCCGATCCTGACCGAGGACAAGAGCATGGGGCAGCGTTCCTGTTGCGGCGTGGCGGCACTGCACCACCACTCGCCTTACCAACGGGTGAACGCGGCCGATCCTTCGCGCGCTGCGACTATTTTTTCACGGCATCACGATCTCGAAGCCCTGCGGCATTGGATCGAGGTTGTCGATCAGCGCCTGAAGCGCGGCCTTGTCGCCGGTCACCTCCAGCCCTGCCTTCTCCAGCGCTGCGACCGGCTGTTTGAGGAACAGGAGCGCCAGCAGCATGGGGCGCGGGCCCTTGATGGTGACGGCGGGGCTGGCGGGCAGGGCGCCGACCCGGCCGATCAGCGCCTGGCCGGTGATCTCGAGCGCGGCGCTCTCGCCCCGGTCGGTCAGCGCGATGCCGATGGTGATGCCACGCGGGCCCGGCCTTTCGGGAGCGAAGCGGGTCGCAGCCGAATCAAGCAGCTCCTGTGTCGAAAGGGCCGCGATGAGATCGGTGGGCTGCACCGCCGCCGTCGGCGCGCGCCCGCGCCTGAGATCGTTTGCCGCCGAGAGGAACTGGTTGCGCCAGATCGCGCTTTCGGCCTGGTAGCCCTGCTGTTCGTAGCTCTCCGCCAGCAGCGCCTTGGCCTCGGCGTTGGCGGGCTCGGCAAAGACGAGGTTCTGGAGCAGGTCCGAGGACCAGCGATAGTCGCCCGCGGCCAAGGCACCCCGCGCCAGCGCGAGTGTGCGCCCGGCCCCGCCAAGGGCATCGACCAGCTTCACGGCCCGCTCGTCCGGCGGGTAGGCGTGGAGGTTCGCCGGGACGGCATCGTACCAGCCGAGATAGAACTGGTAGATCGCCTTGGCGTTGTGGCTGATCGTGCCGTAATAGCCGCGGGTCGACCATTCCGTGCCGTTGCCCGGCGGGGGCGCGCTTTCGAGCGCCTCGGCGATTTCGGCCATGGTCTCGCCGCGGTTCATGCGGCGCACGGTCTGGTCGTGGAGCCAGCGGTAGTTGTCGCGCTGGGCGGCGAGCCAGGCGGTGGCATTGTCACGCCCGAACACCGGCCAGCAATGGCTCGATATCACCGTGTCGCTGCGGGGCGCATAGCGCGTCACCGCCTCGTCGAGGTAATGCGCCCAGGCCCGCGCATCGCGCACCTTGGCCCCGCGCGGGGTGAGGATGTTGTGCAGCGTGCAGGTGGCGATCTCGGCGGCGAGGAAGGTCTTCTCCGGCTGGATGAAGACATTCAACTCGGCCGGTGCCTCGCTGCCCGAGACGATCTGGAATTCGAGCGCGACGCCG
This sequence comes from Erythrobacter donghaensis, assembly GCF_001557325.1. Taxonomy (GTDB): domain Bacteria; phylum Pseudomonadota; class Alphaproteobacteria; order Sphingomonadales; family Sphingomonadaceae; genus Erythrobacter; species Erythrobacter donghaensis_B. Next base: position 17,176 of record NZ_LSJS01000094.1, read on the forward strand.
TCCACCACCCGGGTCTCGCCGGTGGCGGCGATGGTGTCGGTCGGCGGGATCAGCGAGAGCGTGCCGACCGACAGCCCCATGCCGATCCCGCTCCCCATCTGCCCGGCCGGGCCGGGGCCGAGCCCGGTGCCGAACTGGTAGGCCGCGCGCCGCGACATCGCGCCCCCGGCGATGACATTCTCGGAGGTCGCCTCTTCCATGAAGCCCTCGGGCGCGATCACCGGGACGCGGCCGGCCTTGACGGCGGCCTCGTCCACCACGCCGCGCGCGCCGCCGAAATGGTCGCCGTGGCTGTGCGAATAGATCACCGCACTGACCGGCCGGGCCCCGAGCGTCGCATTGACCAGCTCCAGCGCCGCCTTGGCCGCCTCGACGCTGGTGAGCGGGTCGATGACGATCCAGCCGGTGGCGCCGCGGATCACGGTCATGTTCGCAACGTCGAAGCCGCGCACCTGCCAAACGTTTCTGGTCACCTCGAACAGCCCGTGGCGCTTGAGATGGGTCATGTGCCGCCACAGCGAGGGGTTGACGGTCTCGGGCGCGGGACCGGTGACGAAGGCATAGGCGTCGAGGTTCCACACCGGCCTGCCGTTGGCGGCGAGGATCACCGGATCCTTCCTCGTGGCGAGGAACCCGCGGGCGGCGTCGGCGGCGTCGCGGGTGCCCTCGGGCGGCAGGGCTGCGGAGACGGCGCGCTGTTCGCTGCGCGTGGCTTGGCTGGCCGGAGCAGGTGTGCCTTGCGCCGCGCCCGCGCTGGCGGCGATGACGAGAGCGAGCGCCGCTGCGGCGCGCAAGCTAGCGATGTTCATGTGTGTGTTACCCCCTCTTCTCCCGTTCCCGTGATGCCCGCGCGCGGACGCGGTTTCAAGCGGGGTGGGAGGGCAGGGCGCGCCGAGGTCTTCGTACATTCAGAATATCGAACGTTTGCAACCAAAGATTGAATTTTTCCGATCGGGCAAGCGCCGCTACCACACAGCAACTCTCCTCTTCCCGCCTGCCAAGGATCCGGCGCATGGACCAGACCAGCCCGATTTCGGACGCCCACCTCTGCGCCCCGTCGCCCCGCCCGCGGCCGCAGCTGGCGCTGGTCGACGCGCGCTTGCGGCTGGTTCATCCGGCAGGCGGGATCCCGGCCGAATGGTGCACGGCGCTCGATGCACTGCTCGGCTGGCTCGGGATCGCAGCGAACATCCTTCCCGCCGCGCCGCGCGGCCGCTTCAAGCGTCTGACCGATTGGAGCACGCCCGGCGCGCCCCTGTTCGCCCCGTGGCTCGGCTGGAGCCCGGCGGCCTTCCAGCACGGCGGCCTTGGCCACCTGCCGCAGGCGCAGTTCGTCGTCAGCTATCTTCTCGATCACCCGCGCAGCGCGCCGCCGGGGCTCGGTGGGCCCGATCTCATGCTGATGAGCCCGCATCCCGCGCAATGCCTCGCAGAGGCGGCAGGCGATGTGCCGGTGCCGCGCGCGGGCGTGCTCGCCGCGATGATCCGCGCCGCCCGCGCCGAGGCCCGCGCGCGGCTGGCGATCATCGTCACCGCCCGTCAGCGCAACGCGGTCGCCACCCGCCTGCTCGCCGCAGGCAGGGAACTGACGGGCGCCGGACTGACGCTCGACCTGCTCACCCTCGAAGAGGCGCTGCCGCTGCTCATGGGCACGCGCGCGCCGTGGGATGCGGTGATCGCGATGCCCGATCTGCGCAGCACGGTGTTCACGCTGCTCGGCCATACGAGCGGCGTCTGCCGGGCCTGGCCGATGCTGTGGTTTGCGGGCGAAGGGGAGCGGGCGCTGCGGCTGGTCACCAGCGAGGCGGCGGGCGAAGGGGCCAGCCGCCTGCCGCTCGACGCCGCGGCGCTGATCCACACCCTCGCACTGACGCTCAAGGCCGCCGGAGCCGCGCGCCACGCCGCCCGGCTGCATGAAGCGTGGGCGCTGCTGCGCGACAGCGGGGTCACGACTGCAGGCAACGGCCAGAGCGGCGCGCCCTACGCCCGTGAAGTCGCCGACGACGCCTTCCTCGCCATGCTGTGCCGCGGCGATGCCGTCAGCAAGCGGCCGCAGCGACCGTGGCGCGCGCTCGAGGAGCAAAAATCTGCCGGCACCGGGAGCCAATCTGCACATTTGCGCATTGTCTCGTCGAGCCAGAACGTCACACCGGGCTAAAGGGTCACCATCATGCCAAGTCGTAAGGTTGTCGCCACTGAACTGGCCCATGTGCTGCGGCAGATCTCGCACCCCGATCGCATCCGCCTGCTGTTGAAGCTGCAGGCAGGCGAGCAGACGGTGAACGAGCTCGGCGATCTGCTCGAGATCTCGCCCACGCGCGTGTCGCAGCATCTGGGCGTGCTGCGCGCGGTGGCGCTGGTCGCGACCAAGACCCGGGGTCAGCAGCGCGTCTACAGCCTCGCCCAGCCGGAGCTGGCGCATTGGCTGATCGAGGGGATCGACTTCATCGGCCACCGGCTGAGCCGCGCAACCCCGACGGATCTCCTCAACGCCAAGCAGCTGTGGCAGGCCGAAGGCGCCGAACCGGTGATCTAGGCGTCTCGGCGCGCACCTCCGTCAAGCGGCGGGACGGGCCATCAGCGCCGGGATCTCGGTCTTCTCCTCCGAGCGGCGCCCGTAGCGTTCGACCAGCTCGCTCCATTCGACCACCAGCGAGCCCCCGGTCGACTGGTGCAGCTTCTCCCACGAGGACAGCATCTCGAGGCAGGCGTGGTCGATATAGTCGAGCTTCTCGACATGGATGTGCACTTCCGAGCCGAACGGCGATGACTCCAGCGCCTGCCCGAGCTGCGGGATCGAGAAGAAGGTGGCAGAGCCCGTCATCCACAGGTCGATGCGGTTGGTCTGCGTGTCATGCTCGCGCCGGATCTGGAGGTGCGAGAAGGTGTAGACCAGCTTCGCGGTCGCCAGCACGAAGCCGAGGATCACGCCGGTCAGGAGATCGATCGCGACGACGCCGATCAGCGTCGCGAAATAGATCGCCAGCTCCTGCTTGCCGAATTCGGCAATCTTGCGGATCTGGGCGACGTTGACCAGCTTGTAGCCGGTATAGACGAGGATCGCGGCGAGCACCGAGGTCGGGATCTCGTTGAGCACGAAGGGGAAGGCGACCACCGCCAGCAGCAGCCAGCCGCCGTGCATGATCGCCGAGAGGCGGGTCTTGGCGCCCGCTTCGACATTCGCGGCCGAGCGCACGATCACCCCCGTCATCGGCAGCGCACCGAGGCCGCCGCAGATCATGTTGCCGATCCCCTGCGCGCGCAGCTCCTTGTCGTAATCGGTGCGGCTGCCCGTGTGCATCTTGTCGACCGCGGTCGCGCACAGCAGCGTCTCGGCGCTGGCGACGAAGGCGAACACCAGACCCAGGGTGAGAATGTCGGGGTTGGTGATCCCGGCGAAGGCCTCCATCGTCGGGATGTTGAGCCCGCCCGCGAGGGTTTCGGGCAGCATCACCAGCGTGATCGGCAGCGCGAAGGCGATGGCAAAGGCGGTGCCCACGATCACGCCGAGCAGCGGGCCCGGGATGAGCGCGAGGCTCTTGGGCTTGAACTGGTTCCACAGCACGATGGTGGCGATGGTAACGATCCCCGCCATGGCGGCGAGGTGGTGCACCGAGCCGTCTACGGGGAAGACTTTCATGAACGCCTCCGGGATCGCGGCGATGTTGAGCAACCCGTTGGCGCGCGGCGCATCGTCGAGCATCACGTGGAGCTGCGAGGCGAAGATCAGCACGCCGATCCCTGCCAGCATCCCGTGGATCACCGAGGGCGAGATCGCGCGGAACCACTGACCGAGCTTGAGCACACCGGCAAGCAGTTGCAGCGCGCCCGCGATCAGCCCGACAACGCCGAGCATGATCAGCCCGTGTTCCTGCACCAGCTGATAGACCAGCACCGCCATGCCCGCCGCCGGGCCGCTGACCTGCAGCGGCGATCCCGCGAGGCTGCCCACCACCAGCCCGCCGACGATCCCGGTGATCAGGCCGAGCGCAGGCGGCGCGCCCGACGCGATCGCGATCCCCATGCACAGCGGCAGGGCGACCAGAAACACCACGATCGAGGCGAGGAAATCGCGGCCGAGCACGGCTGATGTCGGACGTTCGGAAGAGGCGGCGAGCATGGGGAGAGGCTCCGGTGCAAAAGTGCGGGGGTCAGGAGTAGAGAACGCGTCGGATCAGCAGGCGTGGCTGTGGAGCACCGCCTCGGCCATGTCGGCGGCATAGCGCTCCTCGACCGAGATCCAGGTCATGCTCGCCTCGTCATAGGCCGAAACCTCGCCGGTCTTGATGTCGTAGACCCAGCCGTGGAGCGTCACCGCGCGCTGCGCCAGCGCGACCGCGACCGTGGGGTGGGTCTTCAGGTGCTGCAATTGCAGGATGACGTTCTGTTCGAGCAGCATCCGCATCTTGGCCTCGGGGTCGAGCCCGGCACCCATCGCCTCGGTGATGTCGACCGCGCCCTGCGCATAGCCCAGCCATTCGCGCACGTGCGGCAGGGTGGTGAGCCCGGCGCGGTTCATCGCGCCCTTCATCGCCCCGCATTCGGTGTGGCCACAGATCACGATATGCGGGATCTTGAGCGCGCCGATCGCGAATTCGATCGAGGCGGTCATGCCGCCGGTCTGGTTGGTGTGCGGGGGCACGATGTTGCCCGCGTTGCGGCAGATGAACAGTTCGCCCGGATCGGTCTGGGTGAGCATCGCGGTCTCGATCCGGCTGTCCGAGCAGGTGATGAACAGCGCCTCGGGGCTCTGTCCGGTGGCGAGCCGTTCGAACAGCTCGGCCTTTTCCGGGAAGACCTCGCGCTGGAACTTGACCACGCCGTGAGCGAAATGGGGCATCGAGGGGTATCCTTTCAGTGGGAGTTTCGGTCCGCCACGCCCCACAGGGCGCGCGCGGTATCGATATGGTCGGCGTCTTCCAGCCGTTGGCGGATGTCGATGAACGGCAGGGCGTCGAGCACCCAATCCGCCAGATGCGGGTGAGAGAGGCGATAGAAGTGGTTGCGCCCGTCGCGCCGTTCCTCGACCAGCCGCTGGGCGCGCAGGAGCGCGAGATGCTGCGAGACACGGGTGGCGGGCAGATCGAGCGACTGTGCATCCCGGTCACGTCCTTTTCGCCGCCGCGCAGATCCTCGATCAGACGCAGCCGGTCGGCATGGGCGAGCAGGCGGAACAGGTCGGCGAGTTCACGCGACACGATCAGCCGGCTCGGCATGGCTCTCTCCTGTACCTGCAAGAGTTAGCAGGTTTGCATGTGAGAAGGTATGTACATTCAATCATGTCGTCAAGCGCTCATGAGAAGGCGCGCGATCGCCCGGTTCCCCCGTGCTTCACGTGCAATCCGATGGGTGACAGGATGCGTAATGTGTGGTGTCAGGGGCGCTTCCCACCCACCCGCAACAGGACAGGGATCAGACAGACATGAATTTCGAGCTTGCCCACGAACACCAGATGCTCAAGGAACTGGTCGGAAAGTTCGTGCGCGATCAGCTGATGCCGTTCGAACAGGCGGTGATCGCCCGCGAGAATATCGGCCAGGGCACCTACCTCACCCCCGAAGAAACCGCCAAGGTCGATGCCGCGAGCCGCGAGCTGGGCCTGTGGGGCCTCGATGCGCCCGAGGAGGTGGGGGGCATGAACCTGCCGATGGTGGCGATGGTCGGCGTCTCCGAGGAGCTCGGCAAGACCGTGGTTCCTTACTACCTCCCGCCCGATTCCCCGAACTTGCGGATGCTGATGGTCGCCGCCGACGAACGCCAGCGCGAAGCCTACCTCGAACCCTATGTGCGCGGCGAGACGATCAGCGCGATCGGCATCTCCGAGCCCGGCGCGGGCGCCGACCCGCAAGGGATGCGCACCACCGCGGTCGAGGATGGCGACGACTGGATCATCAACGGCCGCAAGATCTGGATCACCAAGGGCGCCGAGGCCGATTTCACCATCCTCATGGCCGTCACCGACAAGAACCCCAATGGCCGCAACGGCATGTCGGCCTTCCTCGTCGACAAGGGCACGCCGGGCTTCAACGTCACCCGCAAGATCCCGATGATCGACGGCACCGCGACCTACGAGATCGCGCTCGAGGATTGCCGGGTGCCGGGCTGGAAGCTGCTCGGCAAGCGCGGGCAGGGCTTTGCGCCGATGCAGGTGCGCTTGGGCACGCGGCGGATCGAGATGGCCTCGTGGTCGATCGGCATGGCCCAGCGCGCGCTCGACATGATGATCGACTACGCGCCGCAGCGCTCGACCTTCGGTAAGCCGCTCTCGGCGCGCCAGACGGTGCAGAACTGGATCAGCGATGCTGCGACCAAGATCCATGCGATGCGGCTGATGACCTATGACTGCGCATGGAAGATCGACGAGGGCCGCGACACCCGCAGCGAAATCTCGATGATCAAGAGCTTCTGCACCGAGAGCGCCTACGAGATCGTCGACCACGCGATGCAGCTCTATGGCGGCATGGGCATGACCCGCGAGCTGCCGCTCTACCTGATGAGCAACAAGCTGCGCACCATGCGCATCTACGACGGGCCGAGCGAGATCCACAACTGGGTGGTCGCGCGCGCCCTGCTGGGCACCCACGAGTAGAAACGCCAAGGGGCGGGACGGCCGCGAAGCCGTCCCGCCCCCTGTAGGCCGCCCTGCGGCTCAGTAGTTCGCGCGCACCCCGAGATAGAAGAAGGTGCCCACCGGGCTCACCGGATAGGCCTGTTCGGTGATGAACGGCTTGTGGTCGAAGATGTTGTTCACCCCGCCATAGACCTCGAACTTGTCGTTCGCTTTCCAGCCGAATGCGATGTCGTGGATGAAGGTGTCGCTGGCGAGGCCGTTCTCGGGCGAGAAGGTTGCGCTGCCGTCGGGGCCGACATCCTCGATCTCCACGGCGCGCAGCGCCATCCTGTCGAACCAGGTCGTCGACCAGGTCAGGCTCACGCCCTTCCAGTCCCAGGTCAGCGCCCCGCGCGCCGCGAATTCGGGGCGCTGGATCTCGCCCAGTTCGGGATCGATGAAGGTCAGGTCGCCCGGATCGGGGAAGTCGTTGAGCTTGTCGACCCAGTTCCCGCTGGCATTGAGCGTGAAGCCGTGCTCGCCGAGATCGAAGCTGTAGCGAAGCGACGCCTCGACGCCCGCGGTTTCCTGCCGCGCGAAGTTCAGCAGCACCTGCTGGAGGCCGGTGAAACCGCCGGTATTCGGATTGCGGCTGATCAGCGGGCAGAACTGATTGTCGATGCTCGCGGCATCAACGCAGTTGTCGACGATGTCCTGATCATTGACCGCGTTGATCGCGTCCTCGATCTGGATGTTGTAGTAGATCCTATGCAGGCCGGATCGGCTATGCCGTTGTTCCGTCAAACCCCACGGAG
>NZ_LSJS01000095.1 GCF_001557325.1 Erythrobacter donghaensis
GTGTTCGGGGCCCTCCTCGCAGAGCCTCGTCGCCGATTACTTCACCCGCGCCGAACTCGCCAAGGCGATGGGGTTCCTGACCATCGGCGCGAGCATGGGGACGGCGGGGGGCCTGCTGATCGGCGGGCAGCTCGCCGAGATCTTCGACTGGCGCTGGGCCTTCGTGCTGATGGGCCTGCCGGGGCTGGTGCTGGGGGCGATCATCTGGCTCACCATGCGCGAGCCCGAGCGCGGGCGCTATGCCCCGGCGGGCACCGACATGGCGCAGCGACCGCTGGGGGAGACGATCCGCAGCCTCGTCACCAACCGCGTCTTCATGGGGCTGGCGCTGGGCTGGGCGGTGCAGATCATGATCGGATACGCGCTCGCCTTCTGGATGGCGCCGATCATGCTGCGGCAGTTCGGCATCTCGACCGGGGATGTGGGGCTCTACCTCGGCCTCACCTTCTTCCTCGGCGGGATCCCGGGTCCGATCCTCGGCGGCTATCTCACCCACTGGCTGTGCCTTCGCGACGAGCGCTGGCGCGCGTGGCTGCCCGGGGTGACGAGCCTCGGCGCGGTGCTGCCGCTGGCGCTGAGCCTGACCTCGGGCGACTTCACCACCTTCCTGCTGTGGTTCGGCTTCGCCTATGCGATCTATGTCGCCTCGCAGGCGGGGATCCTGTCGGGCATCCAGGCCGCGGTCGAGCCCGCAAGCCGGGGCTTCGCAGTCGCCATCGCGCTGTTCTTCAACAATCTCATCGGGCAGGCGCTGAGCCTGTTCGTGATTGGCGCCTTGAGCGACGCGCTGACGCCCGCGCAAGGTCCGCAGGCGCTCGCGGTAGCGGTCTTCGCGGTGTGCCTTGCGGCGGGGGTCGCCGCGTTGGCGATCTTCACCTGGACCGCCGCGCAGATGGGGCCGAGCGGCTATCTGGAGAAGATGCGCGGGGGCTAGCTCGTCTCTTGCGCAACGTCCGCTTTCGGGAATGCGGATCGGGACGCGGAATGGCTGCTGGTGGGTGGTTAGCTGAAGGGCAGATTTGAAGCGAGATTTTTCAAGGCCGCAGGCAGAAGCCAGAAATCATGTGCCATGTCCTACCGATTGTCGTGCCGCCCAGCCAGAATACGTGCAGCCATTTCGGCAAGCTCCGCCTGCCCAACAATTCGAGCCTCTGAATGAGGTATTATGGGGGCGCCAGTAAAGCGCGGGATCAAATGAAAATGCAGGTGGAAGACAGTTTGCCCCGCGGCCGGTCCGTTCAATTGCTGAACCTCAAGTCCATCTGCGTGAAGCGATGTTACAAGCATTCGACCAACGATTTGGACTGCCTCCATCAAAAGGCCTAAACTGTCTGAATTGATGTCAAACAGGTTTGCAGCATCTTCTTTTGGTATGACCAAGGTATGGCCTGGGCCTTGTGGGGCGATATCAAGAAACGCCAGCGCCGCTCGATCTTCGTAAATCCTGTGAGCAGGCGTACGCCCCTCCAAGATACCTGCGAAAACATTGTCACTGAGATAGGTTGGCTGCAGGATCTGGGTCAATGGATTCTCCAAGGCATCGAAACGCCGAGCCTCCGATCACCTAACGCCTTTCTTTGATGGAGCAACGACCTGATAAATCGTCTCGAATGGGGTCGCTTTGAGAATTTCGGCTTTTGGCAAGAAACCCGCTGAAGCTGCCCGGCAGGTATCGAGATCGCACATCCGGCCCGGCTCATGACCGGATGTGGGTGGGAAAGCGAACGGCGGCTTTTGGGAGCAGCCGCTGCATTTCTCGTTGG
>NZ_LSJS01000096.1 GCF_001557325.1 Erythrobacter donghaensis
GCTCGGCCCGCAAGAAGAGTCGCGGACAGAGCGCCGCCATGATCTATCCGATCGCACTCGAAGCCGTGCAGCGCCTCGACGCCCTGTTCGACATCGAGCGCGGCATCAATGGCAAGAGCCCGGCCGAGCGGCTCGCGGTCCGGCAAGAACTCAGCGCGCCGCTGATGGCCGAGCTCCACACCTGGCTCACCGAGCAGGTCGCCAAGCTGTCGCGCGGCCATGACCTCACCAAGGCCTGCTTCTACATGCTCAAGCGCTGGGACGCGTTCACGCTCTTCCTCGACGACGGCCGCATCTGCCTCACGAACAACGCCGCCGAGCGCGCGCTCCGCTGCATCCCGCTCGGCCGCAAGGCGTGGCTGTTCTGCGGATCAGATCGCGGTGGACAGCGTGCTGCCGTCATCTACACGCTCATACAGACCGCCAAGCTCAACGATGTCGATCCGCAAGCCTGGCTCGCCGATGTCCTCGCGCGCATCGCCGATCATCCCGTCACCACGCTCGATCAGCTGCTGCCCTGGAACTGGGCGCCGCGCTCCGAAGCAATCGCCGCCTAAACCGGGCTACGCGCCGACCAGCATCACACCGCGGCCTTCACCGGACGGATACCTCCCGGCGATCTGTGACATATGAGGAGAGATAGCGTCTGGCAAGGCGATTTCCGGTTGGAGAGAAGCCTATTTGGAAGGTTAACGAGCCACTTATAAGGAACGGAATATTCATGCGAAATAATCAATGCAAAAACTTTGCGATGAATTGTTCAAATATTTCCGAAATTTTGTTTCATGGATAAAATAGATTTATGTATCTATTAAAAATTGATGTTTCTCGTAAAAAATTTTTTCCTTATTTTACATATTACAATAATTATTTAAGTTTGTAAGGCAATAGGTCACAGATCATTGCATTCTGATTGGCAAGGATAGGTTCAATTTCGTCCTCGTCCGGCAGAAACCGGCGGATCAGGACGATTCCGGTATCGCTCGGAGACTCGATCATGATTGCGCCCTCTCTCTCTTGCACTTGTCGGCCTGCCGCGAAGATCACGACATCAAAACTGGGCGATCGCAGATCACGGTCGTTTAGAACGAATATGTTGTCAGAATTGTGCTGGAAGACAGACAGCGACCAATAGCGCGGGCTTGTCGTCACGCCGGTCAGCCGCACGGCACTTTGAGAAACATCGTAGGCCATTGTGGTCGGCAGAATATCAGGGTTCGGACGCCGGATCCTTCCGACCGTGGGGGTTGGATCGCGCCTGTGGACGCAAGTGTTTGCGCCGCCACCCGCCTGTCTCACCCTGCTCTCTATGTGTGTCATCACTTCGCGCGGTGTCTCATGAAGGATGTGCGAGCGCGTCGCGATGAACGCCACAGCAGAGGTGGCCGTAAAGGCCAATGCCGGCAAGATCCAAGATCTGCGCGTCAACACGATATGCGATCGAGTCTAGGCAGATTGATCTGGGGCAATTGAGCTCGAAGTCCATCGGATGGATTATAAAGGCGCAACAGAACCTCCGCATAGCCTTCATCATGCTCATGCAGCGGCAACCACGTCGGCTCTGCGCTAGGCGCGCCCGACAGCCAAATTTCCCAGTTCCCCTCTTCATCTTGCGGGACCTGCGTACTGTTCCAGCCGACCTTGCCCATCGGCTTGCCATCGTGTCCCGGAATGAAGTCCTTAGTAGTATCGTCATACACTGTGATCGACCACCACCGGGTGTCGAGCGCGGTCCCGCGGAGCCGGTAACGGCAGCGCGACGATATTCTCTCTCCCTCGCTGTCGACACTTGTAGCGAAATAAACGGTCTCGCTCGCCTGCAAGCCAAGCGGGCCAGCAAGCGCGAGCCGGGCGCGCTCCAGAGGCGTCATACTGCTTGACCCGACCGTTTGCGAGAACGCCCAATTGCGATGAAAGGCAAGGAACGCATCGGCATTGGGCCTATCAGGCGCAATTGTGCGGCTTGTGTGGATGACGCCAGCGCTTGTGCCAACAGCCAATCCTGCAAGCGCGCCCATCGCGGCGAATATCCAGTGCTTACTGCCAGCCACGTTCTTGACCTCGTCGTGCTTGCCAAGCCCTAAATCGCGACCCGATTCGCAAAAACGGACCCTACCATCTGAAACCAAGCTCGACACCGATCAGGCGGGGCTGGCTATAACGGTTGATCGTCGCTGTCCTAGCGACACGATAGACCTGATCGAAGACGTTGTTGGCGAACGCGGTGATCCTGACCGGACCGGTCTCCACGCCAGCGCGGATATTGACCTGCTCGAAGTCATCAAGATCGAACGATGTCGCGGTCAATTCCTGTGTGCCGCCCCATTGACCGCTAAACAAGATATTGCTGGTTAGAGTAACGGCATTTGAGACTGGGTAGCGGACATTAAGATTGGCGGAAGCCAGCCAATCCGGCACCTGAGCAAGATCAAGTCCGTCAAACCCTCCTGACGTGACTTCGCCATCCTGACGCGATCCACTCAATGCTAATCGCGCAGTCCCGCGCCCGATCGTGAACCGCTTATTTAACTCGGCTTCAATACCATAGCTTCTCGCGTCGCCCGCATTGGTGAGAAAGCTGACCGGATTGACCGGACAGACCGGACTGCCAATGAAGCATCCGTCGTCGACTTGCGCTATCAGGTCATCCTGCTGGGTGTAATAACCGGCGACGGCAAAATAGAAGCCCGTCCCGGGGGAGCCTTTGATACCAAGCTCGTAACTTGTCGAAGTTTCATTATCGAACAGCTCCTGTGCGGGCATCGGCGCGCGCTCATCGCTTAAGCGGGTATTGAAGCCTCCTGCGCGATAGCTGGTGCCAACCTTACCATAGGTGAGAACTTCGGGTGTGACTTCAAATGCGAGGGTTGCGTTGAAAGACAGGTTGTCGGAGTTGATTGAAGCATCGATGATCCGGCTTGGGCCGCCAAATGGCAGCCCTGTGCCAAGATCGAACGCCCTTGAGGATATGCTGCGATCGTCGTGAGTGAAGCGCAGTTCGCCCGTGAAGTTAAGGCGTTCTGTAATGTCGAAGCCTAGAGAGCCGTATGCGGCGTAGCTTTCGAATTCGAGCGAGGATGCGACGATATTGCCGATCGATGGGTTGGGTACGGTCGGCGTTCGGGTCGTTGTCACCGAAAAGTTGCTGTCGAGAATAAGCAAATCGACACCCAACAGCCAAGTCAACCGCTCATCTACCGCAGTGCCGGTAAGGTGCAGATCCTGGTTGAAGTTCGTGGTCTCGTCCACAATAAACGACCCACTTTCCGGATCGATTGGTGCTGTGACCAATCCGAGTCCGCGTATCCGAGCCAGTTCCGGAGCGGAAACGCCATCATTGTCGAAATCAAATTCCGAGTCTCGAACCCGATAGAGCGATGTCGATTTAAGCAACGCGCCGCCGAGATCGAGCTCGGCAATGGCCTGAAAAGAGTCGATATCCTGAATTGCACGAGGTGCAGTGCTCCACGGATAGGTGAACTGTTCCTGGGTATAGCCGCCGGGGAATCCGGGGCGACCCGCAGGAATGTCGACCTGGAAGTGGATATTGGGCGTAGTCAGGTCCTGCGTTTCCGCGAGCAATACAAGATCGAGTGGCCCGCGGTCGAAGCGAAGTTGACCGCGGATACCATAGCCATCTTGCTGATCGAAAAAGACATCGTTCACCGGATTGAAGAAGAAACCGCCGTTCTGTTCCACGACGTCGCCGGAAAAGCGCACGGCGACGCCATCGCTGAGCGGCAGGTTTATGGCACCCTGCGCCTGGAAGCTGTTATTTTCGAAACCGTAGCGCACGTTTGTAAAGCCGGAGAGTTCGAATTCCGGTCGGGCAGAAATGATGTTGATGGCGCCGCCCACGGCGTTGCGTCCATAAAGCGCCCCTTGCGTCCCGCGCAGAACCTCCACCCGATCGATGTCGACCAGATCGAGCCGAGAGAAATTTCGGCCTCCAAAGCCACCCCCGCCGACGTAAGATCCGTTGCGATACAGCCCGACACTCGGATCGCCATTGGTCGCCCGCGCCGTGGAAGAAGCACGGATCGAAACCTCCGATGTTATCGATGAATTCAGGTTGTTGAACCGGACACTCGGCTGGTCAGCGAGCAGTTCACCAGTCGTGAAGGCTCCGCCGCGATCCTCAAGTGACCCGATGCCAATGACCGAAGCAGCCGTCGGTACATCGGACAGGCGTTCTTCGCGACGCCGCGCGGTCACGATGATTTCGCCTTCTTCTTGCGCTTCATCGCTATCGCTTTGAACGGGTTCTGCGGTGTCCTGGGCGCTCAGCGAAGTTGGAAGCACAGCAATCCCTGCGGCTGCGGCTAGCAGCATTTTCCTCGTCACAATCATGTCATCCTCCCCTGATCCCAATTCTCATTATTATTGATAATTTCATTATTATCGATAATTCTCACGCAGCGCGAAGGATGTCAAGGCGGCCGATGGCCAACCGGTGAGTCCGAAACTGTCAAAAATGCGTTAGAGTCTCTTCGACCAGCGCGCGAAATCCGCGCGCGGCATCGCCAAGAGCGGATGGGCTGATTGTGCGCATATCGTCGCTCGCGACGTGATGGAATCGATGTGCGCCGAACACACCGGCAACCGAGGTATAGCCGGCCGCAATGATCTCAGCCAATTCTCCGGCTGCGCCAGATTCGAGCGAATAGGGGACTTCAAGGCCAGGCTGCCCGGTGAATATCCGCCTTGCCGACTCGATCACGTTGTCGGAAACCAGCAAGAAGCGTTGCGGATCGGCGCTTGGCAGAGGAAACAGGTCGCCGGGTACTTCGTGCCAGTCTCGCGTTGCTACATTGGCACCCAGATGCAGCCAGAACGCGGTTTCGCTCGGTGATGGTGCATGATCTCCAAGCACATGGCTCGCGCCAAGGTTTTCGTATTCATGCCCACTGTTGCACACAAAAAACAGATTGTGCCGCGTGCAGGCGCGCGCAGCCCATTCAGCCAATGCCAGCCAAATCACGATCCCGGGTCCGCGCTCGCCAACGCAGGCTGTCCATCCTGAGCGCGGGGTAGATACGGCCAGCCACGGGAGGCCTTCGGCGCGCTCAAGGCGCGCGATGATGTTGAACGCCGGTCGGCTGGCACGATGCGCATCAATCTGCAAACGCGCCGTTTCACCGCGTCTTGCGCCGTCGCGGACCGGATCGGCATTCTTTGGAGCCAGAATCGCAACCGGCCCCGCGAACATCGGGTCCCCGGCTGGAACATTAAGCGCGATCGCCTGTCCGGTTGGCCCGTTGGTGATAAGGATCGCTGCCGCACAGCCTTCGGAAAATGCCGCCCGCACTGGCTCGCGGATTGCGGGGATGTCAGCCTTGGACCAGCGCCGGTGAGGCAAATCAATTACGGCCAGCGCCCCTGGCCGTACGTCAGGCTCCCCGAGTTCCCGGAGTGGCCCCGCGATCCCCTCGCGCGGCGTAGTTAGTGAAAGCGCTAGAGGCAGAACCGGGATCTCTCGCGGGCCAATCTTGATTGCGCTGCGAGCGACCTCGAAATGAGGCACACGGAACATCTGGCGTTCGACCGCGTAACCGCTCCGCATCACGCGCTCAGTGAGCCAGTCACCCACCAGCGAATCTCCCGACCCTCCGGCTCGCTTGTCGCCGGCTTCATGATAGGTAGCCATATCGGCCATGAGGTCTGCCTCGGCAGCTTTGATGCCCGATGCGGTCTGACGATTGCTGACTGCGGAGACGGAGGCATTGGCAATCAAGGAGGCACCAAGCCCCACTCTCAGAATATTGCGGCGACTTGCCTTGACCATGGTCATTTTCGCTTCTTGCGGTCGGTGTTGCGTTTGGTCTGGGCGTGGGTGCGGTGATATTCGTCCAGAGCTCCTGCAAACATGGTTTGCGATACCCCGATCAGGTCGCGCGCCGCCTGTTCAGCGGCATCGGCGTCCCGCTCGACCAACTTCAAGCACAGCTCTTCGAAGATGTCGGCTGATCGCAGGCCAGCCGCGTTGTCCTGCCGGTCGATATATTGGTGCGTGAACACATTGTGTTGCCAACGGGCAAGCAGCGCCAGCCGATCGATCAATTCTAGCGCGAGTTCTCCGCCGCACCTCTTGGCGATGTATCGGCCAATCCGGTTTGAAACCTTGAGGTGTTCGAAAGTGTCGTTGGTGTTCTCCACGACCGCGCGGTATTGCTTGATTCGGTGCAGCAATTCGCGACCGTCTGGTTCGCTCATTTCCATGCTCGCAAGCCGACAGACTACGCCGAACAGAGCTTTCCACAGTTCGTAGACCTCGTTCGCAGCGTGCTGATTGATCTCGATGACATGAGCGCCCCGCCAAGGGACAATCCGGATGAGGCCAATCCGCGCGACATGGCGAAATGCCTCGCGCACCGGTGCGTGCGAGACGTCGAACCGCAAGGCGATTTCGCGCTCCCGGATCCAGGTGCCGGGCGGTATCCGCCATGCCACGATGTCGTCGATCAACATTCTGGCGATGTTCATATCCTGCGTCGAGGTTTCGGCAGGTGCCGGCGGGGTAGGAGCCATGAAGTCGATTTTCCCGAATTCCAGAAAGCTCTGGCCTGAGCTCGCTCGTTGTGTATTATTATCGATAATTCTTGAGAAGGCAATTGGGGTCCAGGGACATGATCGCAGCGGCAAATCGGTTACTGGCAATGCGATGCGGCGCAGCAGGTGCCCTGACGCTCCTGATTGCACCAGTAGCCAAGTCTCTTGCCGCGGACGCTGATGCTGCCGACGATTGTGCCGAGGCAGTAGCCTATTCGGACGAACATCGCGGCTTGTCGGTCCTTGTCCTTAAAGATGGCGAAATTGTGTGCCAGTCCGGCGGCGATACAATTGAGCGGCCCCATGAATTGTGGTCCGGCACCAAGAGTTTCGTGGGTGTGATGTTTGCTGCAGCGGTGCAAGAGGGGCTGCTCGCGCTTGACGAGAATGTTTCGGATACGATCGTCGAATGGCGCAATGATGAGAAGAAACGAGGCATCACAATTCGTCACCTTCTCTCGATGACCAGTGGTCATGAGAGCCGGATTGGCCGACCTCAAGGCTATCGCGCATCGCTTGGCGAGCCAGTGATCACCGCACCTGGTGCAAGTTTCCAATACAGCCCGACCCCGATGCAGATCGCAGGTGAGTTGCTGAGCCGCAAGCTGGAGGCGGCAGGCGAACCGTCGAACCCTATTGTTTATCTTAGGGACCGCATCCTCGGTCCGCTTGACATCAAAGTAGCTCAATGGCGTAGCGGCCCTGATGGTAATCCATTGATGCCGCAAGGCGCGGTGCTCTCGGCGCGGGATTGGGCCAAATTTGGAGAATTCATTCGCAGAGAAGGGAAAATTGCAGGTCGCCGTGTAGTCGATCCAGAAGCCTTCGCAGCCCTATTTCGCGGCAGTGACGCCAATCCTGCCTACGGACTTACATGGTGGCTGCCGCGAACGCCGCTGAGCCCTGATCGCATTACAGAGACCATCGATCTCACCCTACATACCGGATCAGTCCCAGCGGACGCCGTCATTGCAGCAGGTTTTGATGGTCAGAGGCTCTACGTGATCCCCTCCAAGGGACTGACGATCGTGCGTCAGGCAAGCATCGATCCTGCAGCGCTACGTCGCAGGAACAACGATAGCGAGGACAATGGTTGGTCTGACACAAAGTTTCTCAGCTTTTTCGTTGAGCCCTAGCGCCTTAGACAACCGGTGCTCAGCCAAGAGCGGTAACCTCGTCCACCACAGTGACTTCCCTGACCACTTTGTCCTTATCAAGTATTACCGAGCGCCTTAGAGAGGTCGGGATCGAGCCCTTGGTGGGCATCCATATGTACGACGAAGCCAGTGCCTTGGCCGAGACCACCAGTGAGGTTGACAAGGACGATTTGATTCACCGCCGCACGCCCTAGTGCTCGTCTGACACTATCGAATACGACACTCTCGAATGGCTCGACTGGTTCAACGAGAGGTGACCGCTGACGCATATTAACAACATCTGGCCTGAAGAGGCGGCAGCACGACGCTGTGCCATGCTAGACGAACGTCCAATGGCGGCACAATTCACGCCAAAGAGCCTCCAACAATTCGCGGACGGTTCATTTCGCTGATCAACTTGTGCGAGAGATTCTTCCTGCTGCAGCGGGCCCCGCAGAATTTCGTCCGATTGCTTCTAACTCTTATTCTCGGCGACGGATCGAACCCACTCGTTGATCTCCGTTTCTACCCAGACCGAGCATTTGGGCCCCAGGGTTCGGCATTTGGGAAAACGACCCTCGCTCATGCGCTGATAGATCGCCGAGCGGCGAAGTCCGACGCGGTCCATGACCTCAGGCAGACGCAGTAGACGCGGCGGTGGCGCGCACCCGCACCTGCCTCGCATCCGGAACAAGCGGAACACCCCGCGCCTTCGCCGGTCGCCGAGCTCAACGCCCGCACAGCGCGCCGCCAGAAGCTGCTTATGGGCGCAATCGGTGCTCTCGTTCTCGTGGGCGGCAGCTGGTTCATTCTTGGCGGCGACGACAAACCCGCCGGCAGTGATCCTGACGCTGCACAGACCATCGATACGGCCGGCGTCGTCAACCGCGACCTCGCCAACCGCGAGTTCGTTGCGACCTACAGCAACCGGATCGATGCAGTGACCCGCGAGCAGAAGGCGCTGCGCGATGCGAGCGTACCGCGCAGCGAGATCGAAGAGCAGCTGGCGGCGCTCAAGGCCGAGAACCAGGCGATGCGTACCGACGGTCAGGCGGCGATCGATGCAATCTCGGCCGAGAATGCCGAGCTCAGAACCCGGCTTGCCAGTCAGCCGCCTGCCCCGCTCCCTGCTGCTCCGCCGCCGGCCTACAGGCGGCGAACTCCAGAACATCGTAGCGACGCGGGACGTCACCACCAGTCGCGATGAAAGCCGCTGCGCCACCTTCGCAGCGGATGCCAGCTGCCGCGAGGCCACCGAGGCCTGCTCTGACAGCGATCCGGTCATCCGGATCATCGACGGTGTTGCCGTGACACAGCCCTGCTGGGCTTGGGAGCGGCAGTTCACCTGCGCACAATATGTCGAAGCACAGGACTGCCAAACCCTCGAGACGACCCCGGGCTGCGCGCTGGTCGGCGAGGAATGCCTCTCAGGCGAGCCCTGTCGCACCTGGGAGCGGGTCTATGACTGTCCGGTTCCCGATCAGCCCGGCAGCCCAAACCAGTTCATCTGTGACGGCGACGTCTATTGCATCGATGGCTCATGCGAGACGATCGAGCGCGAGGCGAACGACGAGTTCAAGGATGCCGTCGTCGCATTGAATGCGATGGACCAGGCGCGCCGCGAGCTCGACCCCGACACGCTCACCCTGTTCAAGGGCACCCGCAACACCTGCTCCTCCAAGGTCTTCGGCGTCCTCAATTGCTGCAAGGGCAAGGGCTTTCCGCTGATCCCCGGGATCCAGCTCCTTGTGAGCCTTGGCTGCAGCCGCGAGGAGATGCTGCTGCATGAACGCGATGCCAAGGGCCTGTCTTTTGGAGGCAGTCTTAGGCGAGCGGATCGGCGTTGCGGACGAAGAGTTGGAAGTGATCGGGCCGCTGTTGCCACCTGTCGGGTCAAGTCCTGCCGGTGACTGCCGACGGCCAGAGCCCCCTGCCATAGAGTTCCCGCCTCGCCAGGGTCCGCTCTGGCGAGGGAAAACCAAAGAGTTTGCGCTGCACAGCCCAGCTCGTGGGCACGTTGGAATTGAGCAGCGCCTTGCGGTCGAGGTCCGCTGGCTGCGTGCCATCAATGATCGCAGTTGCGATATCGGGCGCGAGATAGTTCAACCTTATCAGACGAGCAAAATGCGTCGGTCTGCATCCTTGCATCTTTGCGAGATCCTCGATCCCCAGTGCGCGATGTTCATCGACGAGCATCTGCGCGCGCCTTGCTTCTCTGATAAGTCCGACCAGCTTCGGGTCGGGGTTCCCTTGGCAGTCTCCTGAACGCGGATTGATGTGCAGCGAAGGCCATCGTTCGGCGGTAATGGCCCGGACATCTACCTCGAGAACGTAGCGGGCATCGCTGCACGGCCAGTCCGACGGCCTTCCTTTGAATGCCGTTTTGCAGTCCCATCCCATGAGTCGGCGCAGTTCAAGCGACCGAAAGGTGATCGCGACAGTCTCTTCAGCGACCTCAACGCGGTGCAAGAGAGCAGAAAACATACCTGGCAGCCATTCCGGACGTGCATTCTCGATCATCCTTGCGACCGCCTTCCCGCGATGGGCCAACTGGTCGAGGTCATCTCCGAAAATGCCGAGACCCTTGAATGCTGCCCTGAGCTTGGCCCTGTCACTGAGGAAATCGCCAACCGCAGCCAGAACAGTC
Organism: Erythrobacter donghaensis; assembly: GCF_001557325.1. Taxonomy (GTDB): domain Bacteria; phylum Pseudomonadota; class Alphaproteobacteria; order Sphingomonadales; family Sphingomonadaceae; genus Erythrobacter; species Erythrobacter donghaensis_B. Next base: position 10,333 of record NZ_LSJS01000096.1, read on the forward strand.
CGGTCAAGATTATCCGCATTGCAACGATACGCACGGCGGAACTCGACCTGCGACCAGGCCGCATTGCTCGACACATAGGCACAATAGGTCCGGCCGCGCTGCCAGTTGAGATCGAGCAGCATGTGCCTGCCAAGATCATCCCACAGCAAGCCGGCAAGAAAGTGATGGGTCTCCTTGGCATGAGGCGAGCGCTTCTTGCGCTCCTCGCTCAATGCTTGGGCCGCCGCCCATGTTTCCTGGCTTATCAGCGGATCATGGACGCCCTGGTAGGTTGTGCTGTGGCCGCGGATCTGGCCGACATAAATCGGATTGCGAAGGATGCCGTATACGGTTCCGGGCGACATCGGGGTGCCGCCGCGCGCGAGACCCCCACGCGACAGCTTGACCGAGCTGCAATAGCCTGCCTCGCGCACGGCCGTCATCACCGAAGTGTATCGCCGGGTCCTCAGGAACTCGGCGAAGATGAAGCGCACGATCCTGGCCTCAGCTTCATCCACACGAAGGCCGTCCTTGCCAGCGACATAGCCAAATGGCGGCAGGCCGCCGTGGATGCGTCCATGACGTTTTCGGGTACGGATGCTGTCGCGGACCCGCTCGGCAATCAGTTCGCGCTCGAACTGCGAAAAGGTGAGCAACACGTTGAGAATCATCCGGCCCATGCTGTCGGAGGTGTCAAAAGCTTGGGAGATTGACACGAGCGTGATCGATTGCCGGTCGAACAATTCGACCAGACGGACGAAATCGAGCAGACTACGGGTAAGTCGGTCTATCTTGTAGACGACCACCGCGTCGACTTCCCCCGCCTCGACGTCCTGCATCAGACGGGATAGCGCCGGGCGCTCAAGTCCGCTACCGGAGTGTCCGCCATCGTCATAGTGCTGTGGCAGTTCAACCCAGCCTTTGTATTGCTGGCTCTTGATGTAGGCGCTGCAGATCTCTCGCTGGGTGACCAGCGAATTGACATCGTGCGCGAGACGTTGCGTTGTGCTCTTGCGGGTGTAGATCGCGCAGCGCTTGATCGGCAGGCTTTGCTCGGTGAGCATCTTCAGGTCTCCTGGTGCGTCAGGTCCCTGATGAACCCGCAGCGGCGTCGCGTCTAACCAAGAGATGATGGTAAAATCGCGGCAAGCCTAACGCGATTTTAAGCCCTTTGCGGCCATCACCCGTCCCGGACACCGGGACGAAGACCGCATGAACGCTCCTTTCGATGCCACAGCGGCGCTCGGGCGCAAGGCCCTCGCGCATCCCGCGCCCGATCATCAGGTCGCGGTGATTGGCCTCGGCTATATCGGCCTGCCCACCGCCGCGTTGCTCGCTTCCTACGGGTGGAGCGTGTGCGGGGTCGACGTGTCGCAGCGCGTGGTCGACACGGTCAACGCGGGCGGCGTCCATATCGAGGAGCGCGATCTCGACAAGCTGGTGCACGATGCGATCACCGCGCGGACGCTGGTCGCATCGACCGAGGTGCCGACCGCGAGCTTCTACATGATCGCCGTGCCCACCCCGCTGGGCGAAAACAACGCCCCCGACATCACCTATGTCGAGGCCGCCGCGCGCGCGATCGCGCCCAGGATCCTGCCCGGCGCCTGCGTGATCGTCGAGAGCACCTCGCCGGTCGGCACCACCGAGAGGGTGGCGCAGATCATCAGCGAAATGCGTCCCGATCTGGTCGTGCCCCAAGACGGCGGCGACGATGAGGCGGACATCGCGCTCGCCTATTGCCCCGAACGCGTGTTGCCCGGGCGGATCGTCAACGAACTCGTCCACAACGACCGCGTGATCGGCGGCGTCACCCCGGCCTGCGCCGAGCGCGCGGCGGTGCTCTATACCAGCTTCGTCAAGGGCGACTGCCTCTACACCACCGCCCGCGTCGCCGAGACGGTGAAGCTGGTCGAGAACTCGTTCCGCGACGTGAACATTGCGTTCGCGAACGAGCTTTCGATGATCGCCGACGTGATCGGGGTCGACGTGTGGGAGGTGATCCGCCTCGCCAACCGCCACCCGCGCGTCAACATCCTCCAGCCCGGCCCCGGCGTGGGCGGGCATTGCATCGCGGTCGACCCGTGGTTCCTCGTGGCGGGCGCGCCCTCGGCCGCGCGGCTGGTGCGCACCGCGCGCGAGGTCAATGACCACAAGGCGGTCCACACCGAAGGCAAGATCCGCGCATTGCTCGATGCGGTGCCAGGAGGCACGGTCGCGCTGCTCGGACTGGCGTTCAAGCCCGACATCGACGATTTCCGCGAAAGCCCCGCGCTGGAGATCGCCGAAGCGCTTTCCCATACCCACGGGGAGCGCATCCTGGTGGTCGAGCCCTTCACCGAAGAACTGCCCAAGGCGCTCGAAGGCACGGGAGCGCGGCTGGTCACCCTTGACGCAGGCCTGAGGCAGGCCGAGATTGTGGTGGTGCTGGTCGATCACACCGCCTTCAAGCATCTCGGCCACGAAGACCTGGTCGGCAAGCTCGTGTTCGACACGCGAGGCATGCTGCGGTTGTGAGCAGCGAGCGAACGCCGGGCGGGGGCAGGCCTCGCATCGTGGTCACCTTCGGCACCCGGCCCGAGGCGATCAAGATGTTCCCGGTGGTCTTCGCGCTGCGCGAGACCGGCCTGTTCGATGTCAAGGTGGTGGTCACCGCCCAGCACCGCGAGCTGCTCGATTCCGTGCTGGCGCTGTCCGGGATCACGCCCGACGTCGATCTCGACCTGATGCAGCCCGACCAGTCGCTCGACGGTCTGGCAAGCCGCATTCTGACGCGTTTTGGGGAGGTATTGGACGGGTTGTTGCCTGATCGTGTGCTGGTACATGGCGACACATTGACCACAATGATGGCAAGTCTTGCGTGCTATTTCCGGCGCATTCCGGTCGGCCATGTCGAGGCGGGCCTGCGCAGCGGTGACATCTATTCGCCCTGGCCCGAGGAGGTGAACCGCAAGGTCACCGGCGTGATCGCCGATTGCCACTTCGCCCCGACCGAAACCGCCGCTGCGGCCTTGCGCGCCGAGAACGTGCCCCAGAGCGCGATCCATGTCACCGGCAACACGGTGATCGACGCGCTGCTGTTCGCGCAGGCAAGGATCTCCGCAGACCCCTCGCTCGCCCCGATGATCGCACCCCTGAAGGAACGTTTCGCGGGCAAGCGGATCGTCGCGGTCACGGCGCACCGGCGCGAGAACTTCGGCGCCGGGATGCAGCAGATCGCGCAGGGACTTCAATCGCTTGCGACGCGGCCCGATGTCGCGATCATCTGCCCGGTACACCCCAATCCCAACGTCGGCGAGGTGCTCCGCCGGGCGCTGTCCGGGTTCGACAACATCGCGCTGATCGACCCGCTGAACTATCTCGATTTCGTTGCGATGATGGCCGCGAGCGACGTCGTCCTCACGGATTCGGGCGGGATCCAGGAGGAGGCCCCGAGCCTCGGCAAGCCGGTTCTGGTGATGCGCGACACGACCGAGCGCCCCGAGGGGGTTGCGGCAGGAACCGCGCGATTGGTGGGCGCGAATGCTGCTGTAATTGCAGCGGAAACCTCACGTCTTCTGGACGACCAAAGCGCTTATGATGCCATGGCCCGCGCGCACAACCCCTATGGCGATGGCATGGCAAGTGCACGGATTGCCGAACTTGTTGTCACCATGCACTTATGAGACAAAGCTTCGCGCGCGGATTACAGTGGTTACGCGATCTTCAGCCCTTCTGCCTTGCGAAAAGGTATCAGAAACTGAGCTGGTCTTTCACAGGCCTCAATCGTTTATGGCTCAATTGTCCTCCATAGGGGACCAATCAAAACGCGATTCGAGAACGCGATTCTCTTCTGAGTCATAATACGGGAAATTCGATATAAGCTCTTCGAATATGGCCTCTTTTTCTTGACGCCGATTATACTTAAATTCGATTTCTGCAAGAAAACTCCACATATGTATTCGCGAAACTTGCCTTGCTGAACGGAGCATACGGCGGACTGTCGACCAGTAGGCCTCGATATGGTTGGTGGAGTGGCCCCTAAAGTCATGAAAGGCGACGGAATGGTTGACTTGGACGTGATCAAAACCATGCTGGCCCAGCGTCCGGTAGCCTGGCAGCATGTCGGTCACGACCTTTGAACCGGGCATGACACGGGCGACAATGTTCGGAATGAGGGTTCCTGACGTTCGGTCTGGCACTATTGCCGACAAAACCTTACCCTCGCATGCCAATCCAAAAACGATAACGGCATCGTTCGGCTTCCCTGCAGTACTAGCAATGTAGCGGAGATGCACCTCATCAATATGGACGGTCTTGCCCTCGCCCCCAAGCTTATCTGGTCGCGCCATAGCTGCCATGTGCACCCTGATCATCCTGCAGAGCCGATGCGAGCTGTTGTGACCGATCCCAAGTTGCCTTCGGATAAATCCTGCGCGCATTCCGGTCGACGTGTTGGAGAACAGAAAAAAGGCATAAAACCATGCCATAAGCGATAGGTTGGACCGATACATAACGGTGCCCTTGAGCGGCGAAACGTGTTTTCCGCAGGCATGCCGCCATTTCTTGGTACCCTTGATCCGCGACCAGTGACCATGCTTTCCGCAGCCCGGGCAAGGCGGATGGGTCCCAAATCTAGCGTCGAAAATGTGCTGCAGACACGATTCTTCGTTCGGAAACCGCTCGAAGAACTGCGCAATTCCGAGGGGCTTTGACTTCCCTGCCATTTCAGTTCTCCCGGGTTGCTTGGGTGCCAAGCGGCAGGCCATACCCTATGGTCAAATCAGGGAAGGCGCTAATCATGTCCCAATAGGTCTGCGCCGACCGATTTCGACGATTGTAGCGGAACAGAAATTCACCGAGGTAGAGCCATAGATGCGTACGCGATGCATACTTGTGGTGCGTCTGGAAGGGCCAGAGGAAATAGGATAGGAAGCCCTTGATCGCATCTGACTCTTGAGGATGGTCCGTGAAGTAGCACGGGAGCATGGTTGCTCGCGGTGGCCGGGAACCATAATCGGAAAACAGCCGGTGCGTGCGGTAGCAGGTCGTGCGCAAATCGCCGTGACCAGGCACCATTTTCGCAACAGCCTGGAGCGCAAATCTCTGACGGGAAGAACCGATTACCTGACAATCGACCTTGCCGTCCCGTGCGGCGAACAGGATATTGGCACGATTTTGGCCGGAGGTGCCTGAGCGTACACGGCGCAGGTTCTCCACCCTCACTTCGATATCCTGTCCTGGCGAAGCAATTGGTGTCATGCGTCCCAACTCGGACATATGCCATCGGATCTTATGAGCCATGAGGAAGGCCGCGCGATAGCTAATCCCGAGATGGCGCTCGAGAAAACCTGCATTCACACCCTCGTGCGAATTGGCAAAGTGCAGCATCGCATAGAACCAGAGCCGAAGGGGCAGCCTGGTGCGATGAAAAACAGTGCCTGCAAGCGGCGAAACAAGTGCACCGCAGCAATCCAGTACATATTGCTTGCTCTTTCGGCGGTGCCAGCTCCTGACGCCGCCACACTTGTGACAAGGGAGGCCCTGGCCGAACCGTGTGTGCATCACATGTTCAAGACAAGCATCTTCTGAGCCGAAACGCAGTGCAACCTCCTGAAGACTGGTGCCATCGTAGCCTGGGCGTGAAAGGCGCGATCGAACCGGCGCGTATCCTAGATCAAATGGCATTGAGGGGATCCTCCACTGACTTTTCGATGGGCTCGCGCACCTGCTGCACCGGCCCGCTTCAAGAACCCGCGCGTACGCATCGCCTGAATCTGCTATGAGCCTTTTCTGCCATCTTTACATAGTCGTTAGGTGCCGTTCGTTCATTCATTAAGCCGCTTCATCAAGGGTGTAGGCGGTGCTGCACCTCCCGGGATTCGCCGCGCCCACAAGATCGCTCGCACGGCATCGATGCTGGTCACGCGCCTGCCCGGTCCAACTGCACCACCTTTGTACCGAGTGTCGGCGCTTTCACGCCAAACGCATCGCCGGTGCTCCTCGTGGGTGCACGCACTTTAGGGCCTCAAACAGGCTTCCGCGACGAACCCGCCCAGGCACTTCCCGCGCGAACAGCCTCAAGTGCTGTTCCAAGCCGACGAGAAGCCTCACCATCGGCAGACAAAGGCAAAATTGCTTGCCGCACGGACAGTAGGCTATAGCTGAAAGCCGATGCGCAGTCTGATAGAGATCGAACGGCTTTACGCCGATAGGTTACACTTTTCGCCCAAGGCCGAAGCCGAGGCGAAGAGTCCGTTGATGCTCGATTCGGTAAGCAAGAACTCATCGATGATGCAGTGTTCGGCCCGCAAAGGGCGCCACGCAGCGCAGCAGCCTTTTGCGATGCTGCACTTTAAAGACAGCCGGGATTTGACCGACCTGCTCGCCACCGGATCCGAACGTCAGGGCCGCGCGATCGACAAGGGGCAGTGGGCGAGCATGGAAGACAAGAAGCAGGAAGGTTACTTCTGATGAACACCCCCTCCAGCTTCCAGACCGACGCGCTGATCGCCGAGGACATCGACGCCTATCTCGACCAGCACCAGCACAAAAGTTTGCTGCGCTTCATCACTTGCGGCAGCGTGGATGATGGCAAATCGACGCTGATCGGCCGGCTGCTCTATGATTCCAAGATGATCTTCGAGGACCAGCTTGCCGCGCTCGAAAGCGACAGCAAGCGGCACGGCACCCAGGGCGAGGAAATCGATTTCGCGCTGCTGGTCGACGGCCTCGCCGCCGAACGCGAGCAGGGCATCACCATCGATGTCGCCTATCGCTTCTTCACGACGGAAAAGCGCAAGTTCATCGTCGCCGACACGCCCGGGCACGAACAATACACCCGCAACATGGTGACCGGCGCCTCGACCGCCGACCTCGCGGTGATCCTGATCGATGCGAGGAAGGGCGTGCTGCAGCAGACGCGGCGGCATTCCTACCTCGTCCACCTGCTCGGCATCCGCCATGTGGTGCTGGCGGTGAACAAGATGGACCTGGTGGACTACGACCAGTCCACCTTCGAACACATCGTCGCCGACTATCGCAGCTTCGCCAAGAGCATCGGGATCGCCGATTTCACCGCGATCCCGATCTCGGGCTTCAAGGGCGACAACATCACCACCGCGCCCTCGGCCAACACGCCGTGGTATGACGGACCGGCGCTGATCGAGCATCTCGAGACCGTCGAGGTCGATGCGGCAGCCGCGCAAGCCCAGCCGTTCCGCATGCCGGTGCAGTGGGTCAACCGCCCCAATCTCGACTTCCGCGGGTTCGCCGGGCAGATCGCCAGCGGCACGATCCGTCCGGGCGACGCGGTGCGGATCGTGCCTTCGGGCAAGACCAGCACGGTCGCGCGGATCGTGACCTTCGACGGCGATCTCGACGAGGCGGTGGCGGGCCAGTCAGTCACGCTGACGCTCGCCGACGAGGTCGATTGCAGCCGCGGCGACCTGATCGCGGCCGCGGGCGATCCGCCGCAGGCCTCCGACCAGTTCTGCGCGACCTTCGTGTGGATGGACGAGGAGGCGCTGAAGCCGGGCCGCGGCTACTGGCTGAAGCTCGGCACGCAGACGGTTACGGCCACGGTCCAGCCGCCCAAATACGAGATCGACGTCAACAGCCTCGAGCACCTGGCGGCCAAGACGCTGGGCCTCAACGCCATCGGGGTGGCCGAGTTCGCCACCGACCGGCCGATCGCCTTCGAATCTTACACCGCCAACCGGCAGCTCGGCGGGTTCATCCTGATCGACAAGTTCACCAACGCGACGGTCGCCGCCGGGATGATCGAGTTCAACCTGCGCCGCGCGGACAATGTTCACTGGCAGCCGGTCGCGATCACCCGCGAGGATCACGCGGGCATGAAGAACCAGACCCCGCGGGTGCTGTGGTTCACCGGGCTTTCGGGCAGCGGCAAGTCGACCATCGCCAACGAGGTCGAAAAGCAGCTGTTCCTTATGAACCGCCACACCTTCCTGCTCGATGGCGACAATGTCCGCCACGGGCTCAACCGCGACCTCGGCTTCACCGAGGCCGACCGGATCGAGAACATCCGCCGCGTGGGCGAGGTGGCGAAGCTGATGACCGATGCCGGTCTGATCGTGCTGACCGCCTTCATCAGCCCCTTCCGCGCCGAACGCGAGATGGTGCGCGCGATGCTTCCGCAAGGCGAGTTCATCGAGATCTTCGTCGACACCCCGCTGGAGGTTGCCGAGGCGCGCGACGTCAAGGGCCTCTATAAGAAAGCGCGTTCGGGCCAGCTCAAGAACTTCACCGGGATCGACAGTCCTTACGAAGCGCCGGAGAACCCGGAGATCAGGGTCAACACCGTCGACATGGCGCCAGAAGAGGCGGCGCAATTCATCATCCGGCAGATCCTGCCGTTGAAGTAGGCGCGGCAAAGGGGGCGGCGATGTTTTTGTTCAGTGGACGCGAAGCGCATAGTCGCTCGATCGCAAAGGCGGTCAGCTGGCGCGTGCTCGGCAGTATCGATACGTTTCTGCTCAGCTGGCTGTTTACCAGCTCCGCCAAGGCCGCCGGCGCGATCGCGCTGACAGAGGTGCTGACCAAGATGGTGCTCTATTACTTCCACGAACGGGCCTGGAGCGGCATCCACTGGGGCACTGATGTCAAACGCGGGCAGACGGCAGCGCCCGGAGGAATGAGTGAATGACCGATAGTGAACTGGCCGCGCGGCTCGCCGAAGCCGCTGGGCGAATCCTTCTCGACGTGCGCGCCAGCGAAATGTTCGATGGTAGGGTGCTCGGCGCTGCGGGCGACGCAACCGCCAACCAGTTCCTGTGCCACGCCATCCGGCACCTGCGCCCGGAGGACGGTCTGCTCTCGGAGGAGGAGAAGGACAACCCGGCGCGTCTCGGCAAGTCACGGGTGTGGATCGTCGATCCGGTCGATGGCACGCGCGAATATGGCGAGGCGCGGGACGACTGGGCGGTGCACGTCGCGCTCGCGATCGACGGCGTCGCCGCTGTCGGCGCGGTCGCGCTGCCGGGGCTGGGTGGCGGGGTCGTGCTGCGTTCCGACCGGCCGCAGGCGCTCCCCGCGATGGCCGGGCCGCCGCGCTTTCTCGTCAGCCGGTCGCGGCCCGCGCGCGAGGCCGAAGCAGTTGCCGCCGCGCTCGGGGGAGCGCTGGTGCCGATGGGCAGCGCCGGCGCCAAGGCGATGGCCGTGGTGCGGGGCGAGGCGGAAGTCTATCTCCACTCCGGAGGGCAATACGAATGGGACAGCTGCGCGCCGGTCGCGGTGGCGCTGGCGCACGGCCTCCACGCCTCGCGCATCGATGGCAGCCCGCTGGTCTACAATCAGGCAGACACCTACATGCCCGACCTGCTGATCTGCCGCCCCGAATGGGCCGCGCGGGTGCTGGCCGAGGTGGCCCATCTCATCGACTCCACCGATCAGGGTTTTGAGGCGTAGGCGAGCTGCTGCGAGAATTGGGAAGCTCTCGAGCTTATGGTTGGCCTGTGCGCAACGGGATGCCGGCGAAGCGCAATCAAGGAACGTGAACCGCGCGAGGATATGAGGAGGCCAATTGCCGACTATGCTCGCGAAGTCCCAGCGCTGCCCTAACGCAATTCGATTGCGCCCCTTTTTTGATCCGGCTAGGAACGCCTCCTAGATATTCGAAGATAACTTCCTAGACTGGCGCGATATGGGATGGCAGCATGGACGACGCACGCAAGGCTCTCGACGAGTTAATCAAGAAGCGTGGGTGCAACTATTCTGAGATCTCGCGGCTGCTCGGGCGCAACGCTGCCTACATTCAGCAGTTCATCCGGCGCGGTAGCCCTAAGCAGCTGGACGAACAGGACCGCACGGTCCTCGCCCGCTTTTTTGGGGTGGAGGAAAAGGTACTCGGCGGCCCGGCGCGCCGCTCAAGTCCTGACGTCGACCTCGTGCACATTCCCATCCTCGATGTGGAAGCATCAGCGGGATATGGTGCGCTCGCCGGGTCGGAAGGCAACTCTGCCCAATTTGGTTTCGATGAGAAATGGCTGCGCCGCCTCACAGCCAGCAAGGCCTCCAACCTGTCGATTATCGGGGTCCTGGGGGACTCGATGGAGCCAACCTTGCACGATGGGGATGAAGTGATGGTTGACCTGGGTGACGGTCAGGCGCGCCTGCGCGACGGGATCTATGTACTGCGCATGGACGACATGCTGAGCGTCAAACGGATCGCGATCGAGCCGCAGGGCAAGCGGGTACGCCTCGCCGTTCTGGATGACCTACAATCAGGCCAAATCGCTCGGCGCGCAGGTCCGCAAGGGCGAGAAGTCGACCATTGCAATCTTCTACAAGAGCTACACCAAGGAGGTTGAAGCGCCCGATACCGGCGAGAAGACCGACGAAGCGCGCAGAGTGCTCAAGGACTATCCGGTCAGCCTTGCGCTGTGCGGGTCGGCATAGAGGACATCGAAACCGTCCAGTGGATGCTCGTAAACGACCCGGATCGGGAATTCGGGCTGGGCCGGATTCTGCTGAAGAAAGTTCAACCTGGCCCCAGGAATTTCGCTTTTCAAATTCGCCGCAATGGCGGTGAAATCCGGTGCGCCATCGACGTCTGCTGGCTCCACCTGCATTTCCGGATGCATGGCCTGTTGAAGCTCGTAGCGGAATGTCAGAACTGTCCCGGACAGGGCGACGAGTATGAATACCGCGGCGAAAGCGATTCCGCTCCATCGATGAAACCACAGGAAGAAGGCGTTGGCGGAGCGGAGCATGGTGAGGACCGATCAATCGGGGAAACGGGCGGTGCTGAGCACCGCTGATCGCATTCTGATAATAACACTGATTTGCAATAACAACCCTGAATTCGTCCTGCAAAGCACGATTATTCATCCGCCAAGCCGGGAGCCCGACCCTTGGCGCAAGCTCCCGATGACTGGCAGGCGAACGTCCGCAATCCACCCGATTGTGTTGAAAAACCCGGCGCTGAGATCGGGGCTGACGCGAGCCTGAGCGTCGCGCGGAGGCTTCGCCCCCGCTTATGTGGGGGCTGGGGTGGCTGGCATTGGGATCAGTTTGGCCATCTTGCGGAGGTTTTGGGCGGTAGCGGCGAGGAGGAACTCGTCTCTTGCGCCGTTTGGACCTCGCAGGCGCACCTTCTTCCTGGTAGTCTCGGACCTTCTCAATAAACGCGGGGAACTCAACAAGTGGCAAGCGGCTCATGTGCTTTACCCTTGGCCGTGGCTTCAGGGCGCCGCGGAGATTTGCTGTCGGATCACTGGAGGCCAACCCGCAAGCAATGGCAAACTGAAAGACCTGACCCACCCCCTGCTTAGCACGCCGGCTGATATCGAGCGCGCCGCGTGACTCTATCCGGCGTATCATCTCCAGAACCTCTGGCGCGGTGATCTCCTGAATCGGTCTTTGGCCGATGTAGGGGAACACATCCCGCTCCATTCGGGACCAGACACGATCGGCATGCGCCGGATCCAGTGCAGTCTTTCGGTTCTCATGCCAGCGGTTCGCGACGGCGAAGAAGGTGTCCCCTCCCTCCGATATTACTTGGCCCTTGGCCAACATCGGGTCTCTGCCTTCCGCGAGGAGGGCTTTAGCCGCCCGACGCTTTTCTCTGGCAGCTGCGATCCCCAATGCCGGGTAGGCTCCGAAGGAGAGCAGCTTCTCCTTGCCTGCAAAGCGGTACTTCATCCGCCAGAGCTTCGCGCCATTCGGCTGGACGAGCAGAAACAGGCCTTCGCTGTCGGCTAGCTTGTAAGCGCGCTCCAGCGGCTTGGCGTTCTTCGCTTGGTTCTCTGTGAGAGGCATGGGGGTATCGCTCCTTTCCGATACTCCGCGAAAATACCCCCAAAATACCCCCACACCAAATTTGGCTGCATGTGGAAGGCCATGGACGCATGCGGACGCGAATCACCCGCAACCCTCTACTTTTTCAGCGATTTTCGGATGAATTCGGAAGCATCTGGAAGCTTCCGGAAAGGCCTATGGTAGCGGAGGAGGGATTCACACGAAAAACATAAGATACTGATTTATAACAACGTTCTTGATCGTCGTGCCGATAATTCCGCTCAATCCACCCCCAATTTTACCCCTTCGCGACAGGCCGTGCCGAAATATCGACAGGCCGACATGCGCGATCCCTGCTACGCCCGAGAACGCGGCTGTTTACAGTGTGATCGCAGAAAGGACCGCAGACTATCGACAAACACCACGGTTGCACGGCCGACCTTGGCTGCCTCGATGTCGCCGGAAGCGATGAGCTGGTAGATCTTGGATTTGCTGAGCCCCGTCATCCGTACTGCGTCGGGAATGCGAACGCTTATCGGCCCAATCGGGGGCGCGTCGTCGCCATTCGTTGCAGGCTGCCGGGCCGACATCGGACTATTTCTTACGTGCCCGGCTGAACGAGCGGTCGCTCGCCAGGAAGCCGCTAAGCATGAATGGAATGAGGTCCGGTACGGACTCGCGTCGGCCGTAGGCCGCCTCATAGGCCTCGGCGTAGTCGTTCAGCGCTTCGATGAGATCCGGCATGACGTTGATCGTGATCTTAGCCGGCGTCCGATCGGGCAGCCTTGGCAGCTTCAAATCAGCCATGACGGCCTCCCCAGGGTCCGGGCAATATGATGTCTTTGTGCACGACCACCCGTAGCGGCCAGCCGGGACGCACGCGCAAGGTCGGCTGGATATTGAGATTGCGCGTGACGAGCTGATCGCCGGCGCGCGCGCCGCTCTGCTGCGCTGACTCGCGGATCGCCCGGACAAGGTCGCTTTCGGTGCTGCCGAAGCTCAATTCAGTGCCGACGCCCAGCAGTGTCGACAGGGCGACGCCCTTCAGAAGTTGCCAAGTATGCCGGTCGATCCGGTCGGACAGACCCGCATAGCCCTGCGTATCGGTCGCCGGCACATTGTCGATACGAATCGACGAGCCGTCGGGCAGGATAATCCGCTGCCAGACGACCAGCGCACGGCTCTGCCCAAACGCTACAACGCTGTCGTAGCTGCCGATCAGCCGCGATCCTTGCGGAATGAGCAGACCGCGCCCGGTCACACTGTCATAGACGTTCTCCGTGATCTGCGCGGTGACGAGCCCGGGAAGATCCGAGTTGAGCCCGGTTATGAGGCTCGCGGCAATGATGCTGCCGGCCTGCAAGGTCCAAGGCGATACGGACTGCGCCAGCGCGTGCGGATTGATGTCGTCGTCGCGATTGGCGTGGCCGACCAATTCGTTCTTGCGCCCCTGGGCGTTAGGATCTCGGTCAGGGTCGAGGAGCGGCTTGGCAGTCTCGGCCGATGCTGGCGGAACACTTGCATCGGTAGTCACCGGTGCAGGGGCGGCGGCGCGACCGCCGCCCGCCAATTGCAGCATGACGCCAGACTCGCGTGCGGCCTTCTGCTCAGCGGCGATGCGCTGGCGCTCGGCTTCGGCTTCCTGCGCGGCCCGGCTCACCGCATCGGCAGCGGGGTCAGGGGGAACCATCCCGCCAAGCTGCCGCTGGCGCTCGAGGATCGGCCGCCCGAGATCACCGGGAAGCGGTAGCCCGAGCTTCGGCACGTCGCCATAGCTCGTCGGCGCGCCCGCGAGCGCATCAGGCGGCGCCTTCGCGCCAACCAGCTTTTCATCGCTTCGTGCGATCAGGCTCAGGGTCGCGGGCTTGAGCGCCAGCCAGGCGACGCCGATGATCGCGGTCGAGCCGGCGGCAGCGATGGCGACGATCGCACCGCGGCGAAAACGGGTGACGCGGCCCGGCGCCGCGCGCAGAACGAGCGTTTCGGGGTCGGCTTTGGGCGCCGCGATCGGCGCGGAAGAAGCGGTTGGATCGGTCACGCGCCCCTCCCGGCCTTGCGCTGCCGGCTCTTCGGCTGGGCGGCGGTGATACGGACAATCTGCTGTTTCTTGTCGCCAAGGCGCAGCTCGGCGACACCGAACAGGCGGTCGACCACATAATAGCGGCCGGCGACGCGATAGTTGACGAGCTGGGCCTCGCCATCCTCGCCAATCACGAACAGCGGGGGCGCCTCACCCACGGCGATCGCAGGCGAGAACTCGATGTAGGTCTGCCGCCCATCGTCGAACGCGCGCAGCGGCCGCCAGGCCGGCTTGTCGCCCGAGATCGCATAGTTGAAGTTGAGGCTTTCGACCGAGAGGCCCGACGCGATCGGCGTCGCCGCCACGGCTGCATCGCGCTGACGCCGGAGCGCGATCAGCTCGTCATGTGGATAGGTCCAGGAGATCGCCGCCATCGCGGTCGCGGGCGTGCTTTCGAGCTGGAGATGGTAGGTCCGGCGATCGGTAGCAATGACAAGGTTTGTGCGTAGGCCCGCCGAAAACGGCTTGACGAGGATGTGCACGCGCTTGCTTTCGCCGATGCCGCTGGTGGTATCGCCGACAGTCCAGCGCACGGTGTCGCCGGCGGCGACGGACACAATCGTTTCGCCCGGCTGCAAGGCAATGTCGGTGATGCGCTCGGGCGCGGCATAGAGCCGGTAGAGCACGCCTTCCGCCCAGGGATAGACCTGGACGGCATATATATATCCCGCGCTCGACGGCTCGCGCAGTGCCGCCCGGTTGGCGGCAGTGACGCGCGCGGTGGGTGACGCGGGTTCGCGGCTCTGCGCAGCGACGCCCATGGCAAGCGCCATCGCGCTCGCCGCCAGGATGAGGGCACGGATCATTGGTCGGTCCTTTCGGGGGATGGTGCGGCTGCGGGTTGAGCAAGGGTCGGATCGAGCGGCGAGCCCAGCGGAATGTCGGTGGGCGGCGCGACCGGGAGTGATTGTGCGGGATCGGGCACGGCCGATGGTTGCGGCGAAGGCGGCCGGTCCTGAGGCGTTTCCAGTTCGCGGCTCCAGTCGATCGCGTCAACATAGAGACCGAGCGGGTTTTTTCGGAGCACATCGGCCAAGCGCGGCGGCTTGATCTTCACCGTGAGCATCGCCGTCCAGCGTGACGTGCTGGCGAGGCTTCCCCGCTCATATTGCTGCTCGGTCCATTTGACCTGGAAGCTCGTATCCGACGCGCGGACGACGCTCGTCACCTGCACCGAAACCGTCTTGCGCCCGACATCGGCGAACGGATTGGAGGTGCGGGCATATTCGCCGAGGAACAGTGACGCACGTTCGGTCGCGAAATCATAGGCTGATAGCCAGTTTTCACGCATCAATACCGGATCGAGCGAGCGCGCTCGAACGCCGGTGATGAACCGGCCGAGGAACCATGCGATCTGCGGATCGGTCGGCCGATAGTCCTTGGCGGCAGGCGCGACGGCCTGTGCTTGCCCGAGTGCATCGACCTCGACCACATAGGGCACGACGCGGCTTTGCATCGATTGCCAGACCAGCGCGCCCGACAGACCAGTGGTCAGGAACAGGCCGCCGAAGGCCATCAGCCGCCAGTTCTTCGCCTGTGCGCGAGCCGAGCCGATACGCTCATCCCAAAGCTGGCCCGCTCGTTGGTAGGGTGTCTCGGGTTCGGGCGTTCGCCCATAGCGCTGCAATGCGCGTCGAAATTTCATCGCTCAGTCCCTTTCCTTGATGTCTGGAGTGGCGCCAGCGCCGCCGCGGTCGCCGCCCTGGATTGCGTGGATCGCCATCTGGCGGCGGTGGCGAGCATTCTGGCTGGCATGAAGCTTCTGCGCCCAGGCGGGTGTTCCTTCAGCTGCGCCTATCGGCGCGGCTGCGGGGGCGGCGCCGCCGGCACGGGTGCTTCCTGCTTCCCATGCGGCGCGCTGCCCACGATCGGCGGCAGCGCTAACGCCGAGACCGCCGCTCATCCGGTTGGCAGCCGCGCCGCGCATGGCGGTCGCAACGCCGCCGAGGCCCGCGCCGACGCTGGTCGAGCCCGAGGTTTCCTGCCCGAGCTTGTAGGCAGTGGATGCGGCAGACCCCATCGATGTACCGGCGCGGATCGCGCCGAGACCGGCCCCCGCGAGACCGCGTGCCGCGCCGACGGCGCCAGCGCCTGCCATCGCAAGACCTCCGCCGGCAAGCACGGTAGTGGCGATCACCGATCCGGCGCCGAGCTGCGGCGCGCCGGCGACGAGGCCGGATGCGATTCCCGGGCCGAAGATGGAGAGGCCAAAGATCGCGAGGCTCGCGAGCATCAGCGACACGGCCTGTTCGATCGACACCTCGTCGCCGGTGATCGCACTGGTGAAGTCGGCGAAATAGTTAGAGCCGATGCCGACGATGACCGCGAGCACCATGACCTTGATGCCCGAACTGACGACGTTCCCGAGCACCCGTTCGGCGAGGAACGACGTGCGGTTCCACAGCGCAAAGGGCACGAGCACGAAGCCGGCGAGCGAAGTAAGCTTGAATTCGAGGATTGTGATGAAAAGCTGGATCGCGAGGATGAAAAAGGCGGCGATGACGACGACCCAGGCGATCACCAGCACGGCGATCTCGATGA
This sequence comes from Erythrobacter donghaensis, assembly GCF_001557325.1. GTDB lineage: Bacteria > Pseudomonadota > Alphaproteobacteria > Sphingomonadales > Sphingomonadaceae > Erythrobacter > Erythrobacter donghaensis_B. The sequence continues at coordinate 26,672 of NZ_LSJS01000096.1, forward strand.
AATTGTCGAAGAAGGCGATCGGGCCAACCAACTCCTTCGCCTGCTCGAGGAGCGGCCATGCTGCCTCGAAGCCGGTCCCGGCCAGCTTGCCGGGTCGCAATAAATCGTCAGCCGTAATCGCGCTGCCCCCTGCGGTGAGGCCGAGGCCGGCGAAGCTGCGAAAGATGATATCGGACAGTGTCGAGAAGCTGTTGAGGATCAGGGCGAAGACGCCGACATAGAGGATCTTTTTGAGGAACTTGGCGATGACGTCGTCTTCGCCGCCGAGCGCCCAGAACAGCCCGGCGAGCGTGATGTCGATGCCGATCAGGATCGTGGTCAGGAAACCGACGTCACCGCCCAACAGGCCGAACCCGCTGTCGATGTAGGAGGCGAAGGCCTCCATGAACTGATCGATGACATTCAGGTCATCCATATGGGCGGGTTCCTGCTTGAAGTTGAAAGGTGTCGCGGGGACCGGCGGCCATGAGAGGGGCAAGCCCTACGGCCCCCGCGACGAGACAGGTTCGGACCCGGGGGGAGCTGGGGGCGCGGTCCTCGCCTGCCTCAGCTCATTGGCGTGGCGTGTAAGCCTTGCCGTCGCCGAGGAAGCGGCGCGTCGACTCGCGTGCCTCGCGCGCGATCTGGCCCCGCTGCGCCTGCTCGACCGATTCCGCCCGGAACTGCGCCGCCATCATTTGCTGAAGCTGGAGCTGCTGCTTGGCGGTGAGCGCGAGAAGCTGGTTCGTGGCCTGCTGCGCCTGAAGCGAGCCTTCCGCGCCCTGGCTGCGCGCGACGATGTCGGCGAGCGCCTGCGTGTCGCTCCGTACGTTGTCGACGATGCGGTTCTGGACCCCCATCGTCTGGCGAAACGCGGACATCGCGGTATCGAGTTGATCGCGTGCGCGAGCCACACGCTGATCGCGGCGGAACACCTGATCGAACTCCTGCGGGTAGAGCTGGCGGAAGCGCTCGTCGAGCTGATCGATGCGGAAGTCGACGCCCTGCGCCTGGCCCATGAGCTGGTCGATCTGCTGGAGGCGCTGGCGAAGCTCCTGAAGTTGCGGGAAATCGATCCGGGACAGGTTCTTGCCCTGGTTGATCAGCATCTGCGCTTCGTTCTGGAGACTCTGGATCTGGTTGTTGATCTGGGCAAGCGTGCGCGCGGCGGTGAGCAGGTTTTGCGAATAGTTCGATGGATCGAACACACTGAGCTGGGCCGCGACGGGCGTCGAGGTCAACGCGATGCCGATACCGAGCGAGCCGACGGCGCCGAGCGCGAGAGCGGAGAGGCACGCATATTTGCGGATAGGGATACGGGGCACGGGAAATTACTCCTTGTCTTCTGGGGGGCGGGCGGCAGGGTGACGCCCAAGCAGGTCGGCCGCCCAATCGAGGCCGGCTTGGGAGAGAAAGGTCGCGGCGAAGTCGGCCTGGCCCTTTTCGGCCAGCACCGCGTCTATGCGCTTCTGGCTGTCGGGATCGGACGCGCCGCACAACGCCAGCGCGATCGGGCCTAGCCCAAGCTCGAACAGCCGGTTGCCGCGCGCTGATTGCAGATAATATTGCCGCTTGGGCGTCGCGCGGCTGACCAGTTCGATCTGGCGCGCGTTGAGACCGAAGCGGACGTAGACCGTCTGGCCCTGCGGCTCGATCGCCCGATCATTGGGCAGCAAGATGCGCTGCGGACAGCTTTCGATGATGGCCGGCGCGATCGTGCTGTCGGCGATATCGGCTAGGCTCTGTGTCGCGAACACGACGCTGACGTTCTTCTTGCGCAGCACCTTCAGCCACTCACGGATGCGCGCGGCGAACAGCGGGTGGTCGAGGAACACCCAGGCTTCATCCAGTACGAGAAGCGTCGGCCGCCCGGTGAAGCGCTCCTCGAGACGATGGAACAGGTAGGTCAGCACGGGCGCAACGACGCCCGCCTGCCCCATCAGCGCTTCAGTCTCGAAGCACTGCACGTCGGCGATCGCTAGATCGTCTTCGGCGGCGTCGAGCAGGCGGCCGAACGATCCTTCGAGCGTATAGGGCGCGAGCGCCGATCGCAGCGGTGCCGATTGCAGCAGCAGCGACAGGCCGGTGAGCGTGCGTTCCTCGATCGGGGCGGTCGCGAGATTGGTGAGCGCCGACCAGACGGCCTCCTTGATCTCGGGTGTGACCAGTACTTTCTCATGGGCGAGCAGCGCGCCGATCCATTCGGTCGCCCAGGCGCGTGCGTTGGAGCGATCGATGTGGCGCAGCGGCTGGAAGGCGATCGTTCGCCCGCCCACGTCATCGGCATGACCGCTCTCACCGCCAAGCCCGAGCGCGTGATGCGCGCCGCCCATCGCCAGCACGGCCGCGCGCGCCGAAAATCCCTTGTCGAAGACATAGACCTGGGAGTCTGGATATCGCCGGAACTGAAGCGCGAGCATTGCGAGCAGCACCGACTTTCCGGCCCCGGTGGGTCCGACGATCAGCATATGACCGACGTCGCCGACATGCGTGCTGAGACGGAACGGCGTCGAGCCGCTGGTTTCCGCATAAAGCAGCGGCGGACCGTCGAGGTGCGGATTACGCGCCGGTCCTGCCCATACCGAGGACAGCGGCATGAGATGCGCGAGATTCAGGGTGTGGACGATCGGTTGCCGGACGTTCGCATAGACATGGCCCGGCAGGCTCGACAGCCACGCCTCGACCACATTCATGCCCTCGCGGATGCAGGTGAAGCCGAGCCCGTTGACGATGCGCTCGACCGCGCGGACCTTTTCCTCGACGCGGGCGCGGTCGATATCGGCAACGGTGATCGTCGTCGTCAGATAGCCGAACGCGACATGATCGCCGCCGAGCGCCTGCAAGGCGAGGTCGGCATCGACCACCTTGTTGTCGGCATCGCTGTCGAGAAGCTGGACCGGCTGGTTGTAGATGACTTCGCGCAGCAGCGCGGTGATCGACTTGCGCTTGTTGAACCACTGCCGCCGCAGGCGAGTGAGCGCTTTGGTTGCGTCGGTCTTGTCGAGCGCAATGAAGCGCGTCACCCAGCGATAGCCAAAATCCTCATGGTTGAGTCCGTCGAGGATGCCGGGACGGCTCGCGTTCGGAAATCCGAGGATGGTGAGCGTCCGCAGATGCTCGTCGCCGAGCATCGGTTCGAGCCCGCCGGTCAGCGGCGTGTCGGCGAGCAGCCCGTCCAGATAGATGGGCGTTTCGGGCACGGCGACGACATGGCGGCGCGCGGAGATCGCACCGTGGAGAAAGGTCAGCATTTCGCTGTCGCCGAGCGCGCGCACCTCGGGCATGAAGCCTCTGAACAGGTCAAGCGCACGATCCGTCTCGGCGATGAAGCCGGCAAGCGCTTGTCGCCAGTCGCGGCCCTTCGCGTCGTCGCTGCGCTCGATCAGCGCTCGGCCCGCCGTGTCCGCCTGATCGGGCGGAGGCAGGAGGGTGAGCGTCAGATAATAGCGGCTCTCGAAATGCGCGCCCGCGCTTTCGAACGCCGCGCGCCGTTCCTCATCGACCAGCCACGACGCCGCATCGGGAAAGCTGCTGTCGGGATAACCCAGCGCTTCGCGCCGCTCGGCCTCGAAATGGAGTGCCCAGCCCGAGCCGAAGCGCTTCAGGACATTGTTCGCCCGCGCGCAGGCGGCGACAAGCTCGGCTTCGGTGGCGGATTCTAGATCGGGGCCGCGGAACCTGAGGACGCGCAAAAAGCTGCCGTCCTTGTTGAGCACCACGCCGGGCGCGACAAGCGCCGCCCATGGAAGATGATCGGCGAGCCGGTCGGCCTTCTGACGGTATTCGCGCAGATTCAGCATGACAGATGCCCCTTCTGGCGAAGGTGGCGGACAAGGACCGGGGCGAAGTCGGGATCGCGCTTGGCGGCGAACACCGCGAGAGTGTGCCCGAACGCCCACATGGCCAGCCCGGCGATCCACTGCTGGAGACCGAGTCCGAGCGCGGCCGCGATCGTACCATTGACGATCGCGATCGCTCGCGGCGCCCCGCCAAGCAGGATCGGCTCGGCAAGCGCGCGGTGCATCGGCGCCTCGAACCCCTCGATATGGCTGGCGCCATAGGAATTTGGCGCGTTCACGAGATGAGCGCCCCGCCGCCGAAGCTGAAGAAGCTGAGGAAGAAGCTCGACGCCGCAAACGCGATCGACAGGCCGAAGATGATCTGGATGAGGCGCCGGAACCCGCCTGCCGTCTCGCCGAACGCGAGCGTCAAACCGGTGACGATGATGATGATCACCGCGACGATCTTGGCGACAGGACCCTGGACCGATTCGAGGACCTGCTGAAGCGGTTCCTCCCACGGCATGCCCGAGCCGGCGGCCTGCGCGGTGGCGGCGAGCGCAAGCCCGAGGCCGATGGCGGCGCCGGTGAGGAAGATGCTCCGACGATCGGGAATACGGGCAGGAATACGGGACAAGCGCATGGTCATTCTCCTTGGGGTTCGAGGGCGTGGTCGGGAGTAAGGTCGAGGACGGCGTAGCCGCCGTCGGGATCGAGGCCGGCGACGCGCGCGATCGTGTCGACGCGGCGCGCGAGGCCGCGCCCGGCGATGAACACGATCATGTCGATGGCGTCGGCGATCAGCCGGCGCGGAACGGTGACGACGCTTTCCTGCACGAGCTGCTCGAGCCGGTAGAGCGCCGACACTGCCGAATTGGCGTGGACGGTTGCGATGCCGCCCGGATGCCCGGTGTTCCAGGCTTTGAGCATGTCGAGCGCTTCGCGCCCGCGCACCTCGCCAACGACGATGCGATCGGGGCGGAGCCGCAATGTCGAGCGGACAAGATCAGCCATCGTGACGCCGCCGGCTCCGGCAGTGCCAATCGTACGCGTGCGCAGCCCCACCACGTCGGGCGCGGCGCATTGCAACTCACGCGTGTCTTCAATGATGATGACGCGTTCGTCGAGGTGCGCCATCTCGGCGAGCAGCGCGTTGGCAAGCGTCGTCTTGCCCGAACTGGTGCCACCCGCGACCAGGATGTTCTTGCGCTCGACCACGGCCATCGACAGCAGTCGCGCCGTGTCGGCGGGCATGATGCCGTCCCGCACATAGTCGAGCAAAGTGTAGATGCGCGCCGCGGGCTTGCGGATCGAGAAGCACGGCGCGAGGCTGACCGGCGGCAGGATACCCTCGAACCGCTCGCCCGCGCCTTCGCCGTGCGGTGGCAGCTCGGCTGACACGATCGGCGCATTGCCATGAACCTCTGTCCGTGCGTGGCTGGCAACCAGGCGGATGATCCGCTCGACCTGCGCGGGCTCATATTTGGTGCCGGTATCGATCCGGCCTTCGCCGAGTCGATCAAGGCGCAACACGCCGTCCGGGTTCACCATGATCTCGATGACCACCGGATCGGCCAGCGCTGCGGCGATGGTCGGCCCCATCGCGGTGCGCAGCATCGCGCGCCGACGCCCTGCGGAATTATCGGAGCCGAAAAGCGTGTCGCTCATCGCCCACCTCCATTGTCTTTCGCGGAGGCAGCAAGCGTGCGCTGGCCGCTGGCGAGCGCTTCGCCGACGCGGGCAATGAACGCCTCGAAGCGGTCTCGGCCGATCGCACGCGCCGCTTCGTCGGCTTCGGCCAAAGGGGCCTGCACCATCAGTTCATAGCGGATGAACAGCGCCAGGCTCTCGAGCAGCACATGCCCGTCACGCTCGACACGCCCCAGCGCGAGCGACATGCGATCGAGCCGCTGGCTGAACTTGTTCTCCAGCTCGCTCGCCGCCTGCCGGTTGAGCCAGGCGGTGAGCGCGTCGGTGAGGATCGCCGATTTGGACGCGCCGGGCTGGCTCGCCAGCGCCTCGAAGCGGTGGCTCAGATCTTCGGGCAGGAAGAGCTGGTAGCGGACGCGGTTGGGTTTGATCGCGGCCATTGTCAGAAGTCCGGCAGCATGTCGGCGCTGCGACCCTGATTGATCGCGTGAGCGCGGATCAGCGTGCCGGTGGCGCCGGCGCGGTCCATCGCGTGCTTGTCGGCGATCGTGTCGGTGTCGTCGCTGTCCAGGCCGAGCAGGTCGAGCTGCTTTGGCGGCTCGGGTTTTTTGGCGGGTTCTTCGCCGAGGCCGGGGTGGCGCTGCTGTTGCAAGCCGCCGTCCTCATCCGCCTTCGCATCGTCATCGGGCTTGCCGAGCCGGGTATCGGGCGCGCGGACCAGTCCGCTCCAGTCGTTGGGGCGTGCCTGCGGCCGGTCGGGATAGTCTCCGGGCGCGGGCTGCGGCGGCGGTGCGATCCGCTCGCGGAAATTGCGGTCCTCGTAATAGCGCAGCTTCCTCGCGCGGATCGGGGCCATGCCGGAGACAAGGACAAGCTCATCCTTGGGCGGGAGCTGCATCACCTCGCCGGTGGTCAGGAGTGGCCGGGCGGTCTCCTGCCGGCTGACCATGACGTGCGCCAGCCAGGGCGCGAGCCGGTGGCCGGCATAGTTGCGCATCGCGCGCTGTTCGGTGGCGATGCCGAGCGCGTCCGAAATCCGCCGCGCCGTGCGCTCGTCGTTGGTCGCAAACGCGACGCGGACATGGCAGTTGTCGAGGATCGAGTTGTGCTCGCCATAAGCCTTCTCGATCTGGTTCAAGGACTGCGCGATCAGGAAGGCGCGCACTCCATAGCCCGCGAGAAAGGCAAGACTGGTCTCGAAGAAGTCGAGCCGCCCCAATGCCGGGAACTCGTCGAGCATCATCAGGAGCTTGTGCTTGCCCGCCCTGGCGGGATCGGCATCGAGCTTTTCGGTGAGGCGGCGGCCGATCTGGTTGAGCACCAACCGCACCAGCGGCTTGGTGCGGCTGATGTCCGATGGCGGGATGACAAGGTAGAGCGAGACCGGATGGCCGGCCTCGACGAGATCGGCGATCCGCCAGTCGCAGCGCGATGTCACCGCGGCGACGGTCGGGTCGCGATAGAGCCCGAGAAACGACATTGCGGTGGAGAGGACGCCGCTGCGCTCGTTCTCGCTCTTGTTGAGCACCTCGCGCGCCGCCGAGGCGACGACGGGATGGATCTGCGGCGCATCCTTCGTGCCGAGGTGATTGGTGGTCATCATCCGCCGGAGCGTGGCGGTGAACGGCCGCTGCGGGTCCGACAGGAATGTGGCTACCCGTGCGAGCGTCTTTTCTTCCTCCGCATAAAGGACGTGGAGGATCGCGCCGACCAGGAGCGAATGGGAGGTTTTCTCCCAGTGGTTGCGCCGTTCGAGCGCGCCTTCGGGATCGACCAGGATGTCGGCGATGTTCTGGACGTCGCGGACCTCATGCTCGCCGCGCCGGACCTCCAGCAGCGGGTTGTATTTGGCGGAAGCGGGATCGGTCGGATTGAACAGCAGGACGTGGGAGAAGCGCGCGCGCCAGCCGGCGGTGAGCTGCCAGTTCTCGCCCTTGATGTCGTGAACCACGGCGCTGCCGGTCCAGCCAAGCAGTGTCGGTATGACCAGCCCGACGCCCTTGCCCGAACGGGTTGGCGCGAACGCCATGATATGTTCGGGGCCGTCATGCCGGAGATAGCGGCCGCGCGAGCGGCCCAGGAATACGCCGGCATCACCGTAAAGGCCGGCCCGCTCGATCTCGTTCGGCCTGGCCCAGCGCGCCGAACCATAGGTGGTGACGTGACGCGACTGCCGCGCGCGCCAGAGCGAGCCTGCGATCGCCGCGCCGCAGCCGATGAAACCGCTCGCGCCGGCGAGCGCGCCGGCCTTGTCGAAAACATGCGGCGCATAGGCATCGTAGTGATACCACCAGGGGAAGAGCGCCCAGGGACGATAGACCGGCGTGCTTCCAGCCATGAACCAGGCCGGACCAAGTTCGGGCTGGTAGGCGAGCATCGCCGCCGCCCATTGGGTCGCCGCCCAGAGGCCCGCGATCACGATTGCGAACACGACAAGGATCTGGCCGATGAGCAATTTGGTCGGGGTCACGTTGAAGCTCCCGCCCATACCGCCGGATGCGGTCGGGGCGCGGCTTCAAGACTCGGCTATGGGCCGCCCGAAATGAACGGAGCCGCTGGGGGCTGGTGGGTGACCGAAGGAGATCACTCGTCGGCGACTGACTCAATATTCCAGCTCTGTTCTTTTGATCGAGCTATGACCCGAGTTGATGATTCTGCCCTGTCGTTGTCCCTCGAGGTGGCACTGACCACCACACCGCACCGCCGATGACCCGCTACACCCTGCAAAAATCCGAGCTGCAAATTCGGGCTTGCGTGTCGGATTATCAGACATTATATCGCATTTAATGTAGTGAAATCGTGCGAGGCATGCATGGCGACAATCGCTCCTCCGCAGCCCGCGGCAACCGCGTTTCCCAAAGCCGACGCCATTAGGGCGTTGGTCGACGAACTGCTGCAAGTGGCCAGGGCTGAGGCACAGGTGCGCGGAATTGCCCTGCCTCCGGAAAACCCGAAGATCATCCAGGCGCCCGTGCCACTCGACTCCTTGTCCGTGGTCGACACGCTTTGCGCGGTGGAGCAGGTCCTCGACATCGAGCTTCGCGACAGCATCGTCCGCACCGGCGGCTACAATTCGATCGAGAAGGCGATTGACGACCTCCTCCCTAAGATCGAACGCGTCTGGGTTAAGAAGAAAGGGTCGAAGCCATGACCAATCTCGCACTCCGCCAGGAAGGCGACGAGCAGGAGCGGCGGCGCTTGGGCGACCGTCTGCGCGAAGCACGGAAATATCTCGGCCTCAAGCAGGAAGAAGTTGCTGCCTATCTCAAGATTCCCCGGACCGCGCTTACCGATATCGAGAATGGCCAGCGCCGCGTTGAAGCGATCGAACTGACGCGGCTTGCCCGTCTTTACCGCCAGTCGGTGGCCTATTTTACCGGCGAAGACGAGGCCTCCGCGAGCCTTCCCGCCGATGTCGCCCATCTGGCGCGACGCGTTGCGGCCTTGTCGACTGAGGACCGGGCCGAGCTGAGCCGGTTTGCCGAATATCTCCGCTCGCGGTCTGGCGGCGAACGGAGCTGATCGATGGCGTCGGATTATGCGAGCGCGGTTCGCGCTGGTACGATGGCAGCGGGCCGCCTGCATCGCGAACTCGATACGCGCGCACTGATCGAGACCCAAGGCGGCAGCGTCGATGTCTTCGGCGCGATCCATGCCGTGGGTCTACCCTTGCTGCTTCGTCCTCTGAAAGGCCTGCTCGGCGCCTATCTCAGCGCACCTGCTCCTGGCGTTCTCGTCACGACGGAACGACCGATGAGCATCCAGCGCTTCACGGCCGCGCACGAACTCGGGCATTTTTCGATGCGACACGAGCCGAGCCTCGACGATGAGAGCATCCTGCGCCGGATGCCGATGTCGCCCGAACCGGGAAACAACTTCGAGGAAACCGAAGCCGACGCCTTTGCGATCGCCTTCATGATGCCGAAATGGCTGGTGCTCGCGCACAGCGCGCGACAAGGATGGCAGATCGATCATTTCCGGCGCCCCAATGTCGTCTATCAGCTCTCGCTGCGGATCGGCGCCAGCTATGAGGCGACGTGCCGCACCCTGGTTCGCTACAATCTGATTTCGCCATCGGTGATGACCGACCTGCTCCGGACGCAGCCGCGCAGCCTGAAGGTCGATCTCCTCAAGGACTATCGGCCCGACAACTATCGCGGCGACGTCTGGCTGCTGACCGAGCGCGATGCCGGCTCGCGGATCGATGGCAGTCGCAATGATCTTTTCGTGCTGCAGCTCGAAGAACATAGCGGCGGTGGGTATCTCTGGGATCTCGACCAACTGATCGCCAGCGGCTTCGCCGTCGTTCGAGACGAGCGTGAGGCAATCGACGGCGATGGCATCGGTGGTCCCGTTGTCCGCCGTGTCACCGCGGCGCCCGATGCGCCGCGGCGCGGCCGCATGTCGCTCGACGAGCGGCGGCCGTGGCAGCCTGCGCCGGCCCTCACCAGCCTGACGCTCGATTTCGACCTCACCGGCCCGGAACAGACGGGCCTGTCGCGCGCCGAACGGCGGCACCTGCTCGAGGCCGCCTGACGCCCCATGATCGATATCGTCCGTGACCTTCGGCCGCTGTTCGGGCCTGCGCGCGATCAAGGCGCGCGGCCGACATGCCTCGCATTCGCCGCGAGCGACACCCACGCCGGGCTTCGCGACGGCTGGGCACCGCTGTCGTGTGAATTCGCCTTTTATGCCGCGCAGAAACGGGCGGGCAGACCGCCGACGAGCGGCGCACTGCTATCCACAATGCTGGACGCGCTACGGCTCGATGGCCAACCCGACGAGAAAGGCTGGCCGTATCTGGCAGCGGTTCCAGCCGATCATCGACTGTGGACGCCGCCGGCGACCGTTGGCCCGCTCTATGGCCGCAACGGACAGAGGGATGGAACCGACCTGTCATCCATCCTTGCCGCGCTGGATCGTGACACGCCGGTGCTCATGCTGACGATGCTGTCACGGTCTTTCTTCCAGCCGCGCGGTGATGGCGTCGTCGATCCGGCGAACGACGAACTCCCCGAGCCAGCGCAACGGCACGCGGTCGTCGCGGTCGGGCATGGAACCGTGGACGGCACCCCGGCCATTCTCATCCGCAACAGCTGGGGACCAGGTTGGGGCTTGGAAGGCCACGCCTGGCTTACTGAGCGCTTTCTAGCGCCGCGCCTTTTCGCCACGGCAAATTTGACGGAGGAAGTCGATGTATCTTCCCATACCGCCGCAGCCTGACTGCGTTGCTGGCTGGCGCGAGGCGGTCCGGCTCGTCGACCTCGCCACCGGACACCAGGCGCAGAATGTCGTCATCTCCGTGGCCGAGCCGACTGCGCGCGCAACACTCGCCGATCCCGTCGTGGCGGAAGTCGATGCCTTCCTTTCGGGCCATGGCAAGAAGCCCATCGAGACGGTCGCCAACACGATTTTTCCGGCAGCGCTGTACAGGCGCTACGGCGCGCCGCAATTCTTCGACCGGTTTCGCGACAACGTGCTGCCGAAGGTCCGGAGGTCGGGCGCTTGGTCGGGCTATTATTTCGAACGGATGATGGAATTGCCCCGCGCCGACGGCCAGCCAATCAATCAAATCTGGGGCATCGTCGAGCGCCTGCGCAACCCGAACGTCCGAGCGCTCAACAAATTCGAACTGCTGATCTTCGACCCCGCCCGCGACGTGAATGACTCGCCCTACGGCGGTCAGTGCCTGAGCTTTGCCAGTCTCAAGCTGATCGGCAAGGGCGACGATCGTCGCCTCGGCATGACCGCGCTCTACCGCAATCACTACTATATCGAAAAACTGCTCGGCAATCTGATCGGCCTCGGCCGTCTGCTCGAATTCATCGCCAAGGAAGGCGGGGTCGCGCTGGGTCCGCTCACGATCGTCTCGACCAACGCCACGGTCGACACCGCCAACTGGAACCGCGGCGATCTTAAGCAACTCTTTGAACGCTGCGATCAGGCGAGCGCACATCTCCGTGCTGCGGCGTGAGGCGCGCCCAACGGCAGTTCTAGCGGCTCATCGTTGTCATCCGCGACACCGTACAGGCTGAACATGCCCTCGATGAACTCGCGCTGCCCGCCGTAGCTCGGATGGCGGACCGCGGTGGTCGGAATGTCGAGACCGTCCAGCGCCAGGTGAGCGTCGCGCCCGATCGCGACGATCTGGCGGGGCCGGATCATTGACACGAGGGCTTGCAATATCGGCCAGGTCGCCTCGCGCTCGCTTCGCGTGTGGCATCGGTTCGACATCGGATCATCCGCTTCATGGGGATGGAACGGGAAAACGTTCCAGAGCATGACAGGCTGACCGATCCGCTCTAGCACACGCCAGACGATCGCCGCGGTGCGCTCCGCCACGGCGGGTCCCTGCGTCGCACGTTCAAATGCGATGCCGCCCATCAGCGTGCCGGCATGTCCGAGGTGAATTTCGTCGGTCAGCGGTACGCCCGTACGCCGCCCCCCGCGATAGCCGAGATCACGCGCGATCCAGATCGTTTCGACGCGATGATCAAGCGCCGCGGTGAGCAGCATTTCGAGATTGTCGCGGCGCCGGGCGGCGGCGTCGCTGCGGTCATGGACCGTGCAGCGATCGCGCCAGGGATTGAACACTGAGGGAAGTTCGGTCGCCGCCAGGGTGGACACAAAGGATTTCGGGGTCATGACGGCAATTCCTTGATACGCAGGCGGCGATTGGCGAAGTCGATCAGGACGCGGCCGCGCCGATGCTCCTGAAGGAAGCGGAAAGCCGTATAGCCCTGGAGGATCGCTTCCTCCCAAAGCCACAGCGGACAGCGTTCTGATTCGTAGCCGGCGACGAACTGGCGGACATGCTTCAGCATGTCCAGCGGAAGGCCACCGCGCTTCACGTTTTCAAAGTACCGGAGTTGCTGCGCTTGTCCGAAAATCCAGGAAGTTATGCCCTCTTCGATGAGAATCGCCCGAGCACCGTCTTCGGCGTCGTCGAGTTTCGGATCGCTCTTGCGCTTGAGACGGAGCAGCGCACGCAGCACTGGCGACCAGCCAAGCACCGCGACATAAGCGTAGTGAAAGACATCGTGGAAACGATAGTCGTCGGGTTCGAGCGCGTTGTCGGTGAGCCGGTCGCCGACATACACACCGCTTGAGCGTTGATACACGAATGTCTGCCCGCGAACGGTGCGTTCATAGACGTCGATCGCCATCCGCCGCGGCAATTGCTCTTCTGGGTCGAGCGCCGCATCGGTCGGCGCCGGATAGATGCGCTCGCGCGGCCAGCGATCGAAGATCTTGTGAAGATTCTTCACGGCGGCAGCCTCGATGGTAACACCGGATTCGTTTGCCGCCTGGATCAACCGGCGCATGACCGCGACCAGCCGGCCCGCGAGTGCTTCGCGGTCCTTCGCAAGACCGCCCGCCTGGAAATCGTTGATGAGCAGCCCAACGTCGCCTGCCAGCGCGAGCAGGCTATGCTCGAACTGCGGCATCGGTGCCTTGGCAAGCGGAATGTGCTGCGGCTGCAGCGCATGGAAACTGAGCGTTTCGTTGCCGCCCGTCTGCCATTGTCCGCCGTTTGTCGCCGCGGCGGCAGCGATGTCGCTGAGCGCCATGCGGCTGCGCCGTGCGATCGCCGCCAGATACCAAAGGACGTCACCAAGCTCTTCCGCGACGGCGTGAGCGTAACCCAGGTAGGAGGCATCGTCGCGCTGCTTTTTCTTGGCCTCACTGAGCAAGCTGCCGACTTCGCCGAAAAGGCCAAGCATCGAGAAGCCCAGTGCGCGGCCACCGCTGCGTTGATCAGTCCGCGCGGCCTGCTTCGCATAATCCGCAACAGTGAGAGCTTCGAAATCCTCGCTCATCGCCTGCCCTTCCGGCGATCCGATATCGCGTCTGCGGGGACGCTCACGCCATAGGCTTCAAGTGCCCGCAGTACGATCATCCGGATCGGCTCGCGGGAATCGAGCGACCGTTGACCGAGATCGCGTTTCGTAACGGCAGGAATCTGCACCTGAAGATGCTCGTCGCCGACATCGGTTTGCGCTGCGATATTTTTCATGAATCCATGAAAACATAATTTCATGAAAATAGAAAGCCCGAATCCTCCGGATCAGGAGACGCTCGGCCCGCTGCGCTGCCGCCCGAGTGTCCAGTTGATCCCGCCGTCGCGCATGATGCCCGAGACCGATTTACCGACATGGCGATCGAGAACAGAGCGCCACGGCACCAGCGTGAAATCGCGCGACCGTTCGATGAGCGCATGGCGACCACTCGTCATCTCGACTGCGCGCACGAGCCTGCCTTGAACAGCCTCCCCCTCTCTGGCCTCGGCGAACGGAACGCCTAACTTGTCGGAGAGCTGGCGGGCGACACGCAGCAATTCTCGCCGCTGGAGCGCGGCGAGCATCCCTCGCCGATAGACCGTCTGCCCATCCTGTTCGTCTGCAAGCTGTTCGGTGATCAGCCATTGCCGTCGCATCGCCTGCGCTGAACGAACCTCGTGCCCGAACCCAGCATCGCGCACTGGCACCGGCGCTTCGGCGACCAGCTCGCGATCGAGCCAGGTCGCGGCATCGGTTCCCGGTAATTTGTCGAGCGGGATCGCCGACAGGGTTTCAATGGCAACGGGGTGGTCGCGGAACTGCATGGCTTCGAACCTCTCGACCCTGGCGAGATGGTCCGGCGCGATGATCCAGCTTCCGTCGGGCTCGCGCTCGACGACGCCCGAGATTTTTCGCATCGCTTCAAGCCGCCGGACATGCGTTTCGGCGAAGCGTTCGCTGGCGGTCGGATCGTGCTTCAGATGGGCGTCGATCGAATAGCGCCCGCCGTTCGCCGCCGCGATCTCGTCGATCGTCCGATCGACGGCGCGAATGCCGCCCTCGCGTGGCGCGATCCGGACGATGGCATTTTCGGGGATCGTGTCGACCAGCTCGCCCTTGCCGATCTCGGCATAATGGGTGCGCCCGTCGATGCCGTCGACCAGCAGATAATGACGGTCTTCATGTTCGTCGGCGAGCCCGCGCATCACGACGCGGCCGATGATCGGCGTCGCCTCCTTCGCGACCGGGTCGTAGATGACGCGATCGACCGCAGCACGATCGAGCTTCCGCGCGGTCAGCTCGCGCTGCATGGTGCGGATGATGTCGCCGCGCTCGCCGATCTGGCGCAGTGTGTTCGCAAGGTCGGGCTCAAGCCGCCAGGTGCCGTTGCCGACATGCGAGGCGAGTCCCATGCGCCCGAGTTTCTGCAGGCGACCGACGCGAAGCGATTGCTGGAAGGGATCGCCATCGCTCGCGCTGACCAGCCGCGCGGTATCCATGTCGCGGATCAGCCGTCTGTCGATCGCGGTCAGCCGCTCGGCACCCGTATCGCTGCGAAGCCGCTCTTCGATTTCAAGGTCGGTGCGCGGCCCCAGGTCGAGGTTGACGATCTCGATCGCCCGCTGCCGGCTCCCGTGCGAGATATACTCGCGCGCGATCAGCAGATTCTCACCCCGATCGTTTACGCCGCGCACCACGATATGCGTGTGCGGATGGCCGGTATTGAAATGGTCGACCGCCACCCAATCGAGCTTTGTCCCAAGATCCTGCTCCATCTGCGTCATCAGCCGGCGCACGAACGGCTTCAAGTCGGGATACTGGTCGGCGTCCTCGGCCGACACGATGAACCGGAACTGGCGGCGGTCGCCGTCACACCGTTCGAGGAACGCCTTGCCATCGGCGACGTCGCTGTCGGGCGAGTAGAGCGCACCAGCCTCGCCCTCACGGGTCACGCCGTCGCGCTGAATATAGCGAAGGTGCGCCTTCGCACCGCCCATGCCTTTCCCGCCAAGGCCGACAGGCCGTATCTTGACGATCACGCGGCGCGACCGGAACGCGCCCAATCGGTCGCGCGATCTGAGCACCCGCGCAACACTCGCGCCGCGCCCGATCCGGCTGCCGTCGAAACGGCCGCGCCTGCCCGTTTTCATGCCGGCCCGCTTTGCCGCTTTCACGACGCGGCTCAGGTAGCGCTGCTCCTTGCCCCGGCCGCGCATCCGGCCCAGCTGCGGTTCGAACTCATCATCGCGCATAGCGGCGTCCTTCCATGCCGGAATGACGCTCCCCGCCGATAAGAATGGCGCGTCCTCGCCAGAGCGCAAGGAGTCTCGCGATTGGGATCGGAAAAGCCCAGAAAACCGCCACTCCTGGTAACCCTGTCTCGCACTCAAAGGGCGAGTCTCGCAAAAGCCTTCAAAAAACGATGTGCAGACAAACACTTACAAAATCGCGAGATTTTGCCTCTATCTTGCCATCGAGCCCGACTGCCACCTGCCGCCCCAGACGCCCGCTTTGCCTTCCCGCCTTCCCGATCAAAAAAGGGGAGCGGCGCCATGCGGCACCACTCCCGCGAACCTGCCCCTTCAACAGCGCATCGCCTTATTGCCAGCCTGCCTGTTCGGCCTGACGCAGCGCCCGATTGCACCGCTTCAGCCTCTTCTCAGCGGCCCTTAATTCGGCTTCGATCTGCCGCCGTTCTCCCGCGTCATCGCACCATGAAAGCTCCGCGCGAAGCTCCTCGATCTGTTGTTCAACCGACATCTCATCCTCCTGATACAAGCGAAAGATGAGCCATCGCCCGGCGGGGAGCGGGCGGGGTCAACCACCGCGCAGCGGCCGCGAAGCGGGCGACGGGGGAGCCGATTTTCTCGTCGCCGGAGTGGAGCGAAGCGGAACGCAGGTGGCGTGAAAATTGGGGGAACCGTCGATGGTTGAGGCGGTCCGTTCGCCGCCGGATACTCGGTGCTTGCTGAGCGGATTTCTTCCTCTCTGCAGGCCCGCAAGCGCGTTCCGGTGCAGGAAAAGGCCCACGCCAAGCCCTCAAGGCATGAGGAAAGCCCCGCGCCGGGTGACCGGCGCGGGGCCGATCCGGCTCAGTCGCCGGGGTTCCAGATAACGGCGAACGCGTCGTCGTCGTCCTGCCCGGCGGCGCGGCCGAGATTGGCGTAGAGGGTGCGGCCGCCAAGTTCGGGGGCCGACATGGCGAGGCGGACATATTCGCGCTGGCTCACCTCGCCGGTGCGGATCCAGCCGCCGCCCAGTTCGACGCCGTTCGACAGCACGCGGTAGTCGGGCTGGTCCCCGGTCTTACTGCGGTTGGGGATGATGGCGATCTCGGCATTGACCGAAAGCGTCTTCAAGGCGCCCCGGAACGAACCGTCGTTCTGGCGCTGGACATGACCGATTGAGGGCATTTCTCGTCTCCTTGCACATTCGCCCGACCCGATGCCGGGCGATGGGCGGACCGAAGGGACGGCCCTTGAGCGCGCTGCGAACCGCAGGCCGAAGCGAAGCGGAGGACCGGAAGCGCGGGGCTGATTTGGAGCGAAGCGGCCGCGAGGAGCGCCGCCAAAGCGGCGCGGGGAAATCAGTTCCGCGCGATGGTTTCGCGAGGCGCGCGGCCGTCCCAGGTCATGCGCCCAAGGAGCCGGCGACGGGTTGGTGAGACACGAAAGGACGAGATGCGCGCGCGGACAGGAAGCCCAGTCCGGCGTCTTTCCGGGAAGCCATGATTGCTTTCGCGGCCACGAGGCCGCGGCTATAGCCTCACGGCGATGAACGAAGGAACGACGATTGCGGGGCAGATCGAACGGCTGATCGTGCGGCTGGACGGCGCGGCGGTGTGCGATGCCTGCGTGACTGACCGGCTCAACCTGTCGGTTACCGCACAGGCCAATGTCGTCACCTGCGCGCTCGGCGGCACGCGCGGATTCGAGCGGCAGAAGGACGAATGCACGTTATGCGGAAGCGCCCGGACGGTGATCCGCCGCACCGCCCGGTAGGTCAGGCGGCAGGGGTTTTCGGCACGCGAGCGCGCAGTGCGGCGCGATTTGGGCTAGTTGCCGTCGCCCGCGAGCGCGCGCGACAGCGCCTCGTTGGTCGCGTCGATCTCGATGCGGTCTGCGAAAATCGCGCACCAGCCGCCACCGAACTCCCCGATGCGGGGCTTGGAACAGGTCATGGCCCATTCAAAGCCGATCGGCCCCTTGGCGAGCGTTTCGGGGCAACATCGCTGGATCACCACCGCGATGGCAGCGGCATCGAAATCGTCCATGCTGGCGAAACACACGATCCGCGCGGATGGATCGTCGGGGCAGGTTTCAGCGATGAAATCGGCTCCGATGGTGGGAAATTCGGGATCGTTGAACGCCTCGCGAAACCCGCTCCACCGCGCGTTCGCATCGTCCGGCGGAAAGGCTGCGAGCAGCGCCGCGCTCGGCGGATCGGGCGCGTCGTCATTCGCTAGCGCGTAGCCAGCGTTTGCGACTTCCTCGATCAGCGCGCACTCGGCGGCGGTGCAGCGAAAGGCGAAGCTGCCCTGAATCCAGATGTCAGCCATTGCTCGCCTCCTCCCGTTCGGGCGTGATGACAAGCGGGGGCACCGCGAAGTCGGCCGCATCGAAATGCGCGATGATCGCCGCATAGCTGCCCAATCGCTCGGCGGTGCAGCGCCCCATGAGGATATAGTCGTCCTCGTCGGCAGCGTAGCTTTGCGGTTCGCCGCTGCCGGTGAACACGGTGCGTTCCGCACCCCACTGGCAGGCATAGGCGCCCGACCAGCGCGCGAAGAAAAGCCCATGCGCGATGCAGAAGGCTTCGAGTCCCTCGAACCGCCCCCAGGCGACCTCGTGCGCCATGAGCGCCAAGGGCTCGCCCTCGGGCAGATCGCCGAGCGCGAAGGGTTCGCCGTCCCATTCGGTGGACAGCCCTTCGTTCGCGATGGCCTCGGCGAAGGCGGGAAGCTGGCTGGCGGGGAGCGTCCCGCCGATGGTGATGGATGCCGAAACACGGTCGGCCATGACAAGTCTCCTGTCTGAAATCCGCGCCGCGAGGGCCGCTTGCGGCCGAGCGGCGCGGCGATTTTATGGGGGACGGAACGGGCGGCGGGTGCGCCGCCGCCCGTCCAGTTTCATGCGGCTTCGCGCTCGGGCTGTTCCTGCGGCTCGGCCTTGGCAGGGGCCGGAAGCGCAATCACCGCGCCGGGGCCGGTCGGTTCCGGCTCGCGGTCGGGGCGCGCCGCGAGCACCTTGGCATGAGCCGCGACGGTGCCGACGCCGCCGCGCGCCGTATAGGTAGCGGGCGGGAACGCCATCCATTTCGGCACCCAACCCTCGACCTTGGGCCGCCCGTTCGCACCCTCCAGATGGTCGCGGACGATGCGCTTCAAGACCTTGCCCGGTTCCTTCGCATTGGCGGCGGCGACAGGTTCGCCCGCCACCTCGGCGACGATGCGGGTCAGCACCTCCTTGTCGCGGACACACTCGAAAAAGGCGTCGTCGGCCTGCCAGTAGCGGGCCATATCGACGCCGATCTCGCCGCCGACCGCCTCGATGGCGGCGCTGCCGCTGGCGAGCGTTTCGCCCATGACGATGACGATCACGTCCATTACGGCGCGGTCGGGCACGTCGAGCAAGCGCAGGAACACGCCGACCAGTCCGAAGTCGTCGCCGTTGCCGCCTGTGACGGTCGGTTCCTCGGGCGAGAAGCCGAGAAGGTCCAATACGGCGCGGCGCTTCGCGTCGAAGTCGGTTTCCGCGCGGCAAGTTTCGACGCTTTCGCGCACATCGTCGTTGCGCGCGGTCTGCGGCTCGGGCTTGACCGTCCACAGTGGCGACCCGACGATGACATGGGCGACCATCAAGCGCAGCGCGACCTTGGGATGACGGGTCAGCGAGGCGCGGACAGCGGCATGACGGTGCAGGTTGATATAGGTCTGCATCGTGCTCGTCACTTCGGGGCGCGGCACTTTGGGGCCGGTTTCGATTGCCTCGCCGCGTTCGAGCCGCTTGGCCTCCTTGCTCGTCACATAGCCTTCGTGGACCTCGACCTCGCCGCTTTCGCGCACATCTATATACACGCGCCCGCCCTTGCGCTTGGGTGCCTTGGCGAACTCATAGCGGTAGAAATATTCGCCGGGCGGGACGATCACCACGTCGAACCATCCGGCATCCAGATAGTCCTCCTTGCGCGCGTCGATTACGGCGTTCTGCGCGGTCCAGAACGCGTCGGCATCTGCAAAATAGCGGTCTTCGCCGAACAGATCGGCGACGATCGCAAGGCCGCTCGCATCGACGTCGAACAGGGCATGTTCGACCTTGATCGACTGCCCGCCGAACAGCCATGCCTTCAATTGCTGGCCGGTCGGGCAATAGGCGTCGTCATCGTCGTAGAGCGCCAGCCATGCCTTCTGCTGCTGCTTGCTCGCCAGCGTCAGATGCCGGACGGTCGCCGCGTTGATCTTCTCCTTGCGGTAAAGATCGCGGATGCGCGGAAGCAGGTTGCCGAGCGCTAGGATACGCTTCACGCCAAGCTCGGGAATGCCGAACGTCGCGGAGATATCCGCAATGTCGCGGCCCTCCTTGACCAGCCGTGCGAAGGTTTCCCATCGCGTCACCTCGTCGGGATCGAGCCGGGTGTTCTCGAGAAGCGATGCCTCGATGGCGTCGGCGTCGTCCCCGGCGTCGAGGATGGCGACGGGAAGCGGGCCGTGGTCGATGCCCTCGACAAGCGCGATGGCGTTCGCCGTCCAGCGCCGCCGCCCGGCGACGATTTCGTGGACGCCATTATCGTTGCCCGCCTGCGGGCGCACGATCAGCGGCACGATGACACCGCGCTTGCGGATCGAGGGCAGAATGTCGCCCACGTCCGGGGGCTTGGGTCCGTGCCGCATGTTCACCTTGGACGGAACCAGCTTGCTATGGTCGATAAAGTCGAGTTTCATTGGTCTGCTCCTTCTGGAGCGCCGGTCCCGTTTGTCTTGCTGGATGGGCGGGACCGGCACTCAATGCGGCGAAACGCGCCGCGCGTCATCCGGCCCCTCGATCATCAAGAGGCGGCGGAAGCTCGTTGCCGTTCCGGCTATCGGTGATGCGGCGAAGTTCGGCTTCGGCCAGAACGATTGCACCCATGCGCCGCGCGGTATCGGACCATAGCGAAAGCGGGGCCAGCGGCTCGAAATGCTCGTCGCGCTCGATGAACAGGCCGAAGGGCAAGCGGACGCCCGCAATCTCGGTAAGCGAGAACACGCCCATTTCCGGGCATCCGAACCCCAAGTCGGCGAGGCCGAACAGCGTGTCTCCATCGTCGTAAAGCTCGGTGGCGATCCACGTCGCCGCGCCGACCGGATTGAAGAATTTGACCACCGGGAACGGGTCGAACCGTTCGTCGCGCTGCTCGTGGAGGCGGCTGGCGCGCGCATTCGCGCGCAGCGCCGAAAGGATCGCATGGGGGAGCGTAATCATGCCGCTTCCCTCCCTTCGTCCTGCGTCTCGGCGTAGCGGGCAAGCAGCCAATCGGCGGCCTTGCTCGCCTGACTGGCCGCGCGAAAGATCGCGCGATTGTCCTCGCGCAGCACGTCGAGCCATGATGCCAGATAATCGGCGTGACGAACGGTCGGCACGATGCCGAGCGCGGCGCAAAGGAAGGCCGATCCCATCTCCGCGACATATCCTGACAGTCCAGCCCTAATTTGAATTTTTGGGGGTCGAGCGGAGG
>NZ_LSJS01000097.1 GCF_001557325.1 Erythrobacter donghaensis
ATCGGCGACCTCGGTGGGGAGCTCCACCCGCCGCATGAAATCGGCCTCCACCGGCAGGACCGGCAGGCCGGGGAACTTCTCTGCGAGCGCAGCCGAGGAGGCGCGCAGGAAGTCGCCCGCGATGTCGAGGGGGACGTAGGCGGAAGGCCGACACGCCGAGAGCAGCAGCGGGGTCTTGACCGAGGAGCCCGAACCGAACTCGACCACCGCGCGGCCCTCGCCGATCAGCCCGGCGATCTCGGCCGCGCGGGTGGAGAGAATCTCGGTTTCGGCGCGGGTCGGGTAGTATTCGGGCAGGCGGGTGATGTCCTCGAACAGCTGCGAGCCCGCATCGTCGTAGAACCAGCGCGCCGGAACCGCCTTCTGGGCTTCCGCAAGACCGGCGAGGACATCGGCCCGGAAGGCGAGGTCCACTCCGTCCGCATCGCGCTCGACCAGCTTGAGGCCTGCCGGCTTGGTCATCTTCAGGCGTCCTTGGCAAGGCGCAGGCCGGTGAACTGCCAGCGCTGGTGGGGGTAGAAGAAATTGCGGTAGGACACGCGCGAGTGGCCGCGCACCGTCGCGCAGCTGGCCCCGCGCAGCACCACCTGCCCGCTCATGAACTTGCCGTTGTACTCGCCCACCGCCCCTTCCGCGACGCGAAAGCCGGGATAGGGCAGGTAGGCCGAGCGGGTGAACTGCCAGCAATCGCCGAACAGCCCCGGCGAGCCCATCGGCAGCACTGGCCCCGCGCAGCAAAGCTGGTTGCCTCCGCGCGGATCATGTGCCGGGGCGCTTGCCGAGCCGCCCTGCCCGCGTGCGATCGCTTCCCATTCGAACTCGGTCGGCAGCCGCGCGCCCGCCCAGGTAGCGAAGGCATCGGCCTCGAAGTGGGAGATGTGGGTGACGGGCGCATGGGGATCGCGCGCCTGCCAGCCCTGATGGGTGAAATGCGCGCCATCCTCGCCCCAGTAGAGCGGCGCGCGGATCTCCTCGCGCTGCACCCAGCCCCAGCCATCGGCGAGCCACAGGCGGGGGTTGTGGTATCCCCCATCGGCGATGAACTCCGCCCATTCGCCATTGGTCACCAGCCGGTCGGCGAGCGCGAAGGGCTCGAGCAGCACCCGGTGGCGAGGACCCTCGTTATCGAAGGCGAAACCGTCAGCCTGGTGCCCGATCAGGGCGATCCCGCCGGGGTGCGCGTGCCAGACGGGGGAGGCGGCAGCCGGGGTCGCAGCCGCCGCCTCCCCCTTGCCCGCAGCGGGCCACATGGCCGGGCCCAGCGGGTTCTGGAACAGCGCGTGCTTGATGTCGGTGAGAAGCAGCTCGATGTGCTGTTCCTCGTGCGCGATCCCGAGCGCGATCAGCGGCGCCAGCGCCGGATCGGTGAGCAGCGGCGCCATCGCCTCGGTGACATGGGCGCGCCATGCCAGCACTTCGTCGAGGGTCGGCCGCGAGAGCATCCCGCGCGAAGCCCGCGCGATCCGCGCACCCTCGGCTTCGTAATAGGAGTTGAACAGGAACGGCCAGCGCTCGTCGTGGAGCCGATAGCCCGGGGCGTGCTCGCGCAGCAGGAAGGTCTCCCAGAACCAGGTCGTGTGCGCGAGGTGCCACTTGGCGGGGCTGGCATCCTCCATCGACTGGATGCTGGCATCGGCATCGCTGAGCGGCTGCACCAGCGCCTCGGTCAGCGCGCGGGTCTGCAGGAAGCGCGCCGCAAGCGCCTGCGCGGCCACCGCCCCCTCGGGAGCATCCTGCAACTCGCTGCGATGCACGCGCACACCTCCCGTCCAAGTTTGCGCCGACTGCCGGGATCATGCCCGCCTGTCGTGACGCAGGAAAGACGTCTGGTAGCCGCGAGGCTATCGTAAAATCATCACCCGCGTCAGGTTATTGCCCCAAACCGACGGTTTCACGCGGCGTGGCTGACTTCGGCCTCACGCGCACCGCCCGCAGCCTCGTTGAGCATCTCGGCCACGAGGAAGGCAAGCTCGAGCGACTGCTCGGCATTGAGGCGCGGGTCGCAGTGGGTGTGATAGCGGTCGCCGAGGCGTTCCTCGGTGATCGCCACCGCCCCGCCGACGCACTCGGTCACGTCCTGCCCGGTCATCTCGATATGGATGCCGCCGGGGTGCGAGCCTTCGGCGCGGTGGACGGCGAAGAAGCCCTTCACCTCCCTGAGGATGCGGTCGAAGGGGCGGGTCTTGAAGCCGGAATCCGACTTCACGACGTTACCGTGCATGGGGTCGCACGACCACACCACCGGATGGCCCTCGCGCATCACCGCGCGCACCAGCTTGGGCAGGCCCTCCTCGACCTTGTCGTGCCCGTAGCGGCTGATCAGCGTGATCCGCCCGGCCTCGCGCTGCGGGTTGAGGTCATCGAGCAGGCGCAGGAGAACGTCGGGGTCGAGCGAAGGCCCGCACTTCATGCCGAGCGGATTGCCGATCCCGCGCGCGAATTCGATGTGGGCACTGCCGGGGAAGCGGGTGCGGTCACCGATCCACAGCATGTGGGCGCTGGTCGCATACCAATCGCCGGTGAGCGAGTCCCGGCGCGTCATCGCCTGCTCGTAAGGCAGCAGCAGCGCCTCGTGGCTGGTGTAGAAGCTGGTGCCCTTGAGCTGCGGCACCGTGCCGGGATCGATCCCGCAGGCCTCCATGAAATCGAGCGCCTCGCCGATGCGGTCGGCGGTCTGGGCGAACTTCTCGGTCCAAGGCGTGCGGCCCATGAAATCGAGCGTCCACTGGTGGACCTGCCGCAGGTTGGCATAGCCCCCGCCCGCGAAGGCGCGCAGCAGGTTGAGCGTCGCGGCGGCCTGCGAGTAGGCCTTGACCATCCGCGCCGGATCATTGCGGCGGCTGACCGGGTCGAACTCGATCCCGTTGATGTTGTCGCCGAGATAGCTCGGCAGGGTCACGTCGCCGATCGTCTCGGTCGGCGAGGAGCGCGGCTTGGCGAACTGGCCCGCCATGCGCCCGACCTTCACCACCGGGCGCTTGCTGGCGAAGGTCATGACCACCGCCATCTGCAGCAGCACGCGGAAGGTGTCGCGGATGTTGTTTGGGTGGAACTCGGCGAAGCTCTCGGCGCAGTCCCCGCCCTGGAGCAGGAAGCCGTGGCCGTTCGCGACCTGCGCCAGATCGGCCTTCAATGCGCGCGCCTCGCCCGCGAAGACCAGCGGGGGGTAGGACGAGAGCGTCTTCTCGGCCTCGGCCAGCTCCGCCGCATCCTCGTAATGCGGCAGGTGGCGCGCTTCGTGGGCCTTCCAGCTCTCGGGGGTCCAGGTCTCGGGCACGGTCGGAACTCTTTCTACGTCTGGTTGCGCACATGACACGGCGCGGGGGCGCCCGCTACCCGAGCGCGGCACGAATTGTAAAGCGGCAATGCCATGCCGCACAACTTTATTTCCCGCGCACTGTCAGTGGCAGGAACGATCAGCGCCCAACCATCGCCTCTCGCGCAGCATTTGCACTCCCTCCCAGCGGCGCCGCCTCTGCCAGGGTCTGGCCTTCGGGGATGATCGCCATGCGGAAGGTGCGGTCCTGCGTGAGATAACGCGCCGCCAGCGCCTGCATCGCGGCAGGCGTGGTCTGCGAGTAGTCGGGCAGCAGCGTGCGCAGCAGGCCGATCCGGCTCGGGTCCTGGGTCGCGCCTTCGATGTTGTAGAGCCAGAACTGGTTGCCGGTCGAGGCGCGGCGGATCAGCTGGGCGAGCGGCTCGGTCACCCGCGCAAGCTCGTCGGCGGTCGGCGGGTTGGCGGCGAGGTCAGCCGCGATCCTGTCGGCCTCGGCGAAGAACAGCGGCACGAACGCCGGCTCGAGCTGGGCGAGCGCGGTGATCCGCCCGCCGGTGGCAAGATCGGCCGGCCAGCTCGAGAACACCTGCGGCGCATAGCTCGCCCCGGCGCGCTCGCGCAGCGCGTCCATCAGCCGGTTGTTGAACAGCTGGGTGAGGATTTCGAGCTGGCGGCTTTCCGGCAGATCCTCGGTTCCGCCGCCGCTGCGCCACGCCACCACCGCCGCGGCCTGGTTGGCATCGCCGCGGTGGGTGACGACGGTCGGCTTGTCGACCGCCGGGGCGAAGCCCGGCACGCGCGCGGCGATCCCGGCGGGGATCGGGTCGCGCGCGGGCAGCGCGCCGAAGGTGAGGCGCAGTTGCTCGGTGACCTTCGCCTTGTCGAATTCGCCGAACACCAGCACCTCGATCGGCCCCTGCTTCAGCAGCGGCTCCCACACCTTGCGGAATGCCTCGGGCGTGGCGGCCTTGAGCGCGGCCGGATCGGGGGTGGCAAAGCGCCCGTCGCCGCCGGTCACGAGATATTCGAGATCGCGGTTGAGCACCCCGCCGGGGCTGGTGGCATAGGTGTTGTAGGCCAGCTCTGCCCCGGCCTTGGCGCGCAGCACCGGGTCCTTGTCCCAGCGCGGCATGCCGAGCTTGGCAGCGAAGAGGTAGAGCTGATCGTTGACGTCTTCCGAACGGGTCTGCGCGGTGAAGGTGAAGACCGCATCGTCGATGGCGAAATCGAAGCCCAGCTTGCGGCCCGTCGCCAGCCGGTCGATCTCGTTCTGGCCCAGCTCGCCGAGGCCCGAGCCGACCAGCGCCTGCTGGCCAAGCTCGGCATAGACCGCACTGTCGGCATCGAAGGCGCGCCAACCCGCGCCGAAGCGCACGCGCACGGTGACGCGGCCGGGCTCGGCATCGTTGGCCCAGAGCAACGCCTTGACTCCGTTGGCGAAATCGACCTGTTCGACCTCAAGCACACCGAGCGGGGTCTGGCTGACGATGGTGCCCGGCTCACCCACCGGAGGCAGATCGGCAAAGGCGATCGCCGCGCCCGCGACGCGCGCCGAGCTGTCGGCCGCCGCCTTGCTGGCGAGCGCGGCGCGGATCGTCGGCACATCGGCCTCGCCCGCCGCCGGGGTTACATAGACCCCGCGCGTGACCGTGCCCTCGAACAGCGCGCGGGTGCGCTTGAGGACGGCCGCCGGGGTGAGGCGCGGCTTCATGTTGCGGAACACCTCCAGCACCACCTTGGGCGCGGCGACGGTTTCGCGGATATCGACCGCGTTGACGAGATTGTCGGCAAGGTCGCTGCCCGATTGCACGCTTTCCTGTTCGACCTGGTTGACGAACGCGACGTCGAACTGCGCGATCTCGCGGTCGATCTCCTCCTGCGTGGGCGGATTGGCGATCGCGTCGGCGATCACGCTGCGCACGTCGGCGAGCGCGGCCTTCCAGTCGGCGGAGAGCGGCGCGAAGGTCACGAAGGTGGCATCGACGGTGCGCGAGACGTCGTCCTGCTGGACCTGCGCATAGAGGAAGCTCCCGCCCCCGCGCGCGCGGCTTTCGAGCCGGCGGTTGATGATCGCCTGTGCTACCGCGTCGGTGAGCAGGCCCTCGTTGTAGACGATCGTGTCCTGAACCGGGCGCCACGGACGCAGGATCGCATAGGTGAGGCTGCGCGGCAGATCGGGCTCGACGCCCACCGCCAGCTCGCCGATCGGGGGCAGCCCGCCGACGGGCTTGGCAGCGCCCTTGGGCGCGACCGGATCGCCGAAATCGGGGGCGACGCCCGAGGGGCCGGTGCCCTGCCAGTCGCCGAACCACTGCTCCACCAGCCCGGCAAGCACCATCGGATCGGCATCGCCCGCGACCACGATCACGGTGTTCTCGGGCCGGTACCAGCGGTCATAGAAGGCCTGCACCGCCACCCCGTCCGCGCCGTTGAGCGTCGCATCGGTGCCGATCGGATTGCGCACCGCAAGGCGCTGGCCGGCGAAGAAGGTCTGGCGCGTGAGGTCGCCGGTGCGCTGCGCCGCGCCGCCGCGCTCGCGCTTCTCGGCGAGCACGATCGGGCGCTCGGCCGCGACATTGGCGTCGGACAGCACCGGCTCGCGGATCATGCCCGAGAGCAGCTTGAAGCTCTCCGCCAGCTTGGCATCGTCGATGTTGGGGATGTCGAGCTTGTAGGCGGTGTGGGTCGGCGTGGTCTCGGCATTGGTGTCGTTGCCGAAGGTCGCGCCGAGCCGCTGCCAGGCCGAGATCGCCTCGGCCTTGCCGAGATACTTGCTCTCGCGGAACAGCAGGTGTTCGAGCAGGTGGGCAAAGCCCTGTTCGCTGTCCTGCTCATGAAGCGAGCCCGCGTCGATCCGCACCCGGATCGAAACTTGACGCGGCGGCACGCCGTTGCGGCGCACGGCATAGCGCAGCCCGTTCTTCATCTCGCCGAACAGCCACTTGTCGTCGACCGGGATGTCCGAGCCCTGGTAGAGCCAGGGCACGGTGCCGCCGGTCTGCAGCGCCCGGGGCGCGGGCACCGGGGGCGCGACCGGAGCGGGAGCCGCGTCCGGCGCAGCGGTCTGGGTCGCGGCGTGCTGGGCGGCGACCACCCGCTTGCCGGTCTTGTCCGAAGGCGGCGCTGCGGCCTCGTCGGCAAGCAGCGGCTGGAGCGCAACCAACGGGGCAAGAACGAGGGCGAGCGCGCGCGCGGCGCGGGAGAAGGACGTCATGGGTCCGACTATAGGGCGGCAAAGTCTGAAGCGATAGTGAATGCTTATCGCGATTTGCGCGGCAGAGGCCTGATGCGAGGCGGCTTGCCCTTGCCCCTCACCCGCGCGCACCCTAGATGAGAGCCATGTTCATCGAGACCGAAACCACTCCCAACCCCGCGGCCCTGAAGTTCCTGCCCGGCCAGATCGTGATGGCCGCAGGCAGCCGCGAATTCGCCACCCCCGAAGCGGCCGAGGCAAGCCCGCTTGCAGCCGCGATTTTCGATACCGGCGAGGTCGTGAACGTGTTCTTCGGTGCGGACTTCGTGTCCGTCACCGCCGCGCCCGGCGCAGACTGGAGCGCCCTGAAGCCGCAGGTGATCGCGATCCTGCTCGACCACTTCGTGTCCGAAGCCCCGCTGTTCACCCCCGCCACCGCCGGCGGCATCGCCGTCCCGCCGCCGGAGGAGGACATGGCGGTCGAGGAGCGTCCCGAGGATGCCGAAGTGATCGCCGCGATCAACGAGTTGCTCGAGACCCGCGTGCGCCCTGCCGTCGCGGGTGACGGCGGCGACATCGCCTATCGCGGCTTCCGCGACGGAGTGGTCTACCTCACCCTCCAGGGCTCGTGCTCGGGCTGCCCGTCGAGCACCGCGACCCTCAAGCACGGGATCGAGGGGCTGCTCAAGCATTACGTTCCCGAAGTCACCGAGGTGCGCGCCGCATGACCGTCCAGTTCCACGATCACGCGCTCTCGCCGGAGGCATTGGACCAGCTGTTTGGCGAGGCACGCAGCTATAATGGCTGGCTCGACAAGCCGGTCAGCGACGCGCAGCTCCACGCGATCTGGGATCTGGTGAAGATGGCGCCCACATCCGCCAACATGCAACCGGTGCGGATCGTGTGGGTCAAGTCGCCCGAGGCCAAGGCGAAGCTCGTCGAATGCGTCGCGGAAGGCAACAAGAAGAAGGTCGCCGCCGCGCCGGTGACCGCGGTGATCGGATACGACGTGGATTTCCACGAGGAACTGCCCTGGCTGTTCCCGCACACCGACGCGAAGAGCTGGTTCGAGGGCAACGAGGCCGGGCGCGAGGAAGGGGCCTTCCGCAACTCCTCGCTGCAAGGGGCCTATCTGATGCTCGCCGCACGCGCGCTCGGGCTCGATTGCGGGCCGATGTCGGGCTTCGATCCGGCCGCGGTCACCGCCGCCTTCTTCGGCGACGAGCCGCGCCACCGGGTGAACTTCATCTGCTCGGTCGGCTATGGTGATCCGGCGAGCATCTTCCCGCGCTCGCCGCGCCCGGAGTTCGCGAGCTTCAACCGCATCGCCTGACGCGCATCCCCGCTTGCGCGCGCCAGCATGCTGAGTTGCGCGTCCCGCTTGCGCGCGCCGCGACGCTGAGGCAGGGCGGGGCCGATGCGCACGCTTGCGATCGAGACCGCCTCCGAGGCCTGCTCCATCGCCCTGTTCGAGGGCGACGCGCTGATCGCGCACGACCACCGGGTCATCGGCCGCGGCCATGCCGAAGCGCTGGTGCCGATGGTCGCAGGCTTGCCGGACAAGGGCCGCGCCGCGCGTATTCTCGTCGGCCTTGGCCCGGGCAGCTTCACCGGCGTGCGCATCGGCCTGGCGACCGCGCGGGCGCTCGGGATCGCCTGGGGGGCCGAGGTGCTCGGATACCCCACGCTGGCGCTGATCGCCGCGCAGGCGCTCGGCCTCCGGCCCGGCAGCGCGGGCGTCACGGTGTGCACCAATGGCGGGCACGGCGAGTGGTTCGTGGCCCCGTTCGGCGCCGATGGCCTGCCGCTGGGCGAGGCCGCCTCGCTCACGCCCGACGCCGCCCGCGCGCGGCCCGGTGCCGCGCTGATCGCCGGCAACCGCGCCGCGCCGCTGGCCGAGGGGACAGACGCCGCGGTGCTCGACCTGCTGCCCGATGCGCGCGCGGTCACGCTGCTGCCTCCCGCGCTCCTCACCACCGCGCTCGCGCCCCTGTACGGCCGCGGCCCCGATGCCACGCCGATGACGGTGCCCGGGGCAGCATGACACCCTGCCCGCACCTCCTCGACCGGATCATGGCGGTGATGGAGGCGGCCTTCGATCCGGCCTACGGCGAGGCCTGGAACCGGCGACAGGTCGCCGACGCCCTCGCGATGCCGAGCACCCATGCGCTGGTGGCCGATGCGGCGGGCAAGCTGATCCCGGAGGGGCCCGGGCCCGCCGCCTCGCCCGCCGGTTTCGTGCTCTCGCGCCACGTCCTCGATGAGGAGGAGCTGCTGCTGATCGCGGTCACGCCCGGTGCGCGGCAGCGCGGCGTGGGGGCGGCGCTGGTCGAACATCTCTTCACCGCCGCCCGCACCCGCGGCACGGCGCGCGTATTTCTCGAAATGCGGCGCGGCAATCCCGCTATCCATCTGTATCGCAAGTTCGGTTTCGAACCGATAGGAGAGCGGCGCAACTATTACCGCATGGCAAATGGCGAAAGGATCGACGCGATTACTTTCGCGCGCTCTATCGACTGACACTCCTTTCACCGCGAAATGGTGAACAAGCAAAGCAACCTAGTTGCCATGATTGCACTCTTGCGCCATGGCACAGTACCGGCGCAGTGGTAAAGACGCCTGTGAGGAACTCATGCAAGATCTGGAAATCGATATGAAAGAAACGCTTATCACGCTGACCAGCGACATCGTCGCTGCGCACCTCAGCAACAATGATGTCGCCGTGGCCGATGTCCCCGGCCTCATCACCAATGTCTATGCGGCACTTGCCAATCTCGGCGAGACGCCGGTGGTCGAAGAAGCCAAGCCTCAGCCCGCCGTCGCGATCCGCAATTCGGTCAAGCCCGATTACATCGTGTGCCTTGAAGACGGCAAGAAGCTGAAGATGCTCAAGCGCTATCTTCGCACCAATTACAACATGAGCCCTGAGGAATACCGCGCGCGCTGGGGCCTGCCGGCCGACTATCCGATGGTCGCGCCCAACTATGCCGAAAAGCGCCGCGATCTCGCCAAGAAGATCGGGCTCGGCCGCAAGCCGGGCACGCCGGCGCCAAAAGCCCGCCGCGCCCGGAAGACCGCCTGACCTCCGGCCCCTCCGGGTCGCGCCCGGGCCAGGTTCAGGCACCCGCCCCGCTCTGCCCCTGTTGAGAGGGCGGAGGGGGCGCTTGAGCAAGCAGCCCCGTCCCTGTAGGGGTGGGGTTGCAATGCTATTGGGCGCCCGCACTCGGCAGGGGCACCGCGCAAGGCGATGGAGCTTTTCTTGACCCACAAGATCGATCTCGAACAACTTTGCGCCGAAAAGGGTCTGCGCATCACCGAACAGCGCCGCGTCATCGCCAAGGTGCTCTCGGAGAGCGACGACCATCCCGATGTGGAACTGCTCCACAGCCGCGCCGCCGCGATCGATCCGCGCATCTCGATCGCCACGGTCTACCGCACCGTGCGCCTGTTCGAGGAAGCCGGCATCCTCGACCGCCACGATTTCGGCGACGGCCGCTCGCGCTACGAGCCGGTGCCCGAGGCGCATCACGATCACCTGATCGACGTCGAGACCGGCAAGGTGGTCGAATTCGTCGATCCCGAAGTCGAAGCGCTCCAGCGCCAGATCGCCGAGCGACTGGGCTACCGGCTGGTCGACCACCGCATGGAGCTCTACGGCGTCAGGCTCTCGCGCAATGACTGAGCGCGCGCGATGACCGCGTGGGAGCTGCGCCTCGCCGCGGCGCGGGGGCAGGTGACGCCGATCAGCCTTGCAGGCTGGCTGCGCATTGTCGCGCGCTCGCTCGGCCTCATCGCGCTGCTGCTGGTGTTCGTGCCGCTCCACTACCTCTACCGCGTCATCTCCTACGGTTCGCCCTTCCCGATGCTGTTCCTGCGCTGCGCCGCGCGGGTGTGCGGGGCGCGGGTCAAGGTGGTGGGGACGCACCTCAAGCGCGATGTGTTCTTCGTTGCCAACCACATCTCCTGGGTCGACATCCTCGCGCTCGCCGGCGCGAGCGGAACGGCTTTCGTTGCCAAGGCCGAGCTTGCGACCGCGCCGGTGGTCGGCTGGCTCGCGAGCCTCAACCGCACCGTCTTCGTCAAGCGCGAGCACCGCATGGGCGTGGCCGAGCAGATCAACGCCCTCAAGGAGGCGCTGGTCGACAACTGGTCGGTCACCGTCTTCCCCGAAGGCACCACCACCGACGGCCAGTCGCTGCTCCCCTTCAAGACCTCGATGCTCTCCGTGCTCGAGCCGCCCCCGCCCGGCGTGCTCGTCCAGCCGGTCATCCTCGACTACGGGCCGGTCGCCGAGTGGATCGGCTGGATCGGCGAGGAAGGCGGCCTCAACAACGCCAAGCGCGTGCTGTCGCGCAAGGGCAGCTTCCCCGTCCGGCTCCACTTCCTCGAGCCTTTCAGCCCGGAGGACTTCAAGGGCCGCAAGGCGATCAGCATCGAGGCGCGCCGCCGGATCGAGGAGGCGCTGGTCGAGATCCGCGGCCACCCCTTGCGCCCCTTCGCCCACTCGGTCGCCCCGGTGCGCTACGAGGCGAAGAGCGAGGCCGCCGACTAGAGCCCCGCGCGCACCAGCCAATCGTGGAAGATCCGCACCGGACGGCTCTCGAGCGCGACCGGCTTGCACACGAACCAGTAGGAGTAGGGACTTTCCACGGGCACGCCGGGCAGGTTGATCAGCCGGTTGTCGTTGGCGCGGCGCAGGTGGTCGTCGTGCATGATCGCGATGCCGAGGCCTTGCGCCGCCGCCTCGAGCATCAGCGCGCCCGAATCGTAATGGTCGATCGCGGCCAGATCCATCGTCTCGAGCCCGTTGGCCTTCTTCCACGCCACGAAGCTTTCGGGCATCTCGTTGTGGATCAGGAAGGTCTGCTTGGCCATCACCTCGGGGGTGATCTCGGTACCGATCGCGCGCGCGGTCTCCTTGGAACAGATCGCGTGGACGAGGTTGTGGTCGAGCCGCACCGCGTGCAACCCGCTCGCCGGCCCGCGCGAGAGGATGATCGCCGCATCGAGCGTGTCACCGACCCGGTCCTCGAGATGCGGCGCGCTGTCGATGTCGATGTGGAGCAGCGGGTGGCGTTTGCGCAGCTCGCCCAGCCGCGGGAACAGCCGCTGGCTGCCGAACATCGGCAGGACGCCCAGACGCAGGCGCAGCAACGCGATGTTGTCCGACTGGCTCTCCACCGCCCGCGCGAGCGCTTCCATGTGCGGGTTGACCGCCTCGTAGAAGGCTTGGCCCTCGTCGGTCAGCTGCATCGACTGGCGCGCGCGGGTGAACAGCTTCTTGCCGACGAATTCCTCGAGATTGCTGATCCGCCGCGACAGCGCCGAGGGGCTGAGGCCGATCTCCTCGGCGGCCGCGCGCGCGGAACCGAGACGCACCGTGCGCATGAAGGCTTCCAGGGCGCGCAGGGGCGGCAGGCGGCGTGCAGGCATTTTCATATCTCCTCAGTGCGAGCAGATACGTCCCAGCGCCCAAATAGATGCAAAAAATCGAAGAAAAATTCTCGCCCACCGGCAAAAGTTGCGGCTACTGCACCTCTTCCTGGGCCGCAGGGGGGTGCAGCCGCAAGCGCGTGACGTGAGTCTCGTCGCCCGCCGTCACCTCGATCCGCCAGCCGCTGGGATGTTCCAGCACTGTGCCGACCGGCGGCACCGCCTCGGCCAGCACGAAAGCGAGGCCGCCCAGCGTGTCGACGCTTTCGGCGACCTCGGCAAGGCGCGGATCGATCTTTTCAGCAATATCATCAAGTTCGGCGCGCGCGTCGACATCCCACATGCCTTCACCGATCGGCGTGATCAGTTCGGGCGGGGCGTCGTCATGCTCGTCCTCGATATCGCCGACGATCTCCTCGACCAGGTCCTCGATGGTGATGAGCCCGTCGGTGCCCGAGAATTCGTCGAGCACGATGGCGAGGTGCACGCGCTGGGTGCGCATGTCGGCGAGCACGTCCAGCGCCCCGCGCGCCTGCGGCACGTAGAGCGGCTGGCGCATCAGCGTGGTCCAGTCGGCGGGCGGCGGGGTGCCGTTGGCGAGGAAGGGGAAGACGTCCTTGATGTGGATCATCCCGATCACGCTATCGAGCGTGTCGCGGTAGACCGGCATGCGCGAATGGCCATGCTCGGAGAAGGCGGCGACCATCTCCTCCCAGCTGATCGTCGCTTCGACCGCAATGATCTCGCCGCGCGGGACGGCGACGTCGTCGGCATCGTGTTCGGAGAAGTGGAGGAGGTTGCGCAGCATCTGCCGCTCGACCCGCGACAGGTCGCCGCCGGTGGCGGCACCCTCGCCCGGGCCGCCGTTCTCGTCCTCGTGCTCGTCGATCGCTTCTTCGAGCTGTTCGCGCAAGGAGCGCGCGCCCTCGAGCCCGAGCATCTTGCGAAGCGCGGACATCAGCCCGCTGCTACTGTCCGCCTCTCCCGATGGGGATGCAGACGAATGGGAATCGGCCATGGCCTTGCGAGTGGCTCCTGTTGGTGTCAGGCGCCATATGGGTCAGCGATGCCCAGTTTGGCAAGTATCCGGGTTTCGAGCGCCTCCATCGCCTCGGCCTGTTCGTCGCTGTCGACATGGTCGTGACCGGCAAGGTGCAGGAGGCCATGGACGATGAGGTGCGCGGCATGGGCTTCGAGCGTGACGCCCTTGTCCGCCGCCTCGCGCGCGCAGGTTTCATGGGCGAGCGCGATGTCGCCGAGCATGGCGGGCGGGCCATCGGGGGCAAGCGCGGCGAGCTCGCCGGGCGCGAGCATCGGGAAGGAGAGCACGTTGGTCGGCTTGTCGCGCCCGCGCCATTCGCGGTTGAGCGTGTGAACCTCGGCGTCGGAAGTGAACAGCAGGCTCACCGCCAGGCGCGGGTTGGCGAGCAGCGGCTCGCCCTCCCCCGCCGCCGCCGCGGCGCGGATGGCGAGCGCTTCCCAGCCGCCTGCCGGCCAATCCTCGAGGTCGATGTCGAGCTCCATTGCGCAAGGCCCATAGCGCGATTTTCGCAAGGCGGGAACGGCGTCGGCGCAAATGCGCGGCGCGTGCCGACCGACGCGGCACCGCGCCGTGCTCCCGGGCGCATGCGCGACACGGTTTACCTTTTCTGCTAGGTGCGTGTTCATCAACTTCTTCAAAGTTCGACCAAAGGTTCAATTCTCCGGGAGAAGGGGAAGGCAATGCGGGCTCTTCGGCACACCCTTGGCATGACACTGGCGCTGCTGCTGCTCGGCTGTGGCGGTGACGACAGCGGCGGAAACGGGCCGCCGCCGGTCGGTTCCCCCGCGCCCAGCCCCGCTCCGACGCCCACGCCCTCCCCGACGCCGGCGCCGACGCCGACACCAACCCCGACACCGACCACCAGCGCGGTCACCCAGCGGATCGTTGCCTCGTTCAGCAACCCGTGGGCGATGGTGTTCCTGCCCGACGGACGGCTGCTCGTGACCGAGCGCCAAGGGGCGCTGTTCCTCGTCACCACGGCCGGGGCCAAGACGCAGGTCACCGGCGTGCCGTCGGTGGTCTTCGCCAACCAGATCGGTCTCCACGACATCGTGCTCGATCCGTCCTTCGCCACCAACAGCCGCGTCTGGCTGAGCTATGCGGAGGGCGCGAGCGGGGGCCAGCGGATCGCAGTCGCCTCGGCGACGCTGAACCTTGCCGGCACGCCGGCGCTTCAGAACCTGTCGGTGGTGTGGCGCAGCACGCCTGCCACCACCGGCGGGCACCTAGCTGCACGGCTCGCCTTTGCGCCCAACGGCAATTCGCTGTTCGTGAGCACCGGGGACCGCCAGCAGGGTGCCCCGGCGCAGGATCTTGCGACCACACTGGGCAAGATGATCCGCATCAATCTCGACGGCACACCTTTCGCCGGCAATCCCTTCGCCTCCAACCCGAACGCCCGGCCCGAGATCTTTTCCTACGGCCAGCGCAATCCGCTCGGGATCGTCTTCGCCGCGGACGGGCGGCTATTCTCGAGCGAGATGGGGCCCTCGGGCGGCGACGAGTTCAACCTCATCGCGGGCGGCAGCAATTATGGCTGGCCGCTGGCGTCCGAAGGCAACAATTACGACGGATCGCTGATCCCGCGCCACGCGACCAATGCCGCCTTCACCGCACCGCTGGTGACCTGGTCGACCATCGCGCCGGCCGGGATCATCCAGTACCGCGGCACGCGCTTTGCCGGATGGACCGACGATTTCCTGATCGCGGGGCTTGTCCAGCAGGGCATCGTGCGGGTGCGGGTCACCGGCAATACCGCGCAGGAGGTCGGACGCATCGGCCTCGGCGCGCGCATCCGCGAGGTCGAGCAAGGCCCTGACGGGCGCATCTGGGTGCTGCAGGACGGCGGCACCGCGAACCTTGTGGAGCTGAGCCCAGGCTAGGGCGTCGCCTTTGCAGGGGCTAGGTGCCCTCGCTCTCGTCCCTGCCCTCATAGGCTTCGACGATCCGGCCCACGATCGGGTGGCGCACCACGTCGGCGGCGGTGAAGCGGATCGTGCCGAAGCCCTCGATCCCTTCCAGCCGCTCGACCGCATCATTGAGCCCGCTCATCCGCGGCCCGCCGGGGATGTCGACCTGGCGCGGGTCGCCGCAGATCACCATCCGGCTGTTCTGGCCGAAGCGGGTGAGGAACATCTTCATCTGCTCGCGCGTGGTGTTCTGCGCCTCGTCGAGGATGATGAAGCTGTCGGCGAGCGTGCGCCCGCGCATGAAGGCAATCGGCGCGATCTCGATCTCGCCGTTCGCCAGTCGGCGCTCGACCTGTTCGGGCGGCATGCAGTCGTTCAAGGCGTCGTAGAGCGGGCGCAGATAGGGATCGACCTTCTCCTTCATGTCGCCGGGGAGGAAGCCGAGCTTCTCCCCCGCCTCCACCGCCGGGCGCGAGAGGATCAGGCGCTGGACGCTCCCGGTAATCAGCTGGCTGACCGCCTGCGCCACCGCGATATAGGTCTTGCCCGTCCCGGCCGGGCCCAATGCGAAGATGATGTCCTCCTTCGCCAGCGCGCGCATATAGTCGATCTGCGTCGCCGAGCGCGGCACGATGGTCTTCTTGCGCGTGCGGATCATGATCGGCGGCGCGCCGTCGTCGCCCGCGATGATCCCTTCGAGCGTGGGTTCGGCCGACATCGCGATCAGCGCCTCGACTGCGCCGCTATCGAGCGCCTCGCCCCGCGCGAGCCGGTCATACATGGTCTTCAGAGTCTCGCGGGCGCGGGCAACATCGTCCTCGGGCCCCTCGATCACCACCTGATGGCCGCGCGCGTGGATGAACACCCCGAGCCGGTTTTCGACCTGCACCAGATTGGAATCGAACTGCCCGAAGAGGGGCCCGAGCAGGGCCTGGTTCTCGAAGGTCAGGTCGACACGCGCGCGCCGCTGTGCCGGAATGCCGCGTGGATCGGGCGAGAGCGCCGGATGCCCGGCACGGGAGGGTCGTCGGCCCATAAGGTCCTTTGTCTGCGGCAGAAGGACGATCCCTCGGCCCTTGAGTCGCAAAGGTAAGTTCCCCGCGCGCCATGGCAAGCCGGGTGCGGCGAGATGGTGGTGGAAAGTCACGGATGCTTCACATCCGCGCCCGCGCGGTGCTATGCTGACGCGTCCAAGCCCCTGAAAGGCAGCCCGAAGATGCGCATCGTCGCCGGCATCCTGACCGCGCTGCTGATCGCCGCGCCCGCTGCGGCGCAAGACGGCGCGGCGCGCGCTCAGCCCGAGATCATCGTCCGCCCGCCCCCGACCGAGGCCGAGCGCAAGCGCGAGCTGCGCGAATTTGCCCGCGACGTGATCCGCCCGCCGCGGATGGACGATCCGGTGGCGAAGTTCTTCTTTCCGGTCTGCGTCAAGGTGCTCGGCCTCGCGCCCGAGGATGCCGAGGTGGTCGCCGAGCGCATCCGCGAGAATGCAGACGCTCTCGGCGTCGGGGCCGATCGTGCCTCCGGCTGCGTGCCGAGCGTGCGCGTCGCCTTCATGGCCCCGGCGGCAGGCCCGGCGGAGCGCTGGCTGAATTCCGAGTCGCCGCAACTCGCCCACCTTGCCGCCTACCAGCGCGAACGGGTGCTGGGCGAGGCAGGGCCGGTCAGGGCGTGGAACAAGGTCGCGGTGCGTGATTTCCTCGGGCAGCCCATCAGGGCGGGTGAGACACTTTGGCTCGACCCCCCGCCGCAAAACCGAACCGATCCGATCGTCACCACCGAGATCACGGGCGCTGCCGTCCTGATCGCGCGCGAGGCGGCGCACGGCTTCACGCTCGGCCAGCTGGCGGATTACATCACGATGCGCGCGCTGCTCGGCACCGGAGCGCCCGAGGGAGCAGCGCCTGCGCCGACGATCCTCACCCTGTTCGACGATGCCGCGCCGCCGGCCGGGCTGACCGCGTTCGACAGAGCGCTGGTGCGCGAACTCTATAACGCCTCGCGCAATGCAAGCCCCCGCCGGGTCTTCAACGACATCGCCCGTGCAGCAGTGGCGGCGGAGCCCTCAGACATGCGCGAGAACGCGGCCCCGTAGCGAGTTCGGCCCCGCCTCGGCCAGTTCCACCTCGACCAAGCCGCCGATGGCATGGTCGCCCTCGAAGTGGACGCTCTGCAGCCACGGCGACTTTCCGAGCCACTGGCCGGGATGCCGTCCCGTGCGCTCGACCAGTACTTCACAAGTCTTGCCGACGCTCGCCCGGTTGAAGGCGAGCTGATGCTGCCCGATGCGCTGCTGAAGACGCTGGAGCCGGTCGTCCATCACCTCAGGTGCGATCTGGCCGTCCATCGTCGCCGCCGGGGTGCCGGGGCGCGGGGAGTATTTGAAGCTGAAGCAGGCGGCGTAGCGGACCGCGTCGACGATGCTCAGGGTGTCCGCGAACTCCGCCTCGGTCTCGCCCGGAAAGCCGACGATGAAATCGCCCGACAGCGCGATGTCGGGACGGACGGCGCGGAAGCGCTCGATCAGCTTCAGATAGCTTTCCGCGGTGTGCTGGCGGTTCATCGCCTTGAGCACGCGGTCGCTCCCGGCCTGCACGGGCAGGTGCAGATAGGGCATGAGCTTGGCGACCTCGCCATGCGCGGCGATGAGGTCCTCGTCCATGTCGTTGGGGTGGCTGGTGGTGTAGCGGATGCGCGCGAGGCCATCG
This sequence comes from Erythrobacter donghaensis, assembly GCF_001557325.1. Taxonomy (GTDB): domain Bacteria; phylum Pseudomonadota; class Alphaproteobacteria; order Sphingomonadales; family Sphingomonadaceae; genus Erythrobacter; species Erythrobacter donghaensis_B. Next base: position 17,564 of record NZ_LSJS01000097.1, read on the forward strand.
ATGCCCGCCAGCACACGGATCAGCCCGCCCAGCCCCACGCGCCGCCCCTTTTCGTCCTCGCCCGCCCAGGCGTTGACGTTCTGGCCGAGCAGCGTGATCTCCTTCGCCCCCGCTTCGACCAGTTTCTGCGCCTCGGCGACCAAATGGCTAAAGGGCCGCGAGATTTCCGCACCGCGGGTATAGGGGACAACGCAATAGGTGCAGAACTTGTCGCAGCCTTCCTGCACGGTGAGGAAGGCGCTCGGGCCGCGCTTGCGCCGCGCGGGGAGCGCGTCGAACTTGGCGATGGCGGGCATGTCGGTATCGGTGGCGCGCTCGCCCTTCAACGCTTGCCCGAGCATCTGCGGCAGGCGGTGATAGGCCTGCGGGCCGACCACGATGCTGACCGCCGGGGCGCGGGCCATGATCTCCTCGCCCTCGGCCTGCGCGACGCAGCCTGCCACCGCGATCAGCGGCTGCTTGCCCGCCTCCTCGCCGGCCTTCACGAGCCGGCCGATGTCGGAATAGACCTTCTCGGCCGCCTTCTCGCGGATGTGGCAGGTGTTGAGGATGACGAGGTCCGCCTCCTCCCCCTCGGGCGCGGGCTGGATGCCGCGCTCGGCGAGCAGCTCGCCCATGCGCTCGCCATCATAGACGTTCATCTGGCAGCCGAAGCTCTTGACCCGGTAGGTCTGGGGGGCGGAGGTGGGTTTCATGAGGGGTGCGCCTTTAGCGCCGATGGGGCCGCGGTTCAATCGTGCGGCCAGCGACGGGAGCCGTAGCCGCAAGGATCGGACACGCCGCGCCATAGGCTCCCCGCCCAAGCGCCGGTTTTCACGCGATATTCACGGCTTGCTGCGACATGGCACCATGGTTTGCAGCATGAAGCCCTTCACTGATGTACGGCGATAAGCCCGAAAGCCCCTTTGCGGGCGCTCTTGCGCGCTGCTTCACCGTGCCCGTGATCGTCAGCTGGGCAGCTGCGGCGCTGACCTGGATGATCCTCGTCACCCTGCCCAAACAGGACAGCACCGGCTGGTGGCTGTTCGCGATGATCGCGCTCATCATCGGCATCGTCACCATCGCCCCCCTGTACGAAATGGGTTTCGGTCCGATCGAGGCGTTCCTGATCGTCGGAGGGCTATCGCTCGCGCTGGTCGCGCTGCTGTTTCTCGTTGGGCTGTGGCGGCGCGAGCCGATCCTCGTCGGGATCGCCGGTCATGCGGCGATCGCTGGGATCGGCTTCGCGCTGTTCTGGCAGAGCCTGCAAGGCCACGTCGTCTCGCCGGGGATCTAGGCCCCCTATCGTCAGGCCACCGTCGCCTTGACGATCTTGCCCGGCGCGCGCGGCGGTTCGCCCTTGGGAATGGCGTGGACGTGTTCCATCCCGCTCACCACCTGGCCCCACACGGTGTACTGCTTGTCGAGGAAGCGCGCGTCGTCGAGGCAGATGAAGAACTGCGAATTGGCGCTGTTGGGGTTCTGCGCGCGGGCCATCGAGCACACGCCTTCGACGTGGGGCTCGGCGTTGAATTCGGCCGGAAGGTCGGGCTTGTCGCTGCCGCCCATGCCGGTGCCGGTCGGATCGCCGCCCTGCGCCATGAAACCGGCGATCACGCGGTGGAAGATCACCCCGTCGTAGAAGCCTTCCTGCGCCAGCTCGGTAATGCGCGCGACATGGCCGGGGGCAATGTCGGGGCGCAGCTTGATGACGACATCGCCGGTCTCGCCGGTGCCGTTGTCGAGGGTGAAGGTGAGGGTTTCGGCCATTTCGGTATCTCCTGCGTCGATTTGCCCGCGCTTTTAGCAGCCATTGTCCGCCTGTCACCCTCCCCGGCTTGCTTTTGCGCCCTCCCCGCCTAAACCGCCGACATGGCCGACGACCTCACCCCAGATGACGATCTGCTGATCGCCGATTCCGGTGAGGTGGAAGTGCGTCCGGACGACCGCGTCGACGATGAACGCCACGACGAGGAAAACCGCCTCAAGCCCTCCTTCGTCAGCGCCGTCCACGATGCGCTCGAGGCGGGGGACAAGGGCGCGGTCTATGATCTGGTCGAGCCGCTCCACGCCGCCGACATTGCCGACCTCATCGAACTGCTCGAACCGCGCGAGCGCGCGCAGCTCGCCTCCGCGATCAGCGATCTGATGACCGGCGACGTGGTCGCCGAACTCAACGATTACGTCCGCGAAGACCTGATGGACACGCTGTCCGCGCAGGCCGTGGCGGTGATTGCCGAACAGCTCGACACCGACGATGCGGTGCAGCTGATCGAGGACCTCGACGAGGCCGATCAGCGCGCGGTGATGGCCGAGCTCGAGCCGGAGACGCGCGAGGCGGTCTCGAGCGCGCTGGCCTATCCCGAAGAGACCGCCGGGCGCCTGATGAGCCGTCACTTCGTGGCGGTGCCCGAGCATCTCACCGTCGGCGACCTCATCGATTACCTGCGCGAGGACGGCGATCTCGAGCATGACTTCTTCGAAGTCTTCGTGATCGACGAGCGGCACCACCCGGTCGGCACCTGCGCCTTGAACTGGATTCTCACCACGCCGCGTTCGGTGAAGCTCACCGACCTGATGAAGCGCGACCAGACCCTGATCCCGGTGACGATGGACCAGGAAGAGGCCGCGCTGATGTTCCAGAAATACGCGCTGATCTCGGCCGCGGTGGTGGACGAGAGCGGGCGGCTGGTCGGCCAGATGACGGTCGACGACGTCGTCCACATCATCTCCGAAGAGGCGGGCGAGGACGCGCTGCTGCTGTCGGGAGCAGGCGACGGCGACATCAACGAGCCGATCCGCGAGGCCTATGGCGCGCGCGTGCGCTGGCTGATCGCCAATCTCGGGACAGCGGTGGTCGCCTCCTCGATCATCGCCTTCTTCGGCGCGGCGATCGAGCAGCTGGTGGCGCTCGCGGTGCTCATGCCGATCGTCGCCAGCATCGGCGGCAATGCGGGGACGCAGACCATGGCGGTGGCGGTGCGCGCGATTGCGACCAACCAGCTGACCCGCTCCAACACCCGCCGCATCCTGTGGCGCGAGTTCCGCGTGGCGCTGCTCAATGGCGGCACCATCGCGGTGCTGATCGGGCTGGCGGCGGCGGTGCTGTTCACCCCGATGATGGGCGTGGTGATCGCGCTCGCGATGATTATCAACATCGCGATTGCCGGCCTCGCCGGCGTGCTGGTGCCGGTGATCTTCGAGCGGCTCGATCAGGACCCGGCGGTGGCTTCATCCGTGTTCGTGACGATGATCACCGATTCGATGGGCTTCTTCGCCTTCTTAGGTTTGGCAGTGGTGATGGGACTGGTCACGTTCTAGCTTTCTCCCTCAACGACATGCGGGAGAGAGCGAGTGGCAGGACGGGTGGCAGGCAAGGTTGTGCTGCTGACAGGCGGCGCGATGGGTCTGGGCAAGGCGGCGGCCAAGGCCCTTCTGGCCGAGGGCGCGAGCGTCGTCATCACCGATATCGACGAGGCCGCAGGGACCGCCACGTCCGCGGAGCTGGGCTGCGGCTTTCTCCACCAGGACGTCACCGACTGGACGCGCTGGCAGGAGGTCATCGCCGAGGTAGAAGCCAGCCACGGGCGGCTCGACGTGCTGGTCAACAATGCCGCAATCACCGTCTTCGGCTCGATCGCCGACATCAGCCCGGAGGAGTTCCGGCGTTGCTACACGGTCGATGTCGATTCGATCTTCATGGGCTGCAAGGCCGCGATCCCGCTGATGGCGCGCGGCGGGGGCGGCTCGATCATCAACTTCTCCTCGGCCGCGGGCAACAAGGTCTCGCCCGATCTGGCCGCCTACAACTCCGCCAAGGCGGCGGTGGTGACGCTCACCAAGTCCATCGCGCTCTACTGCGCGCGCGAGAAAAACGGCGTGCGGGTGAACGCCGTGCAGCCGGGCACGATCCTCACCCCCAATGTCGAGAGCGTCATCGCCGGCACCCCCGACCCGGACGCCACCCGCGCGGCCTTCAGCATTGCCCAGCCGATTGGCCGGATGGGCGAGGTCGAGGATATCGCACATCTCGTGGTCTACCTCGCCAGCGACGAGAGCAGGTTCGCCACAGGCGCGCCCTTCATTGTGGACGGGGGCCTCTCGATCGCTTGATCGCGGGCGGCTTTGGCCCACATTGGGGCCATGCCTCTCCACCTCACCAAGATCGCCTTCGGGGCGAAGAGCTATGCCGAGCTCGAAGGCTGGTATCGCGGGCGCAGCACGATCCGGCTCACCACCCGCAACCGGCCGACGCGCCATGCGGAATGCATCGGCGGGTCGCTCTACTGGATCCTCAATCACGCAATCGTCGCGCGCTCGCCGGTCCTCGGCTTCGAGAAGACCGAGGACGGGCGCTGGGACATCGTGCTCGAGCCGCGCCTGATCCGCGTCCGTCAGCAGGCGAAGCGCGCGCATCAGGGCTGGCGCTACCTCACCCAGGACAAGGCGCCCGGCGATCTGGCCGAGGGCGAGGACATCGGCGATGCCCTCCCCGGCAAGCTGGCGATGAAGCTCGAGCGCCTCGGGCTGGTCTAGCCGCTCACCCGCGGGGGGGCGGTGCCGGTGCAGCACAGGAAGGCCGCGCCGGTGAAGATCATGTTGAGCCCCACCACCAGCCCGAGCAGCGCCAGCGACCAGCCGCTCGGCAGTCCGAGCAGCACCAGCGCGCCGAGCACCAGCGACAAGAGCCCCGACACCAGAAACAGCCCCCACCCTCGCTGCGGGCGGATCTGCGCGGCCATCAGGATCCGCGCAATGCCGTCAGCCGCGAAGAACGCGCCCAGCGCCAGCGTCAACGCCAGCAGCCCGGCAAAGGGATTGACGAGGAACACCAGCCCGCCGAGCAGATAGAGCACACCGAGCACGATCTGCACCGCCCTCCCCTGCCAGCCATGCACGCGAAAGGCGTGGACGAGCGCCGCGATGCCGCCCGCCAGCAGCGTCAGCCCGACCACAAGATTGAACGACAGCGCCGCCAGCAGCGGGAAGGCGAGCGACAGCACGCCGACCACCACCAGCACGACGCCGAGCACCACGAAGCCGCTCCGCCGCACCGGGGTGCGCGCACCGAAGCGCTTGTATTGGGCCTTGGGATAGGCCGCCATCGGCTCAAGCCTCCTTGTTGGACGGGGACGCGCGCGGCGCCAGGCCGGGGAGCGCCGCTCCCCGACCCGGTGCCTGCGCCTCGTCAATCGATCAGAAACCGACCGCGCGCGCATTGCCCGCGTTGTGGCCGCCATTGCGGGTGAGCACTTCGCGCAGCTTCGCCTCGTCGAGGCCGACGTCCTCGATCGTCACCACCACGCCGCCATTCTTGATGCGGTCGTTGTAATAGGTCGCATCCTCCTCGCTCACGCCGTGCTTGGTGAGCGTCTCGTTGAGCGTGCCGCCGATCGCGCCGAGCACCGCGCCGACGCCGACCGCTTCGGGCGCGGCAGCGGCAGCGATTGCCCCTGCGGCGGCCAGCGGGCCAACCCCCGGGATCGCCAGCGCGGCAACGCCGAGGCCTGCGCCCAGCGCGCCTCCGCCGAGAACCCCGCGCAGCACGTTGCGGTGTTCCTCGTCGGTCACCTCGCCATCGCCGGTGGAGGTGGTGGTGGTGCCCTTGTGATGGGCGATCACCGACATGTCATTGTCGCCGATCCCGAGCGAGCGCAGGTCGTTCACCGCGCGCTCGGCTTCGGCGTGGCTGTCGAAAATCGCGGATACCTTGGACATTGCTGTTCTCCTGCAAGCTGGGACGCCCGCGCAAGAATAGCGGGGCGTGTGACCATGGCTTGCAGGAGGCAGGCCGCGAGGGCGCTGTCATGGGTGGGTGATGCGGCGGCGCTCAGCCGAAATCCGGGTCAGGTGGTCGCGCGGGTCTTCTCGGCGACGCGGCGCAGCGCGTTGGCATAGACCTCCGGAGCCTGCGCGCCGGGGATCAGGAACCTGTTCTCCACGATCATCGCCGGCACGCCCGAGATGTTCATGTCCCAAGCCTGCGCCTCCTCGGCGAGCACGCGCGCCTCGAGTTCGGGGTCGTCGAGCGCGGCTCTGGCCGCTTCGCGGTGGAGGCCGGCGCCCGCCGCGATGTCGAGCAGCACGGCCCGGTCGCCGAGGTTTCGGCGCTCGTTGAAATGGGCCCGGAACAGCGCGAGCTTGAGCGCGGTCTGCACCTCCGGCCCGGCCTGCTCCAGCGCAAGGGCGAGCAGCTTGTGGCAATCGCGGGTGTTCCACATCATCGCGGGCGGGGCCTCACCCTCGCCCTCCCACGACAGCGACACCCCCGCGCCCTCGGCAATTGCCTTCATCTGGCCGCGGATCCGCGCGCCCTCCTCGGCGGGACGACCATATTTGCGGCGGAGGTGGGCTTCCTGCTCCTCGCCCTCGGGGGGCATCTGCGGGTTCAGCTCAAAAGGCCGCCAGCGGATTTCGCCTGCGATCTCGCCTTCCAGTTCCTTGAGCGCCTTGGTCAGCTGGCCGTAGCCGATCAGGCACCAGGGGCACATGACATCGGAATAGATGTCGATGGTGAGTTTTTGCGGAGCGGTCATCGGTCGAGCCACCATGAGACGAGGTGATGGGCGATGGCGAAGGGGCGCGGGAAGTAGAGCAGGTCGGTCCCCGCTTCCCCCGCCGCGCGCGCGGCTTCGAGTTCGGCGCGGGTGAACCAGCGCGCGTCCTCGAGCTCGGTCTCGTCGATGGTGAGTTCGGGGTCGTCCGCGACCGAGGTGCAGCCGATCATCAGCTGGCTCGGGAAAGGCCAGGGCTGGCTGGCGATGTATTTCACATCGCGCACCCGCACCCCCGCCTCCTCGTGGATCTCGCGCGCGACCGCCTCCTCGATGGTCTCGCCCGGTTCGACAAAGCCCGCGAGCGCCGAATACATCTTCGGCGGAAAGCGCGGCTGGCGGCCGAGGAGCAGGCGGTCCTCATGCTCGACCAGCATGATCGTGACGGGATCGGTGCGCGGGAAGTGGTCCGCACCGCAATTGTCGCAGTGCCGCTGCCACCCGCCTTTCACAAGGCTGGTGGCCGAGCCGCAGCGCGCGCAGAAACGGTGGCGCGCGTGCCAGTCGACGAGGCTGCGCGCCCCGCCATAGATCGCGAGATCCGGCGGCGCGAGCTGGGTCATCAGCTGCCACGCCCTCGGCATGGCATAGGCCGGCCCCTCCGCGCCCTCGCCCGGCACGGGAGCGAAATGCGCCTTGCCCTCGAGCATCCCGAGGAACACCAGCTCGGCATCCTCGGGCACGTCGGCGAGGCTGCCCCAGACGAGCCCGCCCTGCTCGTCCACCCCCGGCAGCAGCCCGTCGAGCAGCAGCACCTTCGCGCGCCAGTTCATCAGCCCGCCCAGCGCCTCGGGATCGACGCGGATGTGATCGGCACGGTCGAGCGGCGAACCCGAAAAGGCCATCAACCCGGCGGCAGGAGCGGGCGCGTGCATCAGGCGGCCTTCTTCATGGCGCGCATCGCGGCGAGGTCCTTCTCCAGCGCGGCCATGAATTCGTCGCGGATCGGATAGGCCTCGGACGGCATGTACTGCGTCCACAGGCACGAGCGCAGCTTGAGGTCGAAGTCGACCGCGCCGAGCGTGCCCGCCGCCCCGCCCCAACCGAAGCTCGACCCCTTGGAGCGCCCGCCTGCGCCGTGGCCCTCACCCTCGAGCCAGCTGCCCTTGAGGTCGACGCTCGCCGGGATGAGGTTGGAGGTGCCGACGCGCACCGCCTCCTCGCTCATGACGAACTTGCCGTCCAATGTGCCGTAGCCGAGCAGCATGCGCAGGAAGCGGTCGTAGTCCTTGGGGCTCGAGACGAGGCCCCCGCCGCCCGCTGCGACTTCGGGCGGATCGAGGAAGACCGAGGCCGCGCCCGGATCGATCGGAAACGGCGTGCCGCCGACGATGCCATAATTGTCGGTGAGGCGGTGCGCCTCGCTGGCGGGCACCTGCATGAAGGTGCTGGTCATGCCGCAGGGATCGAAGATGCGCTGCTTGAGGAAGGCCTCGAACTCCATCCCGCTCGCCACTTCGATCACCCGGCCGAGCAGGTCGATCGAGGCCGAATAGCTCCACTTGGTGGCCGGCTGATACATCAGCGGCAGCTCGGCGAGGCGGTCGGCCCAGACCGCGAGGCCCGGCGCTGGCGTGACCGGCTCGATCCCCGGGATCGGCATGCGGCTCACCCGCCCGCCGATCAGGCCCTGCTGGTTGAACGCCTTCTGGAGCGGCCCCTTGCTGATGATCTGGTAGCCGAGCCCGGCGGTGTGGGTCAGCAGCATGCGGATCGTGATCGGCTGATTGGCCGGCACGGTGTCGTCGAGCGAGCCCTCGGGATCGACCAGCACCTGCATGTCGCGGAAGGCCGGGAGGATCTCGTGCACCGGCTGGTCGAGGCCGAGCTTGCCCTCGTCGATCAGGATCATCGTCGCCATGCCGGTGATCGGCTTGGACATCGAATAGATGCGGTACAGCGAATTCTCGTCGACCGGCGCAGGCTTGCCCAGCGCCAGCGTCCCGCCGCCGACGGTGTGCGCGTGGGGCTGCTGGTCCCAGCCGAAGGTCAGGAACAGGTTGGCGACCTTCCGCCCGCTCACATACCGGTCCGCCAGCGCCGCGACATTGGGCCAGCTTTCGGCGGCATCATGCGCAAAGGCGGCGCGGCCGAAGGGCAGGCCCGAAAGGGCAGCGCCGCCAGCAAACATCGCGCTGTAGCGCAGCAGCGAGCGGCGCGAGACCTGGGGCTGGAGGAGGGTGTCGAAGGGCATCGGGAAGAATCTCCAAGCGGCATTTTCGCGCGCCTGTCTGCGGCAGGGCGTGGGCCCCGTCAATCCGCGCAAGGCGGCTTGCATGCGCCCGGTGTCTTATCTATATAAGACACATGCTCAACGCCCTTGCCTATCTCGTCGGCCTTGTCAGCCTGGTGATCGTCATCCCCGCGCAGGTTCCGTTCTTCGGCTGGGGCAACTGGTTCGCACTGCCGCTGATCGTGGTGGGCGTCATTCTCGGCGCGCTGTCCTCGAAGGACGGGGGGCGCAACTTCTGCCTAGTGGTGCTGCTGATCGCGGGCGTGCGGCTGACGCTGGGCGGCGGGATCTTCTAACGCTCCGCCAGCGCAAGCCGCGCCGCCTTGGCGAAGAGCGTCGCAAGCCCCGCCTCGCCGATCCGCTCCACCGGCCACCACTGCCCCGCCCCGCGCGGCTGCGACAGGGTTTCGAGCGCCTGCACCTCGAGCGTCAGGTGGGCATGGGTGAAGCCGTGCCGCACCGCGCCCAAGCGCCGCCATTCGCCCGCGAGCGGCGCCTTGCCCGAGCCATCCCCCTGGGCGCTCCAGCCATCGTCGGGCAGCGCACGCATCCCGCCGAGCATCCCCTCGAGCGGGCGCGTGACGAGCCACACCTGCGTGCCCCGCGCGCGGGTGATCCAGAAGGCGGTGCCGCGCCGCTCGGGCACCTGTTTCTTGGGGGGCTTCACCGGCAGGCGTTCGGGCTCGCCGGAAAGGCGGCCGGCGCAGCTGTCGGCGAGCGGGCACAGCAGGCAGCGCGGCGCCCGAGTGGTGCAAACGTGGCTGCCGAGATCCATCATCGCTTGCGCGAAGTCGCCCGCGCGGCTGTCCGGCGTGACGGTGGCCGCGGCGGCGCGGATCGCTTTCCTCGCCCCCGGCAGCGGTTCGGCAATGGCGAACAGCCGCGCCACCACCCGCTCGACATTGGCATCGACCACCACCGCGCGCCGCCCGAAGGCGATCGCCGCCACAGCAGCGGCGGTGTAGTCGCCGAGGCCGGGGAGCGCGCGCAATTCGGCTTCGGTCGAGGGAAACCCGCCCCGCTCCGCCACGGCGCGCGCGCATTTCAGAAGGTTGCGGGCGCGCGAATAGTAGCCGAGCCCCGCCCATGCCGCCATGACGTCATCATCCGGGGCGGCCGCGAGCGCCTCGACCGTCGGCCAGATGTCCAGAAACTTCGCGAAATAGGGCTTCACCGCCGCCACGGTGGTCTGCTGGAGCATCACCTCGGACAGCCACACGCGGTAGGGCCATGCCGGGTCTTTCGGCAGCGGCGCTCCCGGCGGCAGACGCCACGGCAGGTCGCGCGCATTGCGGTCATACCATTCGAGCAGATTCTCCGAGATACTGGCAGTCACGCGCGGCCTATGGCATGGCGGGCGGACCCATGAAAAGCGGCACACCCAAGACTCCCAAACCTTATACCCGCCCCCGCGGTCAGGAGGCGAAGGCGATCGGCGATCTCATGCCCGAGATCGGCCGCACCGCCTTCCGCCGCTTCGGCTTCGTGCAAAGCTCGGTCGTCACCCGCTGGCCCGAGATCGTCGGGCCGAAGCACGCCCGCGTGTGCAGCCCCGAGGCGATCCGCTTTCCCCCGGGCGAGAAGGCCGAAGGCATCCTCCAACTGGTCGTGATCCCGGCCCACGCGCCGCTCATCACCCAGGTGATCCCGGAAATCATCGAGCGGGTGAACCGCTTCTTCGGCTACCGCGCCGTCGCCCGCGTCAAGCTGCGGCACGGGGCGGTCACGCCCCCTGCGGACGGCCGCCCCGCCAAGGCCCCGCCCTCGCTGAAGCCGATCCCGCTGGAATTGGGCGACAGCTTGCGCGATATCGGCGACCCGGAACTGCGCACCGTGCTCGAATCGCTCGCCCGCAGCCTCTCGAACAGCGAAACCACGACCCCACCGGAAGACGACCCCTCATGCTGAAGCCCCTCCTCACCGCCGCCGCCGCTGCCCTGATGCTCGCGACCGGCGTTGCCGCCGCACAGGATCTTTCGCGACCCGAGAGCAGCTTCGGGCCCAAGCCCAAGGCCGGCAACTGGCAGAACACCGTCACCCGCACCGAACGCGGCCACCTGATCGGCAACCCCGAGGCCAAGACCACGCTGGTCGAGTTCATCAGCTACACCTGCCCGCACTGCGCCGATTTCGCCGCGCGCGGCGAGCCGGCGCTCGATGTGGTGTTGCTCGGCCCGGGCAAGCTGACCGTCGAGGTGCGCCCGAGGATCCACAATGGGCTCGATCTTGCCGTGACGCTGCTCGCCAATTGCGGCGATCCGGCGCAGTTCAAGGTGCGGCACCGCACGCTGATCCTCGCCCAGGCCGACTGGCTCGGCAAGGCGCGCGCCGCCCCGCAGAGCCAGCAGGCGATCTGGCAGCGCGGCGACCGGGGCGGCCGCCAGAACGCCGCGAGCGCGCTGGGTCTCACCGCGATGCTCGCCGCCAAGGGACAGTCCAAGGCCGAGCTCGACGCCTGCGTCGCCGACGACGCTGCCGCGCAAGAGTTGCTCCGCAACGACGAGGCCGACACCGCCGAATTCGGCGTCAACAGCACGCCGAGCTTCGCGATGGACGGCAAGCTGCTCGCCGATGTCCACAGCTGGGAGGCGCTCTACCCGCTGCTGCGGACGCGGTTCACCGCCAAGGCCGACTGACGCGCCCACAGCTTGTTCACACCCCTGGCGCGGCCATGCTTGCTGGCAAGGCGCGCGCGGGGCTATCCTTTCCCCCCCTCCTTAGCGAACGCCCGAGGATTACCGATGACCCTGACCCGCTTCTTCTCGCTCTGCCTTGCCGCCATCGCGCCGCTCCTGCTCGCGGCCTGCGGCGGGGAAGCCACCTCCGATGGTGCCAGCAGCGAGCCGCTGCCGATCGTCGCGCCGCCGGCGGGCACGACCTGGTCGCAGAAGGCCGTCGCGACCGAAAAGGGCGGCTACCTCGTCGGCAACCCCGATGCACCGATCAAGCTGGTCGAATACGGCTCGCTCACCTGCCCGGCCTGCGCACGCTTTTCCGAAGAAGCGATGAAGCCGCTGATGGAGCAATACGTCAATTCGGGGCGCGTCAGCTTCGAATTCCGCAGCTTTGTGATCCACGGCCCGCTCGACCTTGCGCTGACCCGCCTGATCGGCTGCTCGGCGCCCGAGGCCGCAATTCCTCTTGCCGACCAGATCTGGGCCAATCTCGGCCCGATCCAGCAGCGCGCCTTTGCCAATGAATCCGCGCTCGCCGATCTCAACACCTTCCCCGAGAACGAGCGCTTCGTGCGCTTCGGCGAGCTGACCGGCCTCTACGAATTCTTCGCCGCGCGCGGGATCAGCGCGGATCAGGCCCGCACCTGCCTTGGCGATTTCGCCAGCCTCGAGAAGATCTCGAAGATTTCGGAAGCTTACGGCACCGAGGACAACATCAGCCAGACCCCGACCTTCGTGCTCAACGGCAACAAGGTCGAAGGCAGCTCCTGGGCCGACCTCGAACCCAAGCTCCAGCGCGCCGGCGCGCGCTGAGGCGGCACGCGGGGGCGCGACAGCATCGCAATGCAGATCCACCGGCTCAAGCTGAGCGGCTTCAAGAGCTTCGTCGAGCCGGCGGAACTGCGCATCGAGCCCGGACTGACCGGCGTCGTCGGCCCCAATGGCTGCGGCAAATCGAACCTCCTCGAAGCGATTCGCTGGGTCATGGGAGAAACCTCGGCCAAGTCGATGCGCTCAGGGGGAATGGAGGACGTGATCTTTGCGGGCACCTCCACCCGCCCCCCGCGCGATTTTGCCGAAGTCGTGCTCCACGCCTCGGATGACGGCGGCGAGGAGCTGGTCGTCACCCGCCGGATCGAGCGCGGCGCGGGATCGGCCTACCGCGTCAATGGGAGGGACGTGCGCGCCAAGGATGTGGCGCTCACCTTCGCCGATGCCGCGACCGGCGCGCACTCCCCCGCGCTCGTCAGTCAGGGCAAGATCGCGCAGGTGATCGCTGCCAAGCCCGCCGAGCGCCGCGCCATGCTCGAGGAGGCGGCGGGGATCGCGGGCCTCCACGTCCGCCGCAAGGATGCCGAAAGCAAGCTGCGCGCCGCCGAGACCAACCTCGCGCGGCTCGAGGACCTCATGGCGGGGCTCGACGCGCAGATCGCCTCGCTCAAGCGCCAGGCCAAGCAGGCCGAGCGCTACACCGAACTCACCAATCGCATTCAGGCCGCCGAAGCGCGGCTGCTGTTCGCGCGCTGGCGCGAGGCGGCCGCTGCCGCCAAGGCCGCGCGCGCCGCCGCCGAGGGTGCCGAGGCGCGGGTCGCCGAGGCGCAGAAGGCGGTCGAGGTGGTGCAGAAGGAGCAGGCAGAGGCCGCCGCAGCCCTCGCCGAAGCGCGCGATGAACTTGCCGACCGGCGCGATGATGCCAGCGCGCACGGGCACCGGATGGCGGCTCTGGCGGAAAAGCTCGATGCCGCCGAGACCCGGCTGCGCGATCTCGAGCGCCAGCGGGTGCGGCTCGAGGAAGACCGCTCGGATGCCGACCGCCTGACCAGCGCCGCAGTCGAGGCGCTGGCGCGGCTCACGCAGGAACTTGAAGTCAGTCGGGCGGCGGCAGCAGCGGCCGAGGCCGCGCGGCCCCTGCTCGCCGAGAAGGCCGAGGACAGGGAACGCGCCAGCCGCGCGGCCGAACTCGCGCTCGCCAAGGCCACCGCCGATCAGGCCGGCGTCGAGGCCGAATGGCGCGTTGCCGAAGCCGCGGTCGAGCAGGCACAGGCCCGCCTCGCCCGGATCGAGGCCGAGGCCGCCCGCCTCGCCCGCACCCGCGCTGAACTCGAAAGCGCGGGCGATCCGGAAGCCGACGTGATCGCCGCGCGCGAAGCTGCGGACGAAGCGGCCGACAACCTCGCCCGCCTACGCGCAAAGCTCGCCGAAGATCAGGCGCGCAAGGCCGACCTGCAAGTCCGGCGTGACGAAGTCGCCAGCGCTCTCGCCGCTGCGCGCGCTGAACTGGCAGGCGTCGAGCGCGAGCACACCGCCCTCGCCCGCGACCGTGAGGCGCGTGCCAAGCGCGAGGCCGGGCGGCAGGGCATGGCGACCCCGCTCGACCGGGTGACCGTCACCCCCGGCTATGAACGCGCGCTCGCCGCGGTGCTGGGGCGCGACGGAAAGTCGCCTTTGGGCGCGCCCGCTGGCACGCCGGACGGGAGGTTCTGGACCGGGGCGGCTGCGCCGCAACCGGTCGCCGACAGCCTCGCCAAGCGCCTGCCGCAATGCCCCGAGGAACTCGCCGCGCGCCTCGCGCTGGTGCACTGCGTCGATGCCGACGATGGCCGCACGCTCGCCCCCGGCGAATGGCTGGTGACCCGCGCCGGCCACCTCAGGCGATGGGACGGTTTCGTCGCGCGCGGCGAAGGGGCGGCGGAGGCCGCGCAGCTCGAAGCCGCCAACCGGCTCGCCGAACTCGAAGCCGCCCTTCCCCCCTTGCGCGAAGCCGTCGCCCGTGCCGAGGCCGAGGACAAGGGTTGCCGCGAGGAACTCGCCAGCTTGCAGACCGGCCTCGTCGCGCAGGAACGCGGCATCGCGGGCGCGATCGAGGCCGAGCGGCAGGCGCTGCGCCGTCTCGATCAGGCTGAAGCCGCCAAGGAACGCCTTGCCGCGCGCCTCGCCGAACTTGCCGCCAGCGCCACCGACATCGAGGCCCAGATCGCCGCCGCGCGCGAAGACGTCGCCGCAGCCGAGGCCGCCCGCGAAAAGCTCCCCGCCCGCGATGCAGGCCGGGCTGCGCTCGATGCGGCGCAAGCGAAGAACGCCGCCGCCCGCGCGGCGGTGCAGGCTGCGCTGGCTGATCTCGCCGCGCAGGATCAGGCGCTCGCCGTCGCGCGCGAGCGGCTCGCCGGGCAGCAGGCCGACCACGCCGGCTGGCAGGCGCGCGCGTCGGACGCCGAGCGGCGCATGGCCGAAACCGGCCGCCGCCTCGCCGAGATTGCCGAGGAGCACGCCGTCATCGCCGCCAAGCCCGCCGCGCTCGCCGCCGAGATCGAGGCGGGCGAGGCCACACGCACGCGGCTCGCCGCCGAACTCGCCGAGGTCGACGCCGTGATGCGCGAGGCAGACAGCCGCCAGCGCGCCGCCGACACCGCGCTCGCGCAATGCACCGAGGTCCTCGCCCAGGCCCGCGAAACCCGCGCCAGCCTTGCCGCGCGCGCCGAGAACGAGGAACTGCGCCGCGCCGAGATGGCGCGCATCTCGGGCGAACGCTTCCAGTGCCCCCCGCCGCTGCTCGGGACACGCTTCGGCTTCGAGGAAAGCGACCTTGCGCAGGCCGCGCAGGAATCCGAGGAGCTCGATAAGCTCACCGCCGCGCGCGAACGGATCGGCCCCGTCAACCTCGTCGCCGCCGACGAACTCGCCCGGATCGAGGCCGAACACGGATCGTCAGCCGAGGAACAGGCCGAACTGGTCGAGGCGATCGCGCGGCTGAGGGGCTCGATCGGCAACCTCAACCGGGAGGGCCGCGAGCGGCTGCGCGCCGCTTTCGAGGCGGTAGACGGGCATTTCCGGGTGTTGTTCACCCGGTTGTTCGAGGGGGGCCAAGCACACCTTGCGCTGGTCGATTCGGACGATCCGCTCGAGGCCGGTCTCGAAATCTACGCCCAGCCGCCGGGCAAGCGGTTGCAATCGCTGTCGCTGCTGTCCGGCGGCGAGCAGGCGCTGACCGCAACCGCGCTGATCTTCGCGCTGTTCCTCACCAACCCCGCCCCGATCTGCGTGCTCGACGAGGTCGATGCGCCATTGGATGACGCGAACGTCGAGCGCTTTTGCGACCTGCTCGAATCGATGGTCGCGACCACCACCACCCGCTACCTGATCGTCACCCACAACGCGGTGACGATGAGCCGGATGCACCGCCTGTTCGGGGTGACGATGGCGGAGAAAGGCGTCTCGCGGCTGGTGAGCGTCGATCTCGGAGAGGCGGCGCTGCTGGCGGCGGAGTAGGCCCTTAAGCCTCCAGCGCCGCCGCGAGCCGTGCGCGCACCGCCTTGAGCCCGGCGATCACCTCGCCCATTTCCGGCCCTTCGGCGACAGCAATTCGCACCCCCGGTGCGGCGCCCTCGATAGCGTCGGCACGCCGGTCGCCCGCGCGCCGGTCGTCCCTGCGGCGGTCCAGCGGGGAGCGAGCGGCCGAACGCAGCACCGCCTCGGCACCTTTCAGAGTGTAGCCCTCGCGGTTGACCAGCCGGTCGACTGTCTCTTATACACATCTCCGAGCCC
>NZ_LSJS01000098.1 GCF_001557325.1 Erythrobacter donghaensis
CGCCCGCCCCCAAGGGCAAGGCCAAGGTGCCCGAAACCGCGGGAGCCTGACCCACAAGCAGCGCGACCCCAGTGAGAGCGCCCCCCCACGCTCTCGCGTCCCTCTAAGGCCTGCCATCTCCGACCCGGGGTGGCAGGCCTTCTTTTTTGCATCATGCTCCCGAGAACCAACCGATCCCAGGCAAGAAAGAGGAGAGGGAGGATCGAAGCGAACCAAGAAGGAGGCTTCGATGACTGGAAGAAAATGGACGATGGACTGCGGCGGCGCACCCTGGGGTGAAGACTGCGCGCAGGTCGGGCACACGGAGAATTTCGCTGTGGTGAACCACGCCGAAGCGGCGATCTACAAAGCAGCCTTGTTTGCTGTCGCAGGGCTCCCGCCGGCGGGGATTACGCTGCGGATCAAAGCGAACGCCCACGACTTCGGAACCTACCGGACCGTGGAGGCCGTCATCGACGAGACCTGCTGCGATACGAGCCCGCATGCCCAGTACCTCGTCACGGTGGAGGCGGGTGTCGAATTCTGGCTGCGGGCAGGATTCCAGCGCCCCGACTTCGCCACGCTCAATGACGCATGCGACATGGCATCCTTCGTTGCGGGCGCGATCATGAGCGCCATGCGAATAACGCGCCCAGGACCGACGGGCCAATTTTTCCCGCGCGAGAACGAACAGCTGCACGGCAATCTCATCGCTGCCTATCCGCAACTCGCAGAGCGCGCTTTCGAAGGGCTGAGGCTGTCATGCTGACAGACAGCGAGCGCTTCGCATTCATGACGTGGCGGATCCATGCCTTCGAGACGACGGGCAACGCCTATGATGCGGTGCAGACAGATGAGAGCATCAAAACGGGCGATACGCTCCTGATACCGAGCGAGGCTGTAGTGGGAGTGGCACATACATGGCCCTTCTCGATCACCCGGGACGCAGGCTATCTGCATCAGCTGATCGAGGGCCGAACGAGTGACACCCTCGAGAGCCTCAACGCGGAATTCGGCGTCTCTGCCGGCACAATCGAGCGTGCATGCAAGCTTGCACAGATGCTGTCATACCATCTCGATCCGGGTCTTATCGATCTCATTGCAAGAGACGCGCCGGGAGAACGTACGTGAAGGACGAAGAGCTTCACCGGATGCGAGCGGCGCTTGAGCAAAACAAGTACCGACTGGCCGGCCTGCGCGCACGGGTACAACGCGAAGCAGAAGCGCAGACGCGCTCGCACTCCCTTCCACACACCTTCGGAAGACACTCGACCAGCTGGACGAAAGCCCATGAGGCCGAGTTTCAGCACCGCCTCGCAGTCGGGATTGAAGAGCATGGAAACGACATTGGCGGGCTCGAAGCTAAAATCGCGCGCCAGGAAGAGGCCATCCGGGCGCGACATTTGAAGAAAGCGCGCGAAGCGAGACCATCTTGACCGCCCGGACGAAGCCCCTGAAAACGCGAGCCATGGCAGACCAAGACATCATCGAGACAAGCCAAGGCAAGGTATGGATCAAGCGCTATGACAATGGCGACATCTCATTCTGGACACCGCGCGGCTCACGTCAGAGTGAACTCGTCGCCGACACCGTTCGGGGCCGCGCGGCATGGAAACCTCAATTCCGATGCTGGTTCGCACCGCCGGTGCATGCCGAACAAATCGTAGAGGAGCTCGAGCAGTCCTGACCGGCTGAGCACGAGGCCTCGCAACACGAGGATCTCAAAATGCCCGACCGACTGATCAAGCTGCCAAAACGGTTCTTCGATGATCACGCCGAGCGAGGCCTGCCAACACCGGAGGTCATCAGGGAGTATGCACACAGCTACGCCGTTTCGATCAACGATCCTGAACTCAGCGAGCTGTTGAGCGATGCAGAACATTACGCCGACGCGGTCGATCAGGCGGAGCGAGGGCTGATCACCTCAGCCAGGGCAACTCGCCGCGCCATCAAAAATGGCGAACGAAACGAAAGCCGCGCCGCCGGCCAGCATGAAAGGACAGTAACTTGTCACTCTCGTTCCCGCCGAACCATAAGATCGCCGGCACGCCGGTGACAGCCCTGAAGGAGGGCCTGAGGTCACTCACGCGCACAAATGATCGGGGATCCTTCGTCGGCTTGCGGTCGAAGTTCGAAACTAGCGCCCATGGGGCGCATGCCCTGCGCGTAGCAGAACTCTTGGGGCTTATCGATGAAACCGGCCTCGATATTACGCCCGTTGGCCGAGCGGTAATGCAATCGAAGAGCATGAAGAAGACCGACCTCGCCAAGGCAGACGCGGCTCTGATGGCGCTGCTCAAGCACATCGATGAGCTGAATCAGGACCCCGACCGACTATTCACGATCACACAGGTCTACCTCTACGGCAGCGTCATGCGCCGCGCTGCGCAAGTCGGCGATATCGACCTTGAGATCAAAACAGACCGTGGACCGCGCTACGCGCGCGGCACAAACTTTCAGCTCTTTCTCGACGCTTGCCTCGCCTGCGTCCGTAGCTTCAACCCCAATTACCATGACGACGGGATGACCCGGGAGATCGATAAGGCTGCGGAGTACCTGATTTTCGGCAAGCGGCGGTCACCGCTGCTCAAGGGCGCACAAATCGACTCACACCAGTTGGAACTGATCGGCGCGCCGTGCCAGCTCATCTACTCAGCGTCGAACGGCATCGATCTCGGCGCGCCGATCCTCAATGCCCACCCAGACTACAATCCGACGGAAGTGACGACCCACAACACACCGCAACTGACGACGATGGATACCACAATAATGGCGATACCTGAGCCGATCGATGCTCGGTTCATTTCTAAATATCGACGCGATGGAAGAATCAACGAGGGCGACTTCGGACCATACGGCTCGAATCCGGTGGCCCGGATGTTGCGACAGATCGAGCGGTTCTGGAACAGCTTTACACTCTTCAGCGGCAGCGAGGAGAATGGCATTCCGTTCGGGTCAAGCAAGTCCGAGTCGAAACAACTAAATCCCAGACACCGCATCATAATGGAGGCAGACGCGTTCCACGGAAGTCTGCGAACCAGCATGGTGGTGGAACGGCAAATTGACATGGTCGGAAACGACGCGGTCGTGAAGCTCCACATAGGACAGGTCCGCAGCAAACGAAGGAAGACTCCTGAGCAAACACAGGCACAGAGCCTGCTCATTTTGGCGTCGGCAATCCACAGCGCGGACCGGCTTCATGCGCGAAGATTGCTCGAAGCCCGCGAGGGATCTGGAAAGATCATTCCGAGCATCACCTTCGAAAACGACTTCGCCGACCAGACACCACAGGCAGCCTCTGTCTACACAGACATCATTCTATCCAGCATCAGCGACTGATCTTACCTCCTAATCCCATGGACCGGTGGCGCTCCTGCCCCGAGGGCGGGAGCGGATTGACGCGCGCCAGCGGGGGCTGACGCA
>NZ_LSJS01000099.1 GCF_001557325.1 Erythrobacter donghaensis
CCCCCTACCCCCCTCCCCCAAGGGAGGGAGGATCTAGTACAGCTTCCCCACCAGCGGAAGCCCGCGCTCGGGCTCGGCGAATTCCTTGATGATGCGGCCCACGCGGGCGAGCGTCTCCTGTCCCGAGGCAAGCATCTCGTCGACCGTCTGGCGCGCGCGGAAATAGCAGGCGAAGGTCAGTGGACCCTCGCCCTTGGGCCCTTCGGCAAAGCCGATGTCGATGTAGTTGTATTCGGTCGCCCCGATAAGCCCGCTGGTGCCGGTCTTGTCGCCTGCGACCCAGCCTTCCGGCAGCCCCGCCCGCACGCGCTTTAGGCCGGTCTCGGTTGCGACCATCCAGCCCTTGAGCTCGGCGCGTTCCTTCTCCGGCAGCACGTCGCCATAGACGATCTTCGCCACCGTCCGCGCCATGGCGGCGGGCGTGGTGGTGTCTCGGTATTCGGCGGCGGTGACGAGGTTCATCTCGGGCTCGTAGCGGTCGAGGCGGCTGACCTCGTCGCCGATGCTGCGCCAGAAGGCGGTCAGCCCCGCCGGGCCGCCCAGCTCGCGCAGAAGCACGTTGGCGGCGGTATTGTCGGAGGTGATCTGTGTCGCCCGCGCCAGTTCGCGCAAGGTCGCACCGGTCGAAAGCCGCTCACGGGTGAAGGGCGAGACCCACATGAGATCGGCCTCGCTCCAGCGCACCTGTCGGTCCGCGTCGATCCGTCCCGCCGCATCAAGCGCCAGCACCATTGCCGCGAGCGAGAACTTGAACGAGGAGGCGTGCCCGAAGCGGCGGTCCTGATTGATCCCGACGCTCGCCCCGGTGACGGTGTTGAAAATCTCGACCCCGAGCGTGCCGCCGCCCGCGGCTTCGATGATCCGCAGCTCCGCCACGAGGCGTCCGAGCGGGGACTGGTCGGGCGGAATGCACGCGCCCGCGCCCAGCGCCAGCGTGCCGCCCAGAAAGAAACGCCGATCCATCCTCATGCAAACTTGTCCGCCTTGCGCTTGCCGAACCTCAGGTCGGCCTCCAGTTTCGCCCGCAATTGCGCATAGAAGGCCTCGAGGAAAGCCCGTTCGTCGCCCGCGCCCGGATCCCAGCCGATCTTACGGCAGATCGTGGCGTGGACCGCCTGGAGCGCCTCGGGCGGGCTGTCGCGCAGCATCCGCTCGAGGGTCTGGAGCTCCTTCTCGCCATAGATCGAAAGCTCCGCCTCGCCGAAGGCATAGCGCACCCCGGTGATCTCGCTCGATCCGGCGACGGCCGCGGCACCCTCGACCGAGAGCACCTTGGCGAGCTTGGCGCGCGGGCGCTCGACCACCCAGGTGCCCGCGACGATGTCACCCGCGCGCAGGGCGTCGCGGTTGAAGAAGGGGAACAGCAGGAACAGCGCGAACCAGCCGGTCACGACCCAGCCGAGCACCCCGATCGGCTCGCCCCGCTCGGCCAGCACCGAGAGAATGAACAGGGTGACGAGGGGGTAGAAGAGCTCGATGTCGCGCAGCAGGTTGCGCGCGATCACCGCTTCCGGGGTGAGGCGCGTGCCGCCCCGCGCGGCGATACGGATGCCGACGATGCGCTTGCCCAGCGTCGCCCCGCGCGGGCCCAGTTCCTGCACCAGGAAATAGCCGTACCACGCGCAGAACACGAACAGCGCCATGCAGATGCCGAGGAATTCGAGCGCGGCGCTCGAGATCTCGTCGGGGTTGAAGCCGCTCGCTTCGAGCAACCCGCGGGCGATGTAGTAGATCGTGATCTGGACCACGATCAGGCCGAACAGCAGGATCATGAAATCGATGATCAGTGCGCCCGCGCGCGCGGTGCGGGGGGCGATGGCGATGGGGAGCGCGAGCCCCTCGGGGGTGACAAGGGTGCGCAGGCGCTTCTCGTCGCGCGGGGCAGGGACAAGAGCGCGCGGGCTCATGCGCTGCGCTCCGGCGCGAGGGCGTCACCTGGGGGGGCGGCGGGGCGGTAGAGGAAGAAATAGCTGAGCCAGAACACCAGCATCGTGCCCCCGATCATGAAGCGGGAGGCGGTGTCCTCGACCAGCTGGCGCGGATAGGCCTCGAGCAGGGCCGCGACCACCATCATGATGACCACGCCGACCATCACCACCGCAGAGCGGCGTCCGGCCGCGGCGGCGGCCTGCAGCACCGGGAGCTTGCCCGGGAAGGCCATCGCGCGCCCGATATGCAGCCCCGCCGCGCCCGAGAGCATGATGCCGAACAGCTCCGTGGTGCCATGCACAGAAAGCCACGCGGCGAGCTCCACCACCAGGTTCTGCCCGTTGTAGAGCCACAGCAAGACGCCCATCAGCGCCATGTTGTGCACCAGCAGCAGCAGCGAGGGGATGCCGAAGGCGAAGCCCAGCGCGAAGGCGAGGATGCACACCCCCGAGTTGTTGCTGAACAGCTGCGCGGCGAACCCGGCGAGCCCGGCGGCGCCTTCGTCGTGCTTCAGCACCTGCAGCAACTCCTCGCGGCTCGCACCGGGCTGGCGCGGGTCCATCATGCCGCCGGGGAAGAGGCGGAAGAACCACGCCTCGTCCTGCACCACCAGCAGCCAGCCGACGATCGTGCCCGCCACCATCACGAACAGCGCGATGCAGATGTCGAGCCACAATTCGCGCACTGCGCGGCTCCAGCCGCCGAAGATGAAGCCGCGCAGCCAGCGCACGAAGCCCATGCGGGGGCCATAGACCTGGAACCACGCGCGCTGCACCAGCGCCTCGAGATAGGCGAGGGTGGCGGCGTCCAGCGACGTCTCGCGCGCCACCGAAAGCGAAGAGGCGGCGGTGCGGTAGAGCGCGGGGAGCGCGATCAGGTCGTCGTCGGCGATGCGCCTGAGGCCGCCCCTCTCCATGCGGGCAAGGATCGCCTCCAGCCGCTTCCACTCGCCTTCACGCTCCAGCCGGAAGCGGTCGGAGCGCAGCGCCGCGCTTTCGATATCGGGGGAGGCTTCCACCTGTCCGCGCCCGAACCACGAGGAAATGACGGGAGCCTTCATCCGATTGCCTCGCTGCTGCGGATCGCGAGATAGCGGTCGATCAGGCGCGGGCCGATGCTTTCCCACGGGGCCTCGAGCACGTCGATCCCCAATCGCCGCAGCCGGGTGAGCACCAGCTTTCGCTGCTGCGCGAGACTGTCGGCGGTGACGGCGCGGGCGAGGGTGGCGATGTCGCCGGGCGGGGCGGCGATCAGCTCCTCGACCTCGCTGTCGGTCATGGTGACGAACAGCACGAGATGCTTGTTCACCAGCCGCCCGAGGCTTTCGACCATCAGTTCGGCCGCCGTGGGATCGGTGAAGTCGGAGAACACCACCACCAGCGAGCGGCGCTTGAGGCGCGCGGTCAATTCGGCCAGCGCGAGCGTGAAGTTGGGCTCCACGGCTTCGTAATCGAGCCCGGCCGCGGCGCTCTGCAAGCGGTGGAAGGCGCGGGCGTCACCGATGAAGGGGGTCATCAGCTGCGGCCGCCTTGCAAAGCCGAACAGCGCGACCTTGTCCCCGCCCTTCAGCGCGACATAGCCGCAGGTCAGCGCCGCGCTGACGGCGCGGTCGATGCGCGGCAGGCCATCGACCGGCTCGCACATCGCCTGTCCGCAATCGAAGGCGAAGACGATCTGGTTGTTGCGCTCGCTCTCGTTCTCGCGTGCGAAGAGTCGGGTGTGGCGCGCGCTCGCCTTCCAGTCGATGCGGCGGTTGATGAGGCCGATCTGGGCATTGCGCAGGAAGGTCTGCAAGTCGGGCGAGCGCACCGGCGAGAGATCGGGCCAGATGCGCACGGTCTTGTCGATGGGATTGGCGGTCTGCCGCGCACCGAGCCCGAGCGGGCCTTCCCAGCGCAGCCATGCGCGCTCGACAAGCGCGGTGCCGCGGCGGGTAGGGGTGAGCACGGTCTCGCCGCGCCAGCCATCGCCATGGGGTTCGGGGGCGAGAGTCAGGGCTATGCGGCCCTCCTCCGCCAGCCGCGGATCACAGGCCAGCGCGCCCGCCGCACGCGAGGGCTGGCGTCCGGCGAAGCGCGCGGTGATCGCCATGCGGGTCGGCTGGCCGACCTCGACATCGTCGGCCGAGCGCACCTCCCAGCCCTCGAGCTTGCCTGCCAGCCAGGCGTCGATCCCGACCAGGATCAGCAGCACGGCCCCAAGGATCGGCGCGAGCACCCACGCCCCCGGCAGCGCCGCCGCGATCACGACCGCGACCGGCGCGAGCGCGGCCGCACTCCACGCCGCACGCTCGGTCGGCACCACAAACAGGAACGGCCCCAGCGGCGCGGTGATGAACAGCAGGAAGCGGCGGCGCAGCGGGGTCATGTTCTAGCGGGGCGCTTCCGTGGCTTCGACCAGTTCGGCCACGAGCGCCTCCATGTCGCGGCCCTCGATCTCGGCGGCGGGCGAGAGCGTCAGACGGTGGCGCAGCACCGGCACCGCGAGCGCCTTGACGTCATCGGGGATCACATAGGCCCGGCCCTCGAGCGCGGCTCGGGCGCGCGCCGAGCCCGCCAGCAGGACTGCGGCGCGCGGGGAAGCGCCGACGGTGAGCTCCGAATGCTCGCGGGTGGCGCGGATCAGGCGCACGACATAGCGGGTGATGTCCTCGGCCACGGTCACCTCACCGACCGCGGCGGTGGCAGCCGCGATCCCCTCGGCGGTGGTGACAGCGGTGACGCCGAGGTCAGCGGGACGCTGCGGGCGCGAACGCTTGCCGTAGGTGGCGACGATCCGCGCCTCCTCCTCCTCGGCCGGGTAGGGCACCAGCAGCTTGAACAGGAAGCGGTCGAGCTGTGCCTCGGGCAGCGGATAGACGCCCTGGTTCTCGATCGGGTTCTGGGTTGCGACCACCATGAAGCGATCCGGCAGCCGGTGGGTCTCGCCGTCGAGCGTTACGCGGCGCTCCTGCATCGCTTCGAGCAGCGCGGCCTGGGTCTTGGGCGGGGTGCGGTTGATCTCGTCGGCCAGCAGCAGGTCGCAGAAGATCGGCCCGCGGGTGAGGGTGAACTGGCTGGTCTGGAAGTTGAACAGGTTGGAACCCAGAATGTCGCCGGGCAGCAGGTCGGGCGTGAACTGGATGCGCCCGAAATCGAGGCCCAGCGTGGTCGCGAAGCTCTGCGCGAGGAAGGTCTTCGCGGTGCCCGGCGGGCCTTCGAGCAGCACGTGGCCTTCGGAGAGCAGCGCCACCAGCAGCATGTCGACCATCGCTTCCTGCCCGACGATCGCCTTGGCGATCTCGGCACGGATGGCGCCCGTGAGGCTCCGGACGTCTTCGAGTGTCATGGTCATTTGGGTCCCTGTTGCAGTCGGTTGGCGAGATCATCGAGGCCCCGTGCGGCGGCCAGGATGTCGGCGGGCTTCGTCGCCGCCTCCAGCCGCGCGGCGCGGTGGGTGAAGGGCTCTTCGTCGGGAAGGCGGCGGGCAAGGGCTGCGTCGATCCCCTCCGGATCGGGGCGCGTGAGGCCGAGCCGCTCGGCCAGCCGTCGGCCTGCGAGCGCGGCATAGGGCGCGCCCAGCAGCCGGAAGCGCCGCGCGCGCAGGATCAGGCCCGCGCCGTTCATGATCAGCTGGCGCTTGCCGAAAGCGATGTCGGGGCCGCCGTTCGCCGCCGCCGGGCCGAAGCGCCGGAACGCGCGCCAGCCGACGATGAGCAGCGCGACCAGCAGGCACAGCGTCGCGGCAAGGAAGGGCGGGCGGAAGGCGAGGGTCAGCAGGTTTTCCGAGGCGCCGAAGCCGTTCAACGTCATGTCGAAGACGACGTGATCGATCTCCTCGGGGTCGGCCAGCCGGTCGACCAGCGCGATCGCGGCGGCCGCGCGATTGGCGTCGGCAAGGCCGTAGTTGTTGGCAAGATCGGGGTCGGCAAGGACGATCACCGGATAGACGCGCTCGGTGAAGATGTCGGCCTCTTCCTCCTCCGGCGTGTCCGGTTCCTCGCGCAGGCCGAGGTCGATGCCGAAGGCGAGCACCCGCCCCCCGGTGTCGACGATCAGCGCCTGCTGCCCGTCCCCGATCTCGGCATGGAGCAGCTCCTCGCGCGGGAGCGTGCCCGACAGCCCCATCCCGCTCCAGCGTGCCGGGGGGGCGGGCTTGTTAGGTTTGGCTTTCGGCATGGGGGCGGCGGAGGGCGCCGCTTGCGGGGGCGCCAGGTCGATGGCCACGGCGTTGGCCTTGCGCGGGTGGATGGCGTGCGCGAAGCGATAGCCGTCCGGCAGTTCGGTCGGCCACTCGCTCGGGCTCGCGCCGCCCAGCGTCACCCAGCCGCGCCTGAACTTCGCCTGCACCCGCGGCGGCAGATTGGGGCCGGGCGTGCTCGCCCACCACTTGCTCATGATGACCAGGGTCGGCCCGAGCATGCGGCGCTCGGTGAGGATATTCTCGAGCTCCTCGGGATCGGCGAAAGGCGCGGGGGTGAGCACCAGCAGGTCGCGGGTCTCGAGCCCCTGCGCATTGCGCGACAATGCGATGGTGTAGCCCTGCGCCTCGACCAGCTTGACGAGCCCCGCGTAGCCGTTGAGCCCGTTGCTGGCCGCATGCGCCTGCCCGCGCCCGCGCGTCCCGCCGAAATCGGCGTCCGCGCTCAGCAGCCACAGCAGCGCGAGAAATAGCGCAAACCCGCCCGCGATCAGCGCGAAGGCCCCGATGCGCGAGAAGGCGGCGGGGCGGGCTGGTGCGGCGGCAGCGCTCATGCGGCGAGCGCCTTGCGGTCGAATCTTGCAAGCGCGAATTCGGCATAGGCGGCGCGCGCGGCCTCCCAGTCGGCGCGTTCGAGCCGGCGCAGCGCGAACAGCGAGGCCTCGACCCGCGTCGCGATCACCCCGAAGGCGTCGCGCGCCGGGCCGGGGAGCGCGGGCAGCGCGGCCAGTTCGCGCGCGGTGCTCGAAGGCTCCACCCAGTCGGGCCGCGCGGCGCTGATCTGGGCGACGCTGCGCTGGAGCAGCAGGTGGGTCGCCTCGTCGAACCGGCCTTCGGCGGCGAGCCGGTCGGCATCCTCGAGCAGCGCCAGGCTGGCGGCGGCATCGGGGCGCCATGTCTCCTCCGGTGCCGGCGCGCCCTCGGCCCGGGCCTTGCGCCCGAAGCGAAACAGCGAGGGGTCGATCAGGCGGATCAGCAGCACCAGCGCGAACAGGCCGACCAGCACCACCGGCACCCAGCGCAGCCACCACCAGGAATCCGCCATCGCCTCGCCCAGCGGGGCGAGCACCTCGGCCAGCCACCTGAAGAAGGCGTCGAGCTGCTGCGACAGCCAGCTGGGCTTGGGCGGGGGCGTTTCAGGGATGATGACGGGGGCGAACTGGATGCTGTCGTCGGCGCGCAGCTCCTCCCATCCGACGGGAGGCGATCCGCCTGAATTGGCTGGGCTATCGGAAGGTGCTTGTGCGGCCGCTGCGGTCATCCCGGACGCGGTGGTGGCATGCCCTCGGCGCAGGTGCAACGGGAAACAGCGTCCGCCGCCGCGCTCTGGCGGCTCAGGGCCGTGCGCGCGCCTGTTCGTAGCTGCCCAAGATGCGCAATTCCTTGGAATGGAAGACGCATTCCTCGAGCGCGCGGTCCACCGCCGGATCGCCCGGCGCGCCGATGATGTCGGCATAGAAAGTGGTCGCGGCAAAGCTGGTGCCCTGCTGGTAGCTTTCGAGCTTGGTCATGTTGACGCCATTGGTCGCGAACCCGCCCAGCGCCTTGTAGAGCGCGGCGGGGATGTTCTTCACCTCGAAGATGAAGGTGGTCATCACCGGCTTGCCCGCGAGCGCCGCGGGCGCGAGCGCTTGCTGCGCGAGGATCACGAAGCGCGTCATGTTGTCGGCGCTGTCCTCGACATTGTTCTCGATGATCGTGAGCCCGTAGAGCTCGGCCGCGAGCGCGGGGGCGATGGCCGCGACCGAAGGATCGCCGCGCTCGGCGACATAGGCCGCCGCGCCCGCGGTGTCGGCATGGCTCAGCGGCACGATCCCGCGCTCGCGCAGATAGCGCCGCGACTGGCCCAATGCCTGCGGGTGGCTGTAGGCCGCCTCGAACGGGCCGCTCCCCAGCGCCATCAGCGCATGGTGGATCGGCATGAAATATTCGCCGACAATGTGGAGCCCGCTTTCGGGCAGCAGGAAGTGGATGTCGGCGACCCTGCCGTGCTGCGAATTCTCGATCGGGATGATCGCCGCCCCCGCGCGCCCGTCCTTCACCGCCTCCAGCGCGTCCTCGAAGCTGAAGCAGGGGAGCGGGGCGAGATCGGGGCGCGCTTCGGTCGCTGCGCGGTGGGAATTGGCGCCGGGCGAACCCTGGAAGGCGATCGCGCGCGCCGGATCGGCGGCAGCGCTGCGCTGCATCCGCTCGACGATTTCGAGGGCCGGGCCGGGAAAGGATCGCATGGGCCCAAGCGCCTAGAGCCGTGCGCGCGGGCGCACAAGTCCCGCATGGGCTCCTTGCGCGCTCACTTGCAAAAGGCGCAAGCATATGTGCCACGATCTGTCTTGCGCGCGCCGCGGGGCGTCACTATGGAGCGCGCGGGATGACACAGGACAACTCTTCGCAAGACAAAGCCGCAGGCCAGAACGGTGGCGGCGATCTGTTCAACACTGCCGCCGGCTGGGTGCTGTTTGCGGCGGGCCTGGGCTTGGGTCTGTCGATCCTCTCCGGCAAGTATTTCCACGGCGACAAGCCGCAGCGTCCCGAAAAGCTCGGCTACGTGATCGAGGGCGCGGTCGAGGAAGGCGGCGGCGCGGCCGAAATGACCATGGCTGAAGCGCTCAACCAGACACC
Organism: Erythrobacter donghaensis; assembly: GCF_001557325.1. GTDB lineage: Bacteria > Pseudomonadota > Alphaproteobacteria > Sphingomonadales > Sphingomonadaceae > Erythrobacter > Erythrobacter donghaensis_B. Next base: position 8,728 of record NZ_LSJS01000099.1, read on the forward strand.
CGCTGCCGAACTGATCGCCGCCGGGCAGAAGGCTTTCGCGAAGTGCCAGAGCTGCCACACCGTCGATGCGGGCGGCGCCAACGGGATCGGCCCCAACCTTGCCGGCGTGATGGGCGGCCCCGTCGCAGCCAAGGCCGGTTTCGCCTACAGCGCCGAACTCAAGGCGCTGGGCGGCACCTGGGACTGGGACAAGATGAACGACTGGCTCAAGAACCCCAAGGGCTATGTCCCGGGGACCAAGATGAGCTTCGCCGGCCTCTCCAAGATCGAGGATCGCGCCGCGATCGCGATGTATCTCAACTCGATCGGCACCAATCTGCCCGTCCCGGCCTTCGTTGCCGATGCGGCGGCCACGGGGACCGTCGATCCTGCCGCGGCGGCCGCCCCGGTCGAGGGCGAGGAAGCAAGCGCGCCGGAGGCTGCGGGCGCCAATGCTACCGAGCAGCCGGTTCCCTCGAACCCGGGCGCAGGGCGCTGAGTTACGAAGGGCCGCCGACGCGCGCGGCTCTCACCCCTTGAAGCCCTGAGCGATCACATACCACTCCGACGATCCCTTGCGGCTCGCCGGCGGCTTGGCGTGCTTGACGCTGGCAAAGTGCTTCTTGAGCAGCGCCAGCAGATCGGTGTCGGTCCCCCCGGCGAGCACCTTGGCGACAAAGCCTCCGCCCGGCGCGAGGTTCTCCACCGCGAACCACGCCGCCGCTTCCACGAGGCCCATGGTGCGCAGGTGATCGGTCTGCTTGTGGCCCACGGTGTTGGCGGCCATGTCCGAGATCACCAGATCGGGCGGCCCTCCCAAAGCCTCGGCCAGCATCGCTGGGGCCTTGTCGTCCATGAAATCCATCTGGAAGATCGTCACACCCTCGAGCGGCTCTACGGCCAGGAGGTCGATCCCCACCACCTCGGCCTTGGGGCGCTTCTGGCGCACCACCTGCGCCCAGCCGCCCGGCGCTATGCCGAGATCGACCACGCGGGTGGCACCCTTCAAGAGGCCGAACTTCTCGTCGAGCTCGATCAGCTTGTAGGCCGCGCGGCTGCGGTAGCCGTCGGCCTTGGCGGCCCGCACATAGGGGTCATTGAGCTGCCGTTCGAGCCATCGCACCTGGCTCGCGGTGCGGCCCTTGGCGGTCTTGACGCGCTTGCCGGTGTCCTTGACGCCGCGGGTCATCGCCCGCCGCGCCCGTTGCCGCGCTGGCTCTTGAGCGCCTTCAACGAGCGTTCCGAGTGGCGCTCGGCGGCCATGATGCTCCGAAGAATGCCTTCGCGAATGCCGCGATCGGCGACCCCCAGGCGCCGCGCCGGCCACAGGTCGAGGATCGCCTCGAGGATCGCGCAGCCCGCCACCACCAGGTCGGCGCGGTCCTGCCCGATGCAGGGCAAGCTCGCGCGCTCATAGGCGGTCATCACCGCAAGCCGTGCGCTGATTGCGCGCATCTCGGGCGCGGGCACGATCAGGCCATCCACGGCCTTGCGGTCATAGCTCGGCAGCTCGAGATAGAGGCTGGCGAGCGTCGTCACCGTGCCGCTGGTGCCGAGCAGGCGGATATCGGGATGCTGCGCGGCCCCGGCCACGCGCGCGGCAAAGGGGGCAAAGCTCTCGGCGACCATGGTTCGCATCGCCGCGAATCGGGCAATGCGCGCGGCCTCGCTGTCCTCGCTGCGCCCGACGGTGTCGGTGAGCGAGACCACGCCCCACGGCACGCTCTGCCAGTCGAGGATGCGCGGGACGCGGGCACCCGGATCGGCCTCGACCAGCACAAGCTCGGTCGAGCCCCCGCCGATGTCGAAGATCACTGCGGGCCCCTCGCCGGCCTCGAGCAGGATGTGGCAGCCGAGCACGGCCAGCCGCGCCTCCTCCCCGGCGCTGATGATGTCGAGCGCGATGCCGGTCTCGGCCCGCACGCGCTCGATGAATTCGAGGCCGTTGGCCGCGCGCCGGCACGCCTCGGTAGCGACCGAGCGGGCAAGGCGGACGTTGCGGCGCTGGAGCTTGTCGGCGCAAATCGTGAGCGCCCCCAGCGCGCGGTCCATCGCCGCATCCGAAAGGCGCCCGGTGGTCGCAAGCCCTTCGCCGAGCTTCACCACCCGGCTGAAGGCGTCGATCACGGTGAAATCCCGGCCCGAGGGCCGCGCGATCAGCAACCGGCAATTGTTGGTGCCGAGGTCCAATGCGGCATAGGCCTCGCCGTGGGTAGTGCTGCGGACCGTGCCGATATCGGCGAGATCGGGTCGCGCACGCGCGGGGCTGGCGCCTGCGTTCTTGCCGCCGGGCCGCACCGGTCGGCGCGCATCGCCGCCAGCGGCCTTGGCACGCGGCTCCCGGCCGCCGCCATTGTTGCGAGATTCGGGCTGAGGGGGGCGCTTGTAGCGGAAATCGGCTACCTTGCCGGACTTGCCGCCCCGGTTTTTCCCAGCACTTCTTTTCCTGTCCGGCGGGAGTGTTTCCGCCATTTCGATACAGCTTTCATATCACCGCGCGCAAAACTCTCCACGCACGCGGCACCTGACCCGCAAGTTATCGCAAGGGCGTCATACAAGCAAGCAGCCAGCACCACGTCGGTGCTTGACCTCGGCCCCTCGCGAAACTAGGGAGCGCGCTCGCCAAGGCCGCCGCAAGGCCGCCCGCGCGCATGGCCGATGCCCCGTCCTCTAATGGTAAGAGAGCGGACTCTGACTCCGTCAATCAAGGTTCGAATCCTTGCGGGGCATCCAGCCAGCCTTTCGCGCTATCGCCGTCCCCTTCGCCGCTGCCGACCTCGGCTATTGCGGGGGCAACCGCCCCCCATTAGGGGATGAGCCATGACCGATCATGACCTGACCAACCGCAAGTTCTACCGCGCCGGCGAGGAAACGCGCTTTGCCGAGGGCGGGCCCGAGCGCACGCCGCAGACCGCGCATCCGGCCTACAAGCTCGCCTTCCGCGACACCGATTTCCTGCTGCGCGACGAGCTCAGGCCCGTGCGCTTCCAGCTCGAGCTGCTGAAGCCCGAGATGCTGCTCGACGAGGCGCGCGTGGGCTCGACGCTGGTGATGTACGGTTCGGCGCGCATCCCGAGCCCGGCGCAGGCCGAGGCGCGGATCGAGGCGGCGAAGAACGGCTCCGAATACGACCAGAAGGTCGCCGAGCGCCTCGCCGCCAAGGCGAAGTATTACGACGAGGCCTATGCCCTCGCGCGGCTGGTGAGCGAGAAGGGCATCATCGAGAACGGCCTCAGGCAGTTCGTGGTCACCACCGGCGGGGGCCCCTCGATCATGGAGGCGGGCAACCGCGGCGCGTCGGACGCGGGCAGCGAATCGATCGGGCTCAACATCGTGCTGCCCCACGAGCAGGCGCCCAACCCCTATGTGACGCCCTATCTCAGCTTCCAGTTCCACTACTTCGCCCTCAGGAAGATGCACTTCCTGCTGCGCGCCCGGGCGGTGGCGGTGTTCCCGGGCGGGTTCGGAACCTTCGACGAATTCTTCGAACTCGTCACGCTGATCCAGACCGGCAAGATGAAGCCGATGCCGATCATCCTGTTCGGCAAGGAATTCTGGACCCGCGTGGTTGATTTCGAGGCGCTGGCGGAAGAGGGCGTGATCTCGAAGAGCGACCTCGACCTGTTCACCTGGGTCGAGACGGCGGAGGAGGCCTGGGCCTGCATCGCCGATTTCTACGACATCAAGGATCACGCGGGCGAGGATTGAGGGGCGCGGCTCAATCCGTTCCCCGCACTGCCTGATGTCCTAGCGGCCCGCTGCCCGCACCGTAGCCGGGTGCAGCCGCGATGGCGGCAATCACGAATTCTCGGGCAAGCCGGACTGCCTCGGGCAGGGTCTCGCCGCGCCCGAGCAGCGTCGCGACCGCCGAGGACAGCGTGCAGCCGGTGCCGTGGGTGTGGCGGGTGGTGATGCGGGGATGCTCGTAGAGACGCGGGGCCTCGCCGGGCGTTACCAGCACGTCAATGATCTGGTCGCCTTCGGCATGACCCCCCTTGGCCAGCACCGCCGCGCCGCTGGTGGTAGCGAGTTCCTGCGCGGCCTCGACCATGGCGTCGTGACCCGGAAGGGGGCGGCCTGCGAGGTGCGCTAGTTCGGGGAGGTTGGGGGTGATGAGCGTGGCGCGCGGGAACACCGACGCGCGCAGGACCGCGACCGCTTCCGGCCCCACCAGCACCGCCCCCGAAGTGGCGATCATCACCGGATCGAGCACGATCGGCGAGGTGACACCCTCAAGCGCCCCAGCCACGGCGGCGATCACTTGCGGATCGGCCAGCATCCCGATCTTGACCGCATCGACCCCGATATCCTCCACGCAGGAGGCGATCTGCGCGAGCACCATGCCCGGCGCGATCCCCGCCACCCCTTGCACGCCGAGCGTGTTCTGCGCGGTGATTGCGGTGATGGCGGTCATTGCATAGCCGCCGAGCATGGTGATGGTCTTGATGTCCGCCTGTATCCCCGCCCCGCCCGAAGAGTCGGAACCGGCGATGGAGAGGATGCGGGGGGGCGCGGCGGGTTCGGTCATGCTGCGCGCCATAGCAGCCGCGCATTTCGGGCTCTAGACCGGCGTCGCTTCCTGAGCCGGGAGCTTGCGCGCTCCGGCAACGGCCGGGGCACAGTCGGGCTCCGCGATGCTCTCGCACGGCGGCAGTGCTTCTCCCGTCGGCCCGATCGCCGCGGCCGCCTCGTGACGCCTGGGGCGCACGATGTCGCGCACCCGCCTGAAGGTGGCAAGGCCCGCTGCGTAGAGCCCCGCGGGCAGGATCCGGCGCAGCCTGCGTTTCAGCGCCTCGCGGCTCGCCAGCGGCGAATCCGTCATCTGTGCGTGCACCGCGAAGTTGCGCAGCTTGCCGACCTCGCCCGCGAGGCCGCCGGGGGTGACGATCCGCTGGCCCTCGATCGAGAGCACCGGCTTGCCCGAAACCCGCGCGATCTCGCAGGCCTGGGCATATTCGCTCTCGATGAAGATCATCGCCTTGCTGTCGCGGTAGACCTCACCCTTGTACCGCCCGTGGACGCCGAGACGACGGCGCTCTTCGGCCGAGGGCAGATCGAGCATCACCAGCCTGTCGTAAAGGATGCCGTGGCGCGCCAGCCATGCCTCGGTCTGGGGGCGGTACTTCTCCAGCCGACTGGTGACGAGGCAGGCGATCCGGCGGGTCGGGCGGTAATGCGGCGCGGCCCCGGCGAGGAAGGCGACGTAGCGGTGGGCGTCGTCGTTGTCCTCCTGACTGGGATCGAGACACAGCACGCCGTCGATGTCGACGCAGGCATGTTCGAGATAGGGGTGGTGGATGAAGTTCCACTCGAACATGCGCGGAAGCGGTAGGATTTCCAGCGCGAGATCGACCTCGCCGACCCCGTCGGGTACGACATAAGCCGCGGCGAAGGTGAAGCGGACGTCGCCTTCCAGATGCGCAAGGCGTTTGCGCGCCTCGCGCATGGCGTGGCCGCGGTTGAGGCTGTCATCGATGACGAGGACATGGCGCGCCTTGCTGAAATCCTCGATCAGGCCCGCATGCTGCTTGGTCGAACCCGCGCCGGAAAGCCGCCCCGCAAGAAAGCCCTCGAGGTCGGCGTAGCGCAGGTTGAGCAGCAGCGCGATGGTGATCGCGGGCAGGATGCCGCTGCGGGCGATACCGACGACGAGATCGACATCCGGCGGGAAGCGATGGAGATTTCTGGTGATCAGGTCGGACATGTCCGACAGGCTGCGGTATCGCATGAGGGCCCCCGGGTCGCTGCGCGGGTACCCGGGTAGGGGGGCATCGCGGGGAATGCGATAACCTGGGTTAGGGCGCCAAGCCTCGGGGGCGGGCGTCGGGGGTTCAGCCCTTGAACTTGCGCTGCGTCGAGGGCGGGAACTTCGCGTGCAGCGCCTTGGCGCGCGTCGGCCGGTCCATCAGCTCGCCGCCGCAATTGGGGCAGCGGTCGTCGAGGTCCTCGGCGCATTCGGCGCAGAAGGTGCACTCGAACGAGCAGATGAAGGCGCCCGGTGCCTCGGCCGGGAGCAGCACGCCGCAGGTTTCGCAATCGGGACGCATTTCGAGCATCGTGCCTTCTCCTCAGACCGCCGCGCGCACCGCCTCGCAGATCGCGTCGACCACTTCTTCCACCTGGCTCTGGTCATCGCCTTCGGCCATCACCCGGATCACCGGCTCGGTGCCCGAGGGGCGGATCACCAGGCGGCCCTTGCCCGCAAGGCTCGCCTCGGCCTCGGCGATCACCGCCTTGACGGCCGCGTTGTCGAGCGGCTTGCCGCCCTCGTAGCGCACGTTCTTGAGCAGCTGCGGCACGGGATCGAAGACGTGGAGCAACTCGCTGGCGGGCTTGCCCGAGCGCACCAGGCTCGCCAGCACGCGCAAGGCCGCGACCGTTCCGTCGCCGGTGGTGGCATAGTCCAGCAGGATCATGTGCCCCGACTGCTCGCCGCCGACATTGTATCCGCCCGCCTTCATCGCCTCGAGCACGTAGCGGTCACCCACTTTGGCGCGCACCAGATCGAGGCCAAGACCATTCAGGTAGCGTTCGAGCCCGAGATTGCTCATCACCGTCGCGACGATCCCGCCGCCCCTCAGCGACCCGCGCTCCTGCATCCGCCCGGCGATCAGTCCCATTATCTGGTCGCCGTCGACCGCGCGGCCTTTCTCGTCGACCACGATCAGCCGGTCAGCATCGCCATCCAGTGCGATGCCGATGTCCGCGCCCTCTTCGACCACCTTGGCCTGGAGCGCCGCGATCGCGGTCGAGCCGACGCCGTCGTTGATGTTGGTGCCGTTGGGCGAGACGCCCAGTGCCACCACATCCGCCCCCAGCTCCCAGATCGCCGAGGGGGCCACCTGATAGGCCGCACCGTGGGCGCAATCGACGACGACCTTCAGGCCGTCGAAGCGGATTTCCGAGGAGACCGAATCCTTGACCGCGTGGATATAGCGCCCGCGCGCATCCTCGATCCGGCGCGCGCGGCCGATCAGTTCGGCGGGGACGAGCGGGATCTCGGTCTCCATCAGCCGCTCGATCTCGGCTTCGGCCGCGTCGGAAAGCTTGAAGCCGTCGGGGCCGAACAGCTTGATGCCGTTGTCGGCGAAGGGGTTGTGGCTGGCCGAGATCATCACGCCGAGATCGGCGCGCATCTCGCGGGTGAGGAGCGCGATCGCGGGGGTGGGGAGCGGGCCGGTCATGATCACGTCGATCCCGACCGAGGTGAACCCGGCGACCAGCGCGCTTTCCATCATGTAGCCCGACAGGCGCGTGTCCTTGCCGATCACCACCCGGTGGCGGTGGCCGCCGCGCACGAAATGGCGGCCCGCGGCCTGCCCGACCTTCATCGCGGTTGCGGCGGTCATCACGCCGGCATTGGTGCGGCCCCTGATCCCGTCGGTTCCGAACAGCTTGCGTCCCATCAATTCCCCTGCCTTCGCCCTTCTCGCCAATATTGTCTCGCGCTTCTGGCGCGGTTAGGGCGCAAAGGGAAGGGCAAGCCGCCCGCATAAGGATTGACCATTGCACGATAGCGAGAGCGCCGGCGGCGCCGGACAGGGGAAATTCGCGCTGGTCTCGATCCGCCTGCCGGTGGCGCTGACCTTCGCCGCGCTGATCGGCGGACTGGCTGCCGGGATAGCGGGCGCGATGGCCGGAGCGCCGCAGGGGGCGTCGGACATTGCCGGGCTGGTCGGCGGGCTGTGGCTGCGCGCGCTGCAGATGACGATCATCCCGCTGGTCGCCGCACTGCTGGTGCTGGGCCTCGTCCAGATGATCCTCGCCGCGCGGGTCGGCACCGTGGCGCGGCGGATGCTCGCGATCCTGGTGGCCGCGCAGCTGGCGGGCGGGGCCTTCACCACCTTCGCCATGCCTCCGCTGCTAGCCGCATGGCCCGTTCCCGCCGGGGCCGAGGCCTTCCTCGCCCAGACCCCTTCCGAGGTCGGCGAGGTGCCCAAGGTGCTCGATTTCCTCGCCTCGCTGGTCAGCCCCAACATCGTCGCCGCCGCCGCCGAGACCGCGATGCTGCCGCTGACGCTGTTCTTCGTGATGTTCGCGGTCGCGATCACCCGCCTGCCGGAGGATCAGGGCGAACGGCTGCTCGGCTTCTTCCACGCGCTTGGCAACGCGATGCTGCTGATCATCGGGTGGGTGCTGAGCGCCGCGCCGGTCGGCGTCTTCGCGCTCGCCTATGGCGTCGGCATCCAGAGCGGCAGCGGGGTGTTCGCCGCGCTCGGCCATTATGTTGTCACGGTGACGCTGATGGGCACCTTCGTGCTGGCGCTCGCCTATGCCATCGCGGTGCTCGGCGGGCGGATCGGCCTTGCGCGCTTTGCCAGCGCGGTGCTGCCCGCGCAGGCAGTGGCGCTGTCGACCCAGTCCTCGCTCGCGAGCCTGCCCGCCATGCTCGACAGCGCCGGGCGGCTGGGCCTGCGCGCCTCGACCGCCGAATTCGTCCTGCCGCTCGCGGTGGTGGTGTTCCGTGCGACCAGCGCGGCGATGAACCTCGCGGTGGTCTACTACGTCGCCGCGCTTGCCGGGGTGGAGGTGCCGCTCACCGTCGCCATCGCCGGCATCCTCATCGCCAGCGTCATCAGCCTTTCCGCGGTCAGCCTGCCCGGCTCGATCAGCTTCGTCGTCTCGATCGGCCCGATCGCCCTGGCGATGGGCGTCCCCGTCGAGCCGCTCGCGCTGCTGGTCGCGGTGGAGATGCTGCCCGATCTGATGCGCACTTTGGCCAACGTCACCATGAACGTGGCTGTGACGAGCGCGGTTGACCGCAGCGCACGAACGGACAAGACGCCTGCGACTTGAAGCTGCAACCCTTAGCGCACATCTGCGTTACCGATCCGAGACCTGCAACACCGATCCTGGAGGACTGCCCATGGCTTTCGCACTTTCCCCGCTGCCCTATGCCGACACCGCGCTCGAGCCCGCCATCTCGGCCGAGACGCTGTCGTTCCACCACGGCAAGCACCACCAGACTTACGTGGACAAGATGAACGCCGCGATCGCGGGCACCGAGCATGAGACGAAGTCGCTCGAAGAGATCGTCGCCGCCTCGCGCGGCACCAACCAGGGCCTGTTCAACAACTCGGCGCAGACCTGGAACCACGCCTTCTACTGGCACTCGATGGCGCCTTCGACCACCGAGGCTTCGGCAGACCTCGCCGCCAAGATCGACGAGGCTTTCGGCTCGGTCGATGCGCTCAAGCAGCAGCTCAAGGACCGCGGCACCGGGCACTTCGCGTCGGGCTGGGTGTGGCTCGCCGAGAAGGACGGCAAGCTCTCGATCGAGGAAACCCACGATGCCGACACGCTCGCCGACAGCGGTTTCAACCCGCTGCTGGTGCTCGACGTGTGGGAGCACGCCTATTACCTCGATCACCAGAACAAGCGCCCCGCCTATCTCGACGCTGTGGTCGAGAACAAGCTCAACTGGGCCTTCGCCAGCGAGAACCTCGCGCGCGGGACGGTGTGGACCTACGCCTGATTTTCTCGGGTTCGGGATGAGGAAGGCCCGGGGCGCAAGACGCTTCCGGGCCTTTTTCTTGTAGCCTCCTACCCTTCAGGGGAGAGGGTTGGGAGAGGGGGCGTGCGCGGCCATGCCCCTCGCAACTCCGGCTAGGCAGCCAGCTGCCAAGCCTGCGTATCTCTCCCTTGAACGGGAGAGAGCATGAGGCTTACCCCCGCGAACTCACCCCATTGCCCGCCGCCACCTCGTCGAGCTCCTCGAGGATTGCGCTGTGGGCGACATCGTCGTCGGTCGAGCGGCGGGGGATCGAGCCGTTCGCCAGCATTTCGGTGAGCGTCGCCCGCGCGCGGCCGACGCGGCTCTTGATCGTGCCGACCGCGCAGCCGCAGATCGCCGCGGCCTCCTCGTAGGAAAAGCCGCCCGCGCCGACCAAGAGCAGCGCCTCGCGCCGTTCGGCCGGCAGCGTCAGCAGCGCGCGGTGCAGGTCGGAGAGGTGGATCGGCTCCTCCTGCCCGGCGGGCGCGGTCAGGATGCGTTCGGCCACCCCCTCGTCATACTCGCCGCGAAAGCGGTTCCTGCGCATGTCGGTGAGATAGGCGTTGCGCAGGATCACGAAGGTCCAGGCGCGCATCGATGTGCCGGGCTCGAAGCGGTCCTGCGCCGCCCAGGCCTTGAGCAGCGTCTCCTGCACCAGATCGTCGGCCAGATCGGGCCGCCCGCACAGGCCCCGCGCAAAGGCGCGCAGGTGCGGCACCACGGCCGTCAGCTCGCGCTTGAAATCGGATTTCTGGCCCGCGCTGCGCCCGCTTCCCGAAGGCTGGTCCGCGCTCACTTGCCGCCATCCCGGCCGCGGGCAGGGGGTAGCGCGTCGAGCCGGTCGATCAGATCCTTGAAGCTGTCGGGCAGGGCCTCTTCGACCACCGAGTCGTAAAGCTGCTTCAGCCCGTCGGCCCATTCGGGCGGTCGGCGCCGGGCGCCGTGGTCGCCTCCGCCCTGATTGCCGCCCTGTCCGTCTGTCGAGGCCATGTGCTCGGTCAATCCCTGTCCCGTGTCCCGGCCCGCCTTGAGGCCGATACCGCTAGGGGGAAGCGCCGTGCCGGGCACGGACCGCTTACCCCGATGCGAGTTTGGACGATTCGGGAACGATGCGCTACCTGTTTGGTTCCGCCTCCGGCCGCGAACATCCCGTTGCGGCCCCCCGGCCCCGCAGGAACCGCGCATCATCGACCCGCTCGCCCTCCAACCGGAACCCGATGCGGCCGCCCAGCCGCCGCCGGATACATCGGGCCGCGCGCGGCGCTGGCTGGTGCTCTATCCGCGCGCGATCCCGCTGCTGATCTTCCTCGCGTTGACCGCAATCACCGCGCTCAGCGTCTTCTCGATCGAGAGCAATGCCCGCGCCCGCGAGCGCGCGCAGATGCGCGAATATGCGCAAGGGCTCGCCGCCGCGCTCGACCGCAGCGGGAGCGGCTTTACCTCCTACCTGCGCGCGGGCGCGGCGCTGTTTGCGAGCGTCGAGGAAGTCAGCCCGGACACCTTCGACAGCTTCGTGCGCGCGCTGAAGCTCAACACCGAGGATTCGGGGGCGGAGGGGATCGGCTGGATCCCGGTGCTCGAGGCGCGCGATCTGCCCGGCTTTCTCGCGCGCACCCGGGCGAGCCAGCCGGCCTATCCCGACATCTTCCCCGCGCCGGCCAAAGGCAGCACGGGCCGGGTCGCGCCGGTCGCCATGTTCGCGCCCGCTACCGCGGTGAACCGCCGGGCGCTGGGCTACGACATGTATTCCGATCCCGACCGCGCCGCCGCCATGGCCGAGGCGGAGCTCAACCTGCGCCCGGCGGCCTCGGGCCGGATCGTGCTGGTGCAGAAAACCAGCGGCACCGCACCCGCTTTTGCGATCTACATGCCGGTGTTCCGCATGGGCACCGGCCCCGAGCGGCGGCTCGCGGGTTTCGTCTACACCCCTTTCCGTGCGCGCGAATTCCTCGATGCGGCGATCGACCGCGCCGGGCAGGCCCGGTTCGGGGTGCGGCTCTACGACGGCGAGGTGGCGACCGGGCACCTGCTGGTGGCGGACACGATCGCCGATGCCGCGCGCGACACCGTGACGCAGGCAGTCACCATCGCCGATCGCAAGCTGATGCTGGTGATCGAACATGCCGACCATCGGGTGCTCTCCCCGCTGTCGATGGTGACGCTGGTGTTCGGCCTCGCGCTCGCCAGCCTGCTGATGCTGCTGGCGCGGCTGCTGACGCAGCAGGCCTTCGAGGATCAGGCGCGGCTGGCCTTCTTCGAGGAACAGCATTCGATCCGCAACTCCCTGACGCGCGAACTCAATCACCGGGTCAAGAACACGCTCGCCAATGTGCTCTCGATCCTGTCGCTGACGCGGCGCCGGGCGAGCGGGCTCGACGATTTCGCGGATTCGCTGGAGGGCCGCATCCGCGCGCTCTCGGCGACGCATGACCTCCTGACCGTGACCGATTGGGGCACGACCCCGATCCGCGCGGTGATCGAGGCCGAGCTCCAGCATTTCCGCATCGCGCTGGGCGATGCGATCCTGCTCGAGGGGCCGGAGCTGGAGCTGGCGCCCAACGACGCGCTGTCCTTCGGGCTGGCGGTGCACGAGCTCGCCACCAATGCGGCCAAGTATGGCGCGCTGAGCGTGCCGGGCGGCAAGGTCACGATCCGCTGGAGCCGGGGCCCGAAGAACGCCGCCGACCCTGCCGCCGAGACCGAGTGGGCCGAGGTCGAATGGCAGGAGACCGGCGGGCCGCCGGTGCCCGGCGAGCGCCGCCGCGGCTTCGGCACCGAGCTGATCGAAAAGGTCGTCGCCCATGAGCTGCGCCAGCCGGTGACGCTCGACTTCGCCCCGAGCGGGGTGCGCTGCGTGTTGCGCGTGCCGGTGCGCAGGCCGGCCGATTTCCGGATTAGGGAGAAGGAAGCGGATCGGCGGGTGAAGAAGCCTTGACCCTTCAGTCCCTCCCCGTCCCGAAGGGATGGGGAGGTGGGCGCGCGTCAGCGCGGTCGGGGAGGTCTTGCTTGCCGCCTTACCCTTCCGTCAGCCCTACGGGCTGCCACCTCCCCCTTCGCGGGGCGAACGGGGAGGGACTTGGCATCACAACGGCCTGGTCGATCCGAAGAACAGCGCCTGGCTGATCGCCGCGCGCACGGTCGCTTCCTGGAAGGGCTTGGTGACGAGATAGGTCGGCTCGGGCCGGTCGCCGGTCAGCAGGCGTTCGGGATAGGCGGTGATGAAGATCACCGGCATCGCGCCGACCGACAGGATGTCGTCGACCGCATCGAGCCCCGAGGAGCCGTCGGCGAGCTGGATGTCGGCGAGCACAAGCCCCGGCATGGCCTCGGCCACCGCGCTGCGCGCCTGGGTGCGGGTCGCCGCGGTGCCGCTGACCGTGTGGCCGAGGCCGGTGACGAGGTCCTCCAGCTGCATCGCGATCAGCGGCTCGTCCTCGATGATGAGCACGCTGGTGGTCTGCTCGCGCTCGATCTCGGCGATGGCCTCGGCGACGAGGGCTTCGACCTCTTGCGGGGTGCGCTCGAGGATCGCGGCGGCCTCGGGGATCGCGAAATCCTCGAGCGTGGTCAGCAGCAGCGCCTGCCGCGCCGGGGGCGTGATCGCGCCGAGGCGCGCCTGCGCCCCGGCCTCGTGCTCGCTCGCCGGATCGCCGCCCGACCCGGCCGCGCCCGAACCGCTCGCCCAGACCTTGCCGAAGGCGCGGTAGAGCGGCACGCGCCCGCCCGCCAGGCTCTCCATGAGCGCGCTGTCGGCCAGCGCGGCCTCGAGCATCTCGCGCACGAAGGCATCGCCGCTCGCCTGCGATCCGGTCAGCGCGCGGGCATAGCGCCGCAGGTACGGGAGTTGGGCCGCGATCTGGCTTCCGAGGGACATGAGGGACCTTTCGCTGGTCTTTGCAAGGCAACCGATTCATGCCCATAGCGGTTCCCTGCGCCTCCGTCGCCCCCGTCGCGCAAGGTACTGGTTCCTCGGGGTTTCCTGCGTAGTGTCCCTGGGGTCAAAAAAATTTCACGGGCGCCGGGAACCGCCCGCAAGGACGATCATTATCGTCTTGTCACCGCCGAGACCCCCCTCCCGTCCAAGCGGCTGGTGATACGATCCCGAAAGGCCTCCGTTGTTTACGCAACGGAGGCCTTTTTTCGTTTCGGCCATCTTCGGTGGGCGGGAGGCCTGCGGCGCGCGCCAGCGCGACCGCTCAACCAAGACTCCGCTCGTAGATCACATACTCTCGGTTGATCTTCGACTGGATCGTGTCGGCGATCGCCACCATCCCCTGGTTGTCCTCGAGGATCCAGCCGATCTCGCCGCGCACCGAGCCGAATTTGGTGTTCGATTCATGCCGGATTGCCTCGATCATCATGAAGGCGAGCTGGCTGGCGAGCCGGCTGTTGTGCAGCTCCTTCAGCACCCCCATCAGCGGCACCCGCATCCCCGCGCCCTTGGGGAAGCGCAGCCAGCGCAGCATCGTGATCCAGCCAAAGGGGAAGAGCTTGCCCCTGATCTTCGCCAGCGGAGCGTTCATGTCGGGCCAGGTCAGCATGAAGGCCACCGGCCGTCCGTCGACCTCGGCGATCATGTTCAGCTCCTCGAAGATCAGCGGGCGCAGCTTCTTGCCGGCATAGGCGACCTCGGCCGGGGTGAAGGGTACGAAGCCCCAATTGTCCGACCACGCATCGTTGAGAATGCCGAGGATGATCGCGACCTCGGAATCCCAGTCCTGCTTGCGCACCCGGCGCACGTTGATCCGGGCGTTCTTCTCCCCCGATTGCACGATCCGCTGCACCAGCGGCGGGAAGGGCTTCGAGATGTCGAGATCATAGGTGTAGAGCGTCTTGGCGCGGGCATATCCCGCGGCCTCGATCCAGGCGGCGTAATGCGCGGGGTGGTGGCCCATCATCACCATCGGCGCGTGATCCTGGCCCTTGACCAGCAGGCCCGGCTCCTCCCAGACCGAGAGCGAGACGGGGCCGAGCACCCGCGTCATCCCCTCGCCCGCCAGCCAGCCTTCCGCCGCGGTCAGCAGCGCGCGGGCGACGGCCTCGTTCTCGGCGTCGAAATAGCCGAAGAAGCCGGTTCCGGGGCCGAAGCCCTGCTGCGCGGGCACGGCGAGCGCCAGTTCGTCGATATGCGCCGAGATGCGCCCGACCGGCCTGCCGTCCTGTTTCGCGATGAACAGCTGCACCCGCGCGTGGCTGAAGAAGGGGTTCTTGTCCGGGTCGACCAGCTCGATCTGTTCGGAGCGGATCTGGGGCACGAAATGCGGCAGGCGTTCGGAGAAGGCGCGGCCCAGGTCGACGAAGGCGGCCCGGCCGCGCTTGTCGCTGACCGGCTCGATCACTATCTGGGGCACGTTCGCCGATACATCCGTCACGCCGCTTCCCTCGTATTTGCGGTTGATCAAGGTGTCTGTGTCGCGCCCGCGCCATTCGCGCAAGGCTATCGATCACATTGACCAACAACCCGCGTTTGGCTTGCCTCCCGATTTGGGGTAGGGCGCGCCCTAGGATCTAGCCCGAATGACCATGCACCAGCCCCTTCCCGCCGCGCCCCAGAAGGCCACCCGCGTCCAGTTCATGGCCGAGGACGACAAGGCGATGCTGCGCGCCGCGCGCGACCTGACCAAGGGGCTGGGCGAGGCGAAGCCTGCCATCTACTGGACCGACATGCTGGTCTCGGCGGGCGTCGGCTATGCCGGGATCGCGGTGGCGATCGCCGCCGGGAGCGTGGCGGTCAAGCTTGCCGCCGGGCTGGTCGCGGCGCTGGCGCTCTACCGCGCGCTGATGTTCATCCACGAGCTCACCCATATCCACCGCGACGCCCTACCGGGCTTCCGCACCGCCTGGAACCTGCTCGTCGGCATCCCGATGCTCACGCCCTCCTTCATGTATGAAGGCGTGCACGTGATCCACCACAAGCGCACCCAATACGGCACGGTGGAGGACCCCGAATACCTCCCGCTCGCGCTGATGAAGCCGTGGAGCCTGCCGCTGTTCGTGCTCGTCGCGATGCTGCTGCCGGTGGCGTTGATCCTGCGCTTCGGGGTGCTCTACCCGCTCGGCTTGGCTGTCCCGCCCTTGCGGACCTTCGTGTGGGAGCGGTTCTCGTCGCTCTCGATCAACCCCGAGTTCCGCCGCCGCGCGCCCGAGGGCGAGCTCGCCGGCCGGGTGCGCTGGCAGGAAGCGGGCGCGAGCCTGTGGGCGATGGCGCTGATCGCGTCGGTGTTCGTGTTCGGCTGGCAGCCGCTGGCGACCGCGCTCGCGATCCTCTCGCTCGCTGCGGTCTTGAACCAGCTCCGCACCCTTGTCGCCCACCTGTGGGAGAACGAGGGCGAGGCGATGACGGTGACCGCGCAGTTCCTCGATTCGGTCAACGTCCCGCCCCCGGGGATCGCCGCCGAGATCTGGGCGCCGGTGGGGCTGCGCTATCATGCGCTCCACCACCTGATGCCTTCGATGCCCTATCATGACCTCCCCGAAGCGCACCGGCGGCTTGTCCGCGAGCTCGGCACGGGTTCGACCTATGAGGGCGCGAACCATCCGGGCATGCTGACGCTGGTGGGCCGGATCGCCAGGAGCACGATGGTCAGGCGGGCGTAAGTCCGCCCCCCTCTCAATCCAGAAAACAGATCATCGCGCAGCGGCGGTCGGCGGGGAGGCCGTCGTCGACCTCGTTGGCGAGCTCGCCCGCAAGGCGCGGGTGGGCGTCCAGGGCAGTAACCTCCTCGAAGCCGAGGCGGGCGTAGAACGGGGCGTTCCAGGCGAGGTCGCGGAAGGTGGTGAGGGTCAGTGCCTTGAACCCGGTGTTGCGCGCGTCGATCTGCGCGGCCCGGATCAACCCAGACCCGATCCCGCGCCGTCCGAAGGCCGGCAGGACGTCCATCTCCCAGATGTGCAGTTCGCGGCTGAAAGGCTGGGCGAGCAGGAAACCTGCCATGGCCTCGCCCACATGGGCGACAAGACTGTGCCCCTTGCGGATCAGGCGCTGCAGGTCGGGAACCTCCCAGGTGTCGTCCGGGTCGAAGCCTTCGAGGCCCGCGCCATGGGTGAACAGCTCTGCCGCAGCGCGCTCGATCGCGGGCATGGCAGCGGCATCCTCCACCCGCGCGAGGCGGAGCGACCAGTCGCCCCCCGGCCTCACTCTTCGGTCCGGATCAGCACCGTCTCGCCGACCAGCAGGAACAGCACGAAGGGCGCCCATGCGGCGAGCAGCGGCGGGTAGCCGCCGAAGCTGCCCATCGCGAGGGCGGCGTTGTCGACCACGAAATAGGCGAACCCCAGCGCCATGCCGATGATCGCGCGCACGAACAACTGGCCCGAACGCGCGAGGCCGAATGCGGCGATCGAGCCCAGAAGTGGCATCAGCAGCGCCGAGAGCGGCCCCGACAGGCGGTGCCACCACTTGGCGCGCATCTCGTCGGTGTTGCGGCCCGCGGTCTCGTAGGCGTCGATCGATTCCTTCAGCTCCCAGAAGCTCTGCGCGTCGGGATCGACCGATTGCAGCATGATCCGCTCAGGCGAAAGATTCTGCCCCACCACCAGCGCGGCCGGGCGTTCGGTGATGGCGCCCGCCACATCGAACCTCACCGGGTTCTCGAGCCGCCAGCCCGGCCCGGCATAGACTGCGCGCGGGGCGCGGACCTGCTCGCGGATGATCCCGCCGGGGCCACGCGCATACCAGGTGACGCCGGTCAGCACGATGTTCTGTCCGGCACCGCTCAGCGTGGCGGCCGAGAGGATGTTCTCGCCATCGGTGAGGTAGATGTTGGCGCGCGGGGCTCCGGCGGCGGCGTCGGTCTCAGGGATCGGGCCGTAGTCGGCCGCCTCCCAGGCCTTGAGCGTCGCATTGGCGCGGGTGAGGATGCGCTCGTTGAAGCCGAAGCTCACCGCCGCGACCAGCACCGCGGTGAGCAGCATCGGCGCGAGCACCTGATGGGCGGAAAGCCCCGCCGCGCGCATCGCGATCACCTCGCTGTTCGCGTTCAGCGGCCAGAAGGTCAGCAGCGAGGCGAGCAGCACCGAATAGGGCAGGAAGTTCGCCACCAGCTGCGGCAGGCGCAGGCTGGCATAGCGCAGCACCTCGGCCTGCCCGTTGCCGGGGGCGGCGAGGATGTCGCCGGTCTTCGACAAGAGGTCGAGCGCCAGCAGCACCAGCACCAGCATGAACAGCACCGCGATGATCCGCACCACGAACAGCCGGGCAAGGTAGAGCGTCAGCGTGCGCGAAGGGAAGAAATCGAGCTGCATCGCGGATTACTCGGCCGGTGCCGCTTCCGGAGCGGGGCGGTAGGCGCGTGGGCGGCGGCGGGTGAACAGCTTGGCGATGCGCTTCGACAGCTTGGCGAAGGCCATCTCCAACGCCCCGATCGCCTGCCCGCCCGGGACATAGGCGACGCGGTAGAACATCCACAAAATCAGCCCCGCGAACAGCGCGAAGGGCACCCAGAAGGCGAGCATCGGATCGAGCCTCCCGAGCGCAGCCACGTCCTCGCCGTACTGGTTCACCTTGTGATAGGCGACCACCATGATGATCGAGACGAACACGCCCAAGGCGCTGGTCGAGCGCTTGGGCGGGATCGCCAGCGCCACCGCGAGCAGCGGCATCAGCAGCATCATCAGGATCTCGACCAGGCGGAAGTTGAAGCTGGCGACGCTCGCATCGCGCTGCCCTGGTGCGCTGTCGCGGCTCCAGCCCATCTGGAGGAGTTCGGGGAGGATGTATTCGCGCGTCTCGTCGCCGCGCGCGCGGAACTTCTCGATCGCGGGCAGATCGATCGGCAGGTCGTGGCGGCTGAAGCTCAGCACGCGCGGGGTCTGGCCGCGCATCCCGGTATCCTGGATGATCGTGCCTTCGGTCAGGCGCAGGATGATCGTGTCGGGATTGTCGCGCGTGGCGAGGAACGCCCCCTCGCGCGCCGAGATCGAGAGCACCTGGCCCTTTTCGTTCGCGACGCGGGCGAAGATTCCGACCAGCCGCCGCCCCTCGTCCTCGCTCGCCTCGATCCTGAGCGCCATGCGGTCGGCCAGCGTGGTGAATTCGCCGACCTTGATCGAGGCCCCGAGCGCGCCCGAGCGCAGCTCGTATTCGAGCTGTTCGTAATAGTAGCGGGAGAGCGGCTGGATGTAGAACACCAGCGCGATGTTGACCGCGACCAGCACCAGCGTGATCGCATAGGGCATGCGCAGCAGCCGGAAATAGGACATGCCCACGCCCCGCATGGTGTCGAGCTCGGAAGAGGTCGAGAGCTTCCTGAAGGCCAGCAGCACGCCGAGCAGCAGCCCGAGCGGGATCGCGAGGCTGGCATATTCGGGGATCAGCGCGCCGAGCATCTTGAACACCACACCCACCGGGCCGCCTTCGACCGCGACGAAATCGAACAGCCGCAGCATCTTGTCGAGCATCAGCAGCGAGGCCGCGAGCGCGAAGACGCCCAGCATCGGCACGATCGTGAGCCGCAGGATGTAGCGATCGATGGCGGGGATGAGGTTGAACAAGGCGCTTGGGGTCCGTCGTTTGCGCGAGGGCAGGATTGCCCTAGCTGCTTCGCGCGGGCGCGTCATGCCCCCAATTGCTATGAAAGCGCAGACCCGGGCGGTGATCTACCAGAAGCGGCTGTTCGGGATGCCCTTGAACGGCCCCGCCTCGCGCGAGGTCACCCAGCCGCCGTAGAAACCTCCGGGCTGGGGGAAGACCTTTTCGCCGTCGATGGTGATGTCGTCGAAGGGGGCGGCGTAAAAGGCGATGTGCCCCGCGATCGGCTCGAAGCCGCGTGCGGGCGCCGGGTAGGACCAGCCCGCGCCCACCAGCCGCGCATCGCCCACGATCACGTCCCAGTAGCGCGCCATCCCCTTCCATTCGCACAGCGAACTTCCGGCATTGGGCACGAGGCGCTCCATCGCGATGTCGGCCTGGGGGATGTAGTAGGTCGGCGGATGCGAGGTTTCAAGCGTCCGCCACGCGGCGCGGGTGTCGGCCAGCACCACACCGCGGTGGAGGATGCGGATATGGCGCGCGGTCGGCTCGGCGCGGGGCGGGCGGGGGTAGTCCCACACGCTCTCCTGCCCGGGGCGCACCGGATCGGGCACGGGGTGGTGCGGCTGCCTCACGCGCTGGTCACGCCCGCTTGAGCCTCACGCCTTTTCCAGCGTGCACTGGAGCGGATGCTGGTTCTGGCGGGCGAAGTCCATCACCTGGTTCACCTTGGTCTCGGCGACCTCGTAGGTGAAGATCCCGCACACCCCGACACCGCGCTGGTGGACGTGGAGCATCACGCGGGTGGCCTGTTCCAGATCCATCCCGAAGAAGCGCTTCAGCACGAGCACCACGAATTCCATCGGGGTGTAATCGTCGTTGAGCATCAGCACCTTGTACTGGCTGGGCTTCTTGGGCTTGGCGCGGGTCTTGGTGGCGACGCCGACCTGGCCTTGTCCGCCGCCGTCCTTCCCGTCGTCCTCGTCCTCGGCGCGCACGCGAGGCAGCTGCGACAAGGGCAGCTTCGCCGGTGCGACGTGATCGAGAAGGCGCGGATGCAGCATGCGGCTCCATTATGGGATTCGCTGGGCGAGGTGCAAGCGATTGCGTTGGAATTGTTTGGGGCGCAGCGCGCCGAAAAAAGGCCCGAGCAAGCCGTGCTTGCTCGGGCCAGCGCCTTGCGGCGCGCTCTCGTGGGCCGGGTTGGGAGAGAGAGGAGAGAGGCCCGGCCGGAGAATTCGTGTGCTTACGCGGCGGTCTTCACCTTCTCGACCGCGACGCTGACGCGGTTCGAGATCGGGGCGAAGGCGTCGTTGTAGAGCTTCACCCAGGCTTCGGTGCGCTTCGAGCCGTAGGAGACCAGCGCGTCGAAGTTGCGACGGGCGATCTCGCCCTGAAGCTGCATGAGCTCGGTCGGCGACTTGACGGCGGCGACCTTCTTGGCGTCTTCGGTGACGGTCTCGATCACGGTCTTGCCGGTCTCGACATTGTCCTTGAGCAGTTCCTGCGCGCCGGTGAAGAAGATCTTGCCGCTTTCGACGACGGCTTCGACGTTCGCCTTGGTGAATTCGGTCGCTTCGGCGGTGAGCTCGGCGCTCTTGGCGTAGGCGGTCTTGGCGCGCGCCTGGAGGTCGGCGACGACGTTCTTGGCGGTGGCGGTGATGTCGGCGTTGTTGGCAGTGGCCATGATGGTATCCTTGAGCTTGATGACGGGGTTGGTCTTGGGCGCGGCGGCCGGCTTCTCAGCCTTCTTGGCCAGCACGGGCTTCCTGACCGGGAGCTTGGTTGCGGCAGTCTTGGTTTTGGCGGCCGTCTTCTTGACGGTCTTGGCAGCAGCCTTCTTCGCCGGGGCCGCCTTCTTGGCGACCGGGGCGGCCTGGGGTGCGGCGGGGGTCTTGGCAGCGGGCGCGGCCTTCACAACCTTGGCAGCGGGAGCGGCCGCGACCGGCTTGGCAACCGGAGCAACCTTGGCGGCAGCTTCGGCATAGGCCTTCTCGGCAGCGGCATCGATCTTGGCGACCGGCGCGGCCTTGGGCGCAGCTTCGGTCTTCACTTCACCAGCGGTATTTTCAACTTCGGACATGGCGACCTCGCTTCATGTTGCACTGCACAAAATAGTGAATGCGAATGCGAAGTCAAGCACTTTTGTGCAGTGCACAAAAATGATGGAAACTCATAGTTTCCAGACACTTCATGCGTGCTGGTGCAAAATGGCGCGCAGGCGCGTGCCGACTCAGCGCGTCTTCACATAGCGCCCGGGCGCGTCCTCGATCACGCGGTCGCCCTTACCGCCCGGCACCCGCTTGCCTTCGGCGGGCACGCGGGCGTCGGATTGCTTGTGCAGCCATTTCAGCCAATGCGGCCACCAGCTGCCCGGATGCTCGGTCGCGCCCGCGACGAAGTCCTTGAGGCTGGGTGCATGGCTGTCGCCGACCCAGTACTGGTACTTGCCTGCAGCGGGCGGATTGACCACGCCCGCGATATGCCCCGAGCCCGCCAGCAGGAACTCGACCGGCCCGGTGAAGTGCTTCGTGATGCGCCACACGCTCTCGGCGGGCGCGATGTGATCCTCGCGCCCGGCTTGCACGAAGCTCGGGGTGGCGACCTTCGTCAGGTCGATCGGCGTCCCGTCGGCCTCCAGCGCATCGGGCACCACCAGCTTGTTGTCGCGGTAGAGGTCGCGCAGATAGGCATTGTGCCACTTGGAGGGCAGGTTGGTGACGTCGCCGTTCCAGTGGAGCAGGTCGAAGGCCGGGTAATCCTCGCCCAGCAGGTAGTTGTTGACGACGTAGTTCCAGATCAGGTCGCGCCCGCGCAATGCATTGAAGGTCGCGGCGAGATAGCGCCCGTCGAGATAGCCCTGCGGTGAGAGTTGCCCGATCATCTCGAGCTGGCCTTCGTCGATGAAGTGCTTGAGGTCGCCGCTCTTCTCGAAATCGACCTGCGCGGTGAAGAAGGTCGCGCTCTTGACCTTGTCCGCCGCGCCGCGCCGCGCCAGCACTGCCAGCGTTGCCGCCAGCGTCGTCCCCGCCACGCAATAGCCGATGGTGTGGACGGCGGGCACATCGAGCCGCGCGCGCACATGCTCGATCGCCTCGATCTGGGCGCGGATGTAATCGTCCCACACCACGTCTGCCATGGTCTCGTCGGCGCTCTTCCAGCTGACCACGAACACCGTGATCCCCTGATCGACCGCCCACTTGATGAAGCTCTTCTTCGGGGTGAGGTCCAGGATGTAGAAGCGGTTGATCCACGGCGGGAAGATCACCAGCGGCACCTCGAGCACTTCCCCGGTCGAGGGCGAATACTGGATCAGCTGGTAGAGCGGCGTCTCATGCACCACCTTGCCGGGGCTCGCGGCGAGGTTCTCGCCGAGGCGGAAGGCGTTGGGATCGGTGTGGGTCAGCTGCCCGCGCTTCAGATCATTGACGAGATGCTGCATCCCGCGGACCAGGTTGGCGCCCTTGGTCTCCATCGTGCGCTTGAGCACCACGGGGTTCAAGGCGAGGAAATTGTCCGGGCTCATCGCCTCGGCAAGCGCCGTCACTGCGAATTCGAGCTGCTGGCGCTTGGGTCTATCGAGCCCGTCCATGCTTTTCACCGCATTGCGGAAATAGTCGGCGAGCATCAGGTAGGTCTGGTGCAGCAGCAGGAAGGCGGGGTGTTCACGCCACGCCGGATCGGCGAAGCGGCGGTCCGATTTGGGGAGCGCGGCAGCCTCCGGCGCCTCGGCGGTCTTTCCCCCCGACGCGCCTGCGGCGAAGCTCTGCATCACCCCCGACCACAGCTTCACCTGGTCCTGCGCGAGCCGGGCCGAGGCCTCGAACATCCCCTTGGGCATCTGCCCGAGCATTGCCTGTGACATCACCAGCCATTGTGCCGGATCGAGCATGTTGGTGCCTGTGGCCGCCTTTTCCGCCGCGGCCTTGGCCTGGTGGGTCGCGAAATCGAGCCAAAGCTGCTGGAGCTGCGCGGCGGTGGCGGCCCATTCGGCCATGTCGCCCGGCTCGATGCCGGGGGGAATCGCCGAATCGGGCGCGCCGCCCGCCATCATCCCGCGCAGGCTTTCGGCCTGCATGTCGAAGAAGCCCTTCAGGCTCTCGCCGGCCACCGCCAGAGGGTCCTTGTCCTGTGCCATCGCTGCCAAACCGTCCCTTCATCGCCGCGCACCGGCGATAGTGCCGTTTATCGGGCACCATCGCAACTTTCCGAAAAGCGCCCTTCCCACGATCCGAACCTTTGGCCTAGGAGGGGCGCTGCGGCGCCTCTTCTATGCCGCACAAGACAAGGTGATGACCTGCCATGAATGACCAGTTCTATCGCATGAAGCGGATGCCTCCGTATGTGATCGCGGAGGTCAACGCCATGCGCCATGCAGCCCGTCTGGCCGGGCAGGACATCATCGACCTCGGCATGGGCAATCCCGACCAGCCCCCGCCCCAGCACGTGATCGACAAGCTGTGCGAGGTGGCGGCCAAGCCCGACGCACATGGCTATTCGCAGTCCAAGGGCATCCCGGGCCTGCGCCGCGCGCAGGCTGGCTATTATGCGCGCCGCTTCGGGGTCGAGCTCGATCCCGAGAGCGAGGTGGTGGTGACGATGGGCTCGAAGGAGGGCCTGTCGAGCCTCGCCACCGCGATCATCGCGCCGGGCGACGTGGTGCTTGCGCCCAACCCCTCCTACCCGATCCACACCTTCGGCTTCATCATCGCGGGCGCGACGATCCGTTCGGTGCCGACCACGCCCGACGAACATTACTGGGAATCGCTCGACCGGGCGATGAACTACACCGTGCCGCGTCCCTCGGTGCTGGTGGTGAGCTATCCCTCCAACCCCACGGCCGAGACGGTCGAGCTGCCGTTCTACGAGCGGCTGGTGGCCTGGGCGAAGGAGAATCAGGTCTGGATTGTCTCCGATCTGGCCTATTCCGAGCTTTATTTCGATGGCAAGCCGACCCGCTCGATCATGGAAGTGCCCGGCGCCAAGGACGTCGCGATCGAATTCACCTCGATGTCGAAGACCTATTCGATGGCGGGCTGGCGGATGGGCTTTGCGGTCGGCAACAAGCAGCTGATCGCGGCGCTGACGCGGGTGAAGTCCTACCTCGATTACGGCGCCTTCACCCCGATCCAGGCCGCGGCCTGCGCGGCATTGAACGGGCCGCAGGACATCATCGAGGCGAATCGCGAGCTCTATCACCGCCGCCGCGACGTGATGGTCGAGGCCTTCGGGCGCGCGGGGTGGGACATTCCGCCGCCACCCGCCTCGATGTTCGCCTGGGCCCCGCTGCCGCCGGCGCTCAAGTCGATGGGCAGCCTCGAATTCTCCAAGCAGCTCCTGACCCAGGCGCAGGTCGCCGTCGCGCCCGGCGTCGGCTATGGCGAGAATGGCGAGGGCTTCGTGCGGATCGCGATGGTCGAGAACGAGCAGCGCCTGCGCCAGGCGGCGCGCAACATCAAGCGCTACCTCCAGTCAGTGGGCGTTAACAGTTCCGCAGCCTAAGCCGTTCGCAGACCGTCAGGACAATCTCGTCCAAAACGGGAGAAATCCTGTCCGGTTTGCGTTAGTTTGCGCGTAACATGGGATGAAGTTCGCAAGGAGTTGGCAATGGCGTCCGGAGCCGCAAAGCGGCTGACCGACAGACAGCGCGCCGTCATGGAACGGATCGACCGGCGCGTCCCGATCAAGGTGATCGCGACCGAGCTCGGGGTGTCCGAGACCCGGATAAACCAGCACATCTGCGCGCTGAAGGACTTCTACGATGCCGCCAGCCTTGGCGAGCTGGTCGAGAACTACCGCGCCACGCTCAGTCCCGAAGCAGCCGAGGCAGCAGCGGAAAACGACCTCGGCACAATTGCGGATGGAGGTTTGCTGAAGCCCTTCAGCGAACCTGCATACACAAATTCTCAGATTAACGCGGCAGTCGATCTGGCTGAATTCGGTGGCCGGGATGATCCGGGCCGCCTGGTCCTCAGCGATGCACTGCCTCTCACAGAACAGGCACCATGGCTGAAACCGGGCGAGCCGCGGGTGGTCCCCGGAGTGCTCGATGGTGAGCATGCCGTCCTGATGCGACTGGGGGCGATCGTCGGGATCGCCGCAGGCATCCTGGCATCGGTGATCCTGGTGATCACGGCCGCGATGACCCTGAGCCAGGCAACGGAAGGCAAGGCTTATCTCTCCGTGGAAACCGAGGCCGCTGCCGGGTGAGCGCCGGCGGGGCAGGAGACCGACGATGGAAGATCGTATTGTCGCTGACGCACGCGATCTCAAGAAGCTGATCCGTGAAGCCGAAGCCCTTGCCGACGAAGCGATCATCGCTATGGCACGGCTCAAGCAGGCCATGCTCGCCGCCCGGCAGAACCCGATGGTCGAAGTCTCGACGGGCCAGCGCGCGCTGGTGCGGCTGACCGAGGCCGAAAGCCAGGCGCTGTCGATGTCGACCAACCTGCTGCGGGTGCATGACGAGCTCAGCAAGGTCGCCCGAGTTCACGCCGGAGGCGACGAGGGCCTGCCCACCAAGGTCCCGTCGGCCGAAGTCGAGCCGCCCCAGGTCCTCGGCATGGCGGAAGAGCTTGCCGCCTGATGGCCGAACTGCTCGATTTTCTGAACTTGTATCGGGCCCCCACCCAGCACATCCTCGCCATCTTGCTCGCAGGAGCAATGTGGCGCTGGGGCGGGGCGCCCGAACGCTGGCTGGGCGCCGCCTTCGTCCTGACGATGGTGGCGTCGGTCTATGTGCTGCGATGGTTTGCCCCGCTCCGCTCGCTCGACGATCCGACCTTGAAGTACCGCCTGATCGTCGATGTGGTGGCGGCCGCCGCCTTTGTCGCCATCGCGCTCAAAGCCAACCGCAATTATCCCTTGTGGATCGCCGGATTCCAGCTGGTCGCGCTCGGGGCCTATCTGGTCAAAACCATTGCCCCGGATGTCTCGCAGCTGGCGCTGGTCATCCTGATCGTCGGCCCGTCCTATTGCCAGCTGCTGGTGCTGCTTGCCGGCTTCATTCGCCACGTCCGGCGCGAGCGCCGCTTCGGGCCCTATCGCGACTGGCGCATCACGCCTCCTGCCATCGGAGGGCTGGCCGCATGATGCCGGCCTGTTCCCTGTCGCCCTCTGCCGCCGCCACGGTGTGCCGATGCTGATGCAGGCCCTTGCCCGCAGCGGCGTGAGCGCGCTCTCGCAGGATCAGCGCACGGCGGCGATGATCGCCTATCTGCGCAGCCTCGTCCTCGCCCCGCCCGCCCAGTACGAGCGCGGGCATGCGATCTTCCTCGACGCGCACAGCGCCTGGCTCGGCGATGCACCCTGCGGGATCGGCACGATGACGACGCTCGCGATCCGGATGCGCGCGCTGCTCGGCGAGGCGCTGCGCCACGAAGCGGCCGGCATCATCCTTCCGCACAGCCACCCTTCCGGCCACTGCCGCCCGAGCGGCTGCGACATCGCTACCACCCGCCGCCTCGCCAGCGTCGCGCGGGCGCTGGAGATCACGCTGATCGATCACCTGATCTTCACCACCGACGCGGTCTATTCGATGCGCGCAGGAGGCCTGCTGTGAACGCGCCGCTGCCCACGGATCACTTCCCTTGCAACGACATGCCCGGTCCGCGCTTCCGCGAGGCAGGCGAGATGGTGCTCGATCAGTTCCACCGCGACGGGCGGATCGATGCCCAGTGGCTCGGCCTCCACCCGCGCGAATTCGCGCTGCTGTGGCGGCTCGCCGCGCAGCCGGGCGAGCGCCTGTGCGACCAGCAGCTGCGCACCGAAGCCTTCCGCATCTCGCAGGGGCCCGGGCCGGAGGGCATCATTGCCGACATCGCGCGCCTGCGCGGCAAGCTTGCCGCGGCCGGCGCGGGTCACCTCATCTGCACCGATGGCGATGGCCGCTACTTCCTCGAAGTGCCCCCCGATCACGGCCTCTCGCGCTTCGCTGCAGGGTGAGGCGGGGCTCCGGACGGGGGCCTATGGACACCGTGGGGTGGATCGGTCAATCTTGGCCCAGACACGAACCCCGAGGGATCCGCCTGACATGTCCGCCACCACCCCCGCAACCACCATTGCCAATGACCGCGTCTCCATCGTGCTGGGCGAGGACGGCGTCGCGGACGTCCGCTTCGTGCGCGCGGAGAAGATGAACGCGCTCGATCCCGAGATGTTCGAACGCATTATCGAGGCCGGTCACGCGCTCCAGCGGATGAAGGGCCTGCGCGCGGTGGTGCTTTCGGGCGAGGGCCGGGCGTTCTGCGCCGGGCTCGACCTGTCGAACTTCGCACGCAAGCCGGCCGAGGACGAGCCCCCCCTGACCGAGCGCACCTATGGCAACGCCAACCGCCCGCAGCAGGTGGCGATGCAGTGGCGGAAGCTCCCCGTGCCGGTGATCGCCGCGATCCACGGGGTGTGCTTCGGCGGGGGGCTCCAGATCGCGAGCGGCGCGGACATCCGCATCGTCCATCCCGAAACGCGGCTTGCGATCATGGAGATGAAGTGGGGCCTCGTCCCCGACATGGGCGGCTATGTGCTGTGGCGCGGGCTGGTGCGCGACGACGTTCTGCGTGAGCTCGTCTACACCAACCGCGAATTCAACGGCGCCGAGGCACAGGCGCTGGGCCTTGCGACCCATGTCGATGACAACCCCCGCGACCGGGCCTTTGCCATCGCCCGCCAGATCGCGCTCAAGAACCCGCACGCTATCCGTGCCGCCAAGCGGCTCCAGGCCGGGATGTGGGAGCAGGACACCAATGCAATCCTGATGGAGGAAAGCATCGAGCAGCACGGCATCATGCGCAGCCGCAACCAGGTCGAGGCGGTGATGGCCGAGATGGAGCGCAGGAAGCCGAACTTCGAGGACCTCTAGCGCGCCCCGCCCGTGGTGATCCCGGCGCTGTCCGCCGGGGTTTCTACCGGCGCATCACGCTCGACCCGCTCGGAGTAGCGATCGACGAGGCTTTCGGCGTGGGGCCGCAACAGCACGGTGAAGCGCACCAGCTCCTCCATCACGTCGACGATCCGGTCGTAATAGGCCGACGGCTTCATCCGTCCGTCCTCGTGGAACTCCATATAGGCCTTGGCGACCGAGGACTGGTTGGGGATGGTGAACATCCGCATCCAGCGCCCGAGGATGCGCAGGGTGTTGACGGTGTTGAAGCTCTGCGATCCGGCATTGACCTGCATCACCGCCAGTGTGCGCCCCTGCGTCGGGCGCAGGCCCTTGTAGGCGAGCGGCAGGTGATCGATCTGCGCCTTCATGATGCCGGTGATCGTGCCGTGGCGCTCGGGACTGCACCACACCTGCGCCTCGGACCACAAGGAATGCTCGCGCAGTTCGTGCACCGCGGGGTGATCGTCGAAGGGGTGCTGGTCGGGCGACGGCAGGTCGGCAGGGTCGAAGATCCGCGTTTCGCAGCCGAAGAATTGCAGCAGCCGCGCCGCCTCCTCCACCGCAAGGCGGGAGAAGGACCGTTCGCGCAGCGATCCGTAGAGCAGCAGCACCCGCGGCGGCGGGTCCATCGGCCCGAGGCCGAGCGCGGGGCGGGCGTGGGCGTATTCGGGCTTGAGTGCGGGCAGGTGCGCCGGATCGGGCAGGGCGCGAAGGCGGGTGAATTGACTCATGCGGGGCTATCCGGGAAACGGGCGCGGGTGCGGTTGGCGAAGGCCACCAGCGAGAGCATCACCGGCACCTCGACCAGCACGCCGACGACAGTGGCGAGCGCCGCGCCGCTCGACAGGCCGAACAGGCCGATCGCGACCGCCACCGCCAGCTCGAAGAAGTTCGAGGTGCCGATCAGCGCGCAGGGCGCGGCAATCGCGTGGGGCACGCGCCACGCCCAGGCCCAGGCATAGGCGGCCGCGAAGATGCCGTAGGACTGGATGATGATCGGCACCGCGATCAGCGCGATCAGCAGCGGATTGGCAAGGATCGTGCCCGCCTGGAAGGCGAACAGCAGTACCACCGTTGCCAAGAGGCCGATGATCGACCACGGCTTCAACCGCGCGGTGAACGCATCGATCGCCGCCGCCTCGCCGCCGCGCGCCGCGATCACCCTCGCGCGCGTCCACGCGCCCGCCGCCAGCGGGATCACCACGTAGAGCACCACCGACAGCAGCAGCGTCTCCCACGGCACGACGATGTCGGTCACCCCCAGCAGCAGCGCGACGATCGGCGCGAAGGCGACGATCATCACGAGGTCGTTGGCCGCCACCTGCACCAGCGTGTAGGCGGGGTCGCCGCGGGTCATCTGCGACCAGACGAACACCATCGCGGTGCAGGGGGCCGCGCCGAGCAGGATCAGCCCGGCGATGTATTCCTGCGCGTCGGCACGCGGCAGCAGGCCCGCATAGAGGTAGTCGAAGAACAGCACGCCCAAGGCCGCCATGGTGAAGGGCTTGATCAGCCAGTTGACCACCAGCGTGATCACCAGCCCCTTGGGCCGCTTGCCGATGTCGCGGATGCTGGCGAAGTCGACCCCGACCATCATCGGGAAGATCATCGCCCAGATCAGCACCGCGACGACGAGATTGACCGAGGCATATTCGAGCCCCGCCAGCACGCCGACCGCATCCGGCGCGGCAATGCCCAGCGCGAGCCCGGCCAGAATGGCAAGCAGCACCCAGACCGAAAGGTAACGCTCGAACAGGCCGAGCGGGGAGGCGGCGGCGCTCATGCCGCGCCCTCCATCGCGCCGATCTCGGCAAGCGCGGCCTGCCACGCGGCCTTGTCCAGCGCCGTCCGGTCGAGCGCAAGGAAGGCCCGGACCCGCATCTCGAGCAGCCGCCAGGTTTCCTCGAAGGCGGCGTCCACCTCCGCCTCGCTGCCGGTCACGTCGGCCGGATCGGGCAGGCCCCAATGGGCCTTCAATGGGCTGCCGAGGAACACCGGGCATGTCTCGCCCGCCGCATTGCCGCACACGGTGATCGCAAGGTCGATGGCCGGGGCATCGGGGCCGGTGAATTCGTTCCAGCTCTTGGAGCGGAAAGCGGCGGTGTCGATCCCGCGCCGCGCAAGCAGCCGGAGCGCGCCCGGATGGACCGCGCCCTTGGGCTTGCTCCCCGCGCTGAAGGCGGTGACCCGCCCCGCGCCGAGACGGCCAAGGATCGCCTCGCCAAGGATCGATCGGGCGGAATTGCCCGTGCACAGCACCAGAATGTTCATGTGTCGCCCCGCGATCCTGTCAGCAGCAACCGGTGTTGGCCGCCGGAGCGGTGGCAGCCTGCGGCACGCAGCACGCACCCGTGGCCGCACCGGCATTGGCGAGCTGTTCGAGATCGGGGCTGCCGCCATAGGTGGTGCTGCCGCCGCTGGTGAGGAAGGCCTCCCACACCACGCCATCGGGATCGGCGATCCAGCTCTTCTCCGACTTGGCATAGCAGCAGGTGGTTGCGCCCTCTTCCAGCACCGGGCGGTCGGCCGCCTTCAATCGGGCATAGACCTCGGCCAGTTCGCCAGCGTCCTCGACCTGCAGGCCGACATGCTCGATGCCCTTCGTGGCGCCCTCGCGCATCGAGATCGCGAAGTTGATGCGCGGATCTTCGAGCATCCACTTGGCGTAGTCGGCCTTCGTCACGCTCGGCGCGGCGCCGAACAGGTGGGTGTAGAAGGCGATCGAGGCATCGAGGTCGGTCACGCCGACGTGCAGGTGGAAGCGTTTCATCGGGCGGTCTCCATTTCAGCTTGGGGGGTGCAGGCGGCCGTGTCCTCGCAAGGCACGCCCCCGCAGCAGTTTTCCGTCAGGTAGGCCATCAGCCCGGCCATCGCAGCATAGTCGGCCGCGTAGATGATCGACCGGCTCTCGCGCCGCTGGGTGACGAGCCCGGCATGGGCGAGCTGTGCGAGATGGAAGCTCATCGAGGAGGGCGGCACGCCGATCCGCTCGGCCAGCGCGCCTGCGGCGATGCCCTCGGCCCCGGCCTGCACCAGCAGGCGGAAGGCGGCAAGGCGGTGCTCCTGCGCCAATGCGCCGAGGGCACGGATGATCAGATCGGGCTGCACGTGACACTCCAATGATTCGATGAATATCGAAATATGCGAGCCAGCGCGGCCCGTCAAGGGTGCGGCTGGGAAAGCTTCAGCCGAACACGGCCCCGGCTGACGTGCTCAGCCAAAAACAGCCCCGGCTGACGTGCTCAGCCGAAAACCGCGACGCATTGCAGTCCGTCGAGCACCTGCCGGCCCTCAGTGTCCCACAGCCGCAGGCGCTCGGAGGAATAGCCCGCGTCGGCGTGCTGGCTGGCGTTCTCGGCGAGATACCAGCCATCCCGCGACCGGCTCTCGGGATCGAGCACGTTGAACGACCAGTTGATCGAGCTGATCGGGCCCTGGCGCTGCATCGCCCGCATCGCGCCGGGGGGCATGACGTCGCCCATCAGCACCAGCTTGGACACAGGGTCGAGATCATGCGCCTCGGTCAGCCGTGCCCAGCGCCGCACGGTCGCGCCGCGGTCGGTGCCCCTGGCCTGCCCGTGGCGCAGCTCGAAGTTCCTGGCGACGAAAGCCGGGGCGAACTGGTGGGTTACCTCGGCGTTGTCCTCGGGCGGGCCGGGCCAGTCCTCAGGGAAGGCCGAGGGGTGGACGGCATTGGCCTCGCGCCCCTCGCCGAACAGCCAGAAGGCGCTCAAGGCGACGCGGCCCTCGGCGATGATCTCGCTGCGCAGCTGGGTGACGTTGCGGCCCTGGCGGACGATCTCGGCCCGCAGTTCGATTGCCTCGCCCACCGGCGCGACGAACGCGACCTGTCCGGCGCGCAGGGGTGGCAGGCCCGGGAAGGCGCGCACCGCCATGGTATAGGCCACCAGCGCCGAGGCCCCGCCATAGAGCGTGCGTCCCTGCATCCAGTCGGTGGCATGAGCAAGATGGGCAGGCCCGGGCTGGCCGGTGACGGGTTCGAGAAGGCTCGCGATGGTCATGCAGGGCGCCATGCCGCGCGCGCGCAGCGCCGTCCAGACTGACGTTAGGGAAGGCGGCGCGCCAATCACACATTGCCAAGCCGCCGCCGAATCGCTAGGGCGCGCCTTCCGTCCGGGGCCTCGTCCCCGGAAGGCTCGGCCCGATGGCGGAGTGGTGACGCAGCGGACTGCAAATCCGTATACGCCGGTTCGATTCCGGCTCGGGCCTCCACGTCTTTTTGCGATTGCGAACCCGCGGCCTTGGCCCTAGGGCGCGCAGACCGGAATGCCGCTTTAGCTCAGTCGGTAGAGCACATCATTCGTAATGATGGGGTCACGTGTTCGAGTCACGTAAGCGGCACCATTCCCCTGTTTTCTGACATCGCCGGAACAGAGCGCTTTCCGAAGGGCTTGGCGCCGCTGTCGCGGGTCGTGCGCGCCACCTGCGGGCCGCTCTGGTCGAACCCGCCCGCTTACAGCGGTGCCCCCGCGCGCTGGGCCACTCGCTCGAGCAGCGCGTCGTCTTCTGCGCGGCCCGGCAGGCCGGCATAGTCGAAGAAGGCGCGGATCTGGGCGAATTCGCCGTCATTGACCGGGTTGGCACCATAGGGCGCAATGGCTCCGCTGGTGAGTGCCTCCTCATGCAGCAGCAGGCTCATGCGGAAGAAGTTCGCGGCGGTGCGCTTGTAGGCGGCAAGCTGCGCGTTCTTGATGTCCTGACTGACCGCCGTGTTGCCCGCGCTGTTCCAGCGGCTGGGCATCTGCCGGTTGTACTTGGCGAAATAGCCGAAGAACAAGCGGTAGGGCGGGGGCGTGCCGGCCGAGGCCTCGGGCCGATACGACCGATTGACGAGCCGAAAGGCCTCGATGAACACGCGGTGGTTGAAGTAATCCAGATCATGCAGGTTCGCGTGCATGTACTCGCCCAGCAGCGTCGCATTGGACTGGTGGGTGCGTTGCAGGCCCGGATCGAAGCGCAGGCCCATCACGAACCAGGCGATCCGGATGTCGGTTTCGGACTGGCCAGCCGTCAGCCCCGGATCGACGCTGTCGACCACGAATTGCGGATAGCCCATGTTGGCGAGCCGGTCGCGCAGGGCATCGCGCGAGGAGATGTTGCCGACCTGCCCGGCGGTGGAGGGGTCCGCATCGAAGCCGACCCGCGCGTAATCGCCCAGCTCCCAGATCGGATTGGGGAGGAAGCGCGGCAGGCGCTCGCCCGAACCGCCGGTGGCGCTCTCCTTGTCGAACTGGGTGCGGAACGGTTCGGCGGTGGCGAGGTAGGAGAAGGGCACCGCCCCGCGCAGGAACTGGTCGCGCCGCCCGAGCGCCTCGGTGCGCAGGATGTGCTGCCCGATCATGGCATTGCGCAGCTTGAGATCGGCCACGCGCGCGATCTTCGCGTCGTGCGCGGGCAGGTTGCCGGGACGCAGCGCGAAGGGCTGGGTCATGGTCGGCATGGCAAAGTAGATCTTCCAGAAATTGAGATC
Source organism: Erythrobacter donghaensis (assembly GCF_001557325.1). GTDB lineage: Bacteria > Pseudomonadota > Alphaproteobacteria > Sphingomonadales > Sphingomonadaceae > Erythrobacter > Erythrobacter donghaensis_B. The sequence continues at coordinate 42,041 of NZ_LSJS01000099.1, forward strand.
GCTCGGGTCGGCGAGGTAGGCGTCCTGCAAGGCGAGCCATTCGGCGCGCCGCTCGGGCCGCGGGGTGAGCGCGACGTCGGCGACCCAGTCGTTGAGATTGCCCTCGGCGGCCCCGTGGAACTTGTCGGTTGACCAGATCGGGAAGGGGATTCCGATCTTCATCCGGTCGAAATCGATCGCCAGCAGCTCGTCCCGCGCGCGCCTGGCGTCGGCAAGGGTGCGGACCGGCTGAGCGGAGGTGAGCGTGGGCGCAAAGCGGGCCAGCTCGCCCGCGAAGGCGAGGTCGCGCTCGATCGTGCTCGCGCCGGGCAGCACCGCGCCGCCGGGCTGGAGCGGGCGGAAGGTGCGCGGGTTCTCGGGCTTGAGGCTGTAGGCCTGCCGCACCAGCTTGATCCCGGCGATCAGCTGCTCGACCTCGGCGGGCGAGGCGCCGTCGATCTGACCGCGGCGGCTGATGTCGCTATCGGGCGACCCCGTGCGTGCCAGGTCGAAGAAATCGGGGCCATGGCATGACATGCACTCGCCCTTGACCCGCGGCGCGCGCCACACCGCGAGCGCGCTCTGGTAGGCCGGGTTGCTGGCAAGCGTGGCCGGGGTCACGGGGGCCGGAGTGGTGGAGGCCTGCGCCGAACCCGGCACCGGGGTGACACCGGCTGCGGGAGGTGCGGTCTCCCCGCCGCCGCCGCAGGCGGTCAGCGCGAGTGTTGCGAAGGCGGCGGTGAGGATCACCTGCGGGGGCGAAATCGGCATGCGGACAGGTCCTGGCTTTGCGGCCGGCCGACGTTCCCGGCATCGGCCGCAGGGGCAGCTGCGATGGAGGTTGCGCGCAGGACAGGGCCGTATCACGCGCCGACCCTGCCCTGCGCGCGGGGGGCTCAGATGATCTCCTCCTGGTCGACCGCGAAGGGCTTGCCGGGGAAGGGTCGGCGCGAACCGAACAGCACGTCCACCGCCCCGCTCGGCGCGCGGAAGGGATAGAGCTCGCCATTGGGCCGCGCCGGCCGCGGATTGACGGCGTAGGTCAGGATCGCCTTGCCGTTGTAGTCCATGATCGAGATGAAGGGCGTGTTCACCGCCAGTCCCGGCCCGCGCCCGCCGAAGCCGCCCTGGTTGAACGAGACCGATCCCGTGACCGGATCGACCAGCCGGCTGTCGGTGAAGCTGTATTGCACGTCGCCCGTGGGCCAGGCGAAGGTGATGCGGCGGTCCCCCCGGCTGACCAGCCACAGATCGTCCGATGCGGTCGAGGTGGCGTTGACCTGCGCGAAGTTCGGGTTGCGACCGGCGGCGAAGCTGAACAGCGGGGTCGCCGACACGGTCTTGCCCACCGGCGAAGTCGGGAAGGTCAGCCCCTGCACGTTGAACCCGCGCACCGTCCCGTCCATCGAGGCCACGAAGGCGCGGCTGCGGGCGAGATAGCGCTCGGGCTCGACCCCGGACCAGTTCTCGCGCGGGGAGCGCCGGACATATTCGAAATATTCGAGGCTGCGGGTGTTGATGTAGCCATTGGCCATGATCCCGGCGCTGACGCCGGTCGGCTGCGGCATGCTCAGCGTGGTCGTCACCACCGGACGCTGGCCGGGCTCGGCGGCGAAGCTGAACGGGAACTTCGCCCCGTCGGTCAGCGAGGTGTCGAGCGTGCGGTTGAAGTTCGCCTGCGTGGTCAGGTAGAGATCGCGGTAGTGCTGGTAGAGCGGCGTCATGTCGACGAAGCTCACCCGCCCTTCCGCACGCGATGCGACCACGGCATAGCCGCCCGAGGCCAGCTGGTGCCACATGACATCGCCCGCCGGATAGACCTGATTCACGCCCCGCCACAGATCGCGTACCGACTGCCGCGACAGATCGCCGCGCGCCGGATCGTCATTGTTTCCGAAGCCGCGCGTGTTCTGGAGATAGAGGTTGTTCGACACATCGAGGCTCGTCGGCGCGGCGAAGGGCAGGTCGACGAAGCCCAGCAGCTTCATCCCCCGGTTCGTCCATGCCCCGGGCGTGCCCCAATACCAGCGGGTGTTCTGCGTCTGGCTCGGGCTGCCGACCGCCATCTGCCGCGGTCGCAGCGCGATGAAGGCGAGCTTTCCGGTCACCGTGTTGGTGTCCCAGATGCTCACCACGAGGAACTCGTTGTAGGGGGTCACCGCCATCGCCGTGGGAACCATGCCCGCAGGCAGGCGGATGCCGGCCGGATCGAAGAATTCGGGTGCCGAATTGCCCACGACCGTCGGCAGGATCGTCCCGTCGCGGAAGGCGGCAAAGCCGACCTGGCTCGAATTGGCGCGGCCGCGTGCGATCGCGGTGGGCACCAGCGGGAGGTCAGGGCGACGGCTGGCGACCGCCTCGCGCACCTGCGGGTTGGCGCGCGCGGCAATGTTGTTGCGCACCCAGAAATCGCCGTCCCACTGGCCGAACATCCGCATGCACAGCCCGCCCGAGGGCTCGAACACGAGCCCGTCGGCGCCCTTGAAGTTGCCGACGCCGAAGCGGAAGTCGGGATCATTGGGATTGTCGGGCAGGTAGGCGAAGGCCCCGCCCACCAGCCACGCCGGCCCCTCCATGCCGCGCTCCCGCGCCTCCTGGTCGCTGCGCGGCAGGTTGGCGGGCGCGGCGCACTTGGCGCGTTCCGTCGGGTTGTTCTCGGCGAAGGTGCCGAAGGGCCACAGGCCGAAGCCGCTGGTCTGATCCGGCCCCCACAGCTGCGGCGCGGTGTTCGTCGCATTGCCGAAATCCGCCGCGGTCGGGTCGAGGCGGTAGTCCATGATCTCGGCGGTGTTGTAGTTGTTCGCGACGCGCACGTATTCGTCACGGTTGATCGTGCCGTTGGCGTTGATGATCAGCTCGCGCCATTGCCCGATCTGGCGATCGCCGAGGGCGACGGGCGAGGGCGTGGGCGTCGGCGTCGGGGTGGGTGTCACGCCGGTTGCGGGCGGAGCGCCCCCTTCATCCCCTCCGCCGCAAGCGGCGAGCAGCAGGCAAGCAGCCAGAGCGCCGACGATACCGCGAGCGCGCGGCGGGCGAATTGTGCGTTTGGTCATCCATGGTCCCCTAAAGCCCGACGTGAGCCGCGCAAAAATCCCGATTTCAGGGATAACATCGGGTAAATGCAGCAATTAAAGCGCAATATTTTGAAAGGGCTGGTTGCAGCGAATTAACCATCGCATGACCCCGAGGCGGTCGCCGCGGCATGCCGCGGGGGCGTGTCGCGGTGCAGGCGGTAACGGTGTTTCCGGCACCCCGAAGCGCTCTTGTCATTGCCGGTCGATCCGGTTCGCACGGCGCGCGATGCGCGAATCAGCCCCGGCCCCCGTTCGGCGGCGACCGGCCGGCCAGCCGCCTGCACGTGCGGGCGCGACGGCGCTGCAAGTGCGAAATGTGGCCGCAATGGGGCAAAAACGGTTGCCCCGCGCGCAAAGATCGTTCAATGCCGATCCACGGGCCTCCCACGTCGGAATCACGGGGGCGCATGCCCTTCGCGCAGGGGCATGCCCGGGGCAGGCAGCCGGGGGTGCGCGACAGACCATGTGTTTCGGCCCAGCGTTCCGGTTGGACGTTCCGCCCGCGTCGTCCAGGCTTCAGGAGGACTGAGAACTTGCAGCTTCCGCACCATCTTCCCGGCTCGATCGAGCTGTCCATCGTCATCCCGGTCTACAACGAGGAAGCCGGGCTCGATGCGCTGATCGCGCGCGTCACCGCGGCCGCGCATGCCCAGTTCGGCGAGCGCTATGAGTTCATCCTCGTCAATGACGGGTCGAAGGACGGCAGCTGGAACGCGATCTGTCAGCACGCCGACCATGATCCGCGCATCGTCGCGATCAACCTCTCGCGCAACCACGGGCACCAGCTGGCGCTGACCGCAGGGCTCAATCACGTGCGCGGCGACATCATCTTCGTGCTCGATGCCGACCTGCAGGACCCGCCCGAGCTGCTCGGGCCGATGCTCGAACAGCTGCGGCAGGGCTATGACGTGGTCTATGGCCAGCGCACCAAGCGCCACGGCGAGACCGCCTTCAAGCGCGGCACCGCATCGCTGTTCTACCGCACGCTCGCCAGCATGGTCGACACCCACATCCCGCGCGACACCGGCGATTTCCGCCTGATGACGCGCCGGGTGGTCGACCAATTGAACGCCATGCCGGAACGCTACCGCTTCATCCGCGGGCTGGTGAGCTACATCGGCTTCAACCAGATCGCCTTTCCCTATGAACGCGACGCGCGCTTTGCGGGCGAGACCCACTACCCCTTGCGCAAGATGCTCGCGCTGGCGGTGGATGCGGTCACGAGCTTCTCGGTCGTTCCGCTGCGCTTCGCCTCGCATCTCGGCATGCTGTTCGGGCTTGCGGGCCTGGTCTCGCTGGTCGGCATCCTGTGGGTGTGGCTGGCGGGCGGCACGGTGCAGGGCTGGGCAAGCCTAGCCGCGCTGACGCTCATCATGGGCTCGGTGCAGCTGCTGGTGCTCGGCGTGTTCGGCGAATATCTCGGCCGCATGTACATGGAGGGCAAGAGCCGTCCGCTGTTCATCATCTCCGAAGTGCGCCGCCACCCGATCGCCGCCAACGAGGAACCGGCCGACTTGGCTGAGGGCGGCACGATCGAAACCAAGCGCAGCGAGGGCATCCGTGTCGCAGGCTGAATTCGACGCCTATGTTGACGAATATGACGCCCAGCACGCCCAATCGGTCAAGCTGAGCGGGGAAGACCCGGAGTTCTTCGCCGAATACAAGGCGAAGGAGGCCGCGCGCGCGATGGCGGCGGCGGGCCTCGCGCCGCAGCGGATCATGGATTTCGGCGCGGGGCGGGGCAATTGCATCGCCCACCTGCAGCGCGCATTCCCCGAGGCGGCAGTGACCGCGCTCGACGTGTCCTCGCGCTCGCTGACGCATTGCGCCGCACGTGCGATCCGCCCGCTCGAGACGGTGTGCTACGATGGCCAGACCCTGCCCTTCGCGGATGCGAGCTTCGACCTCGTCTTCACCGCCTGCGTGTTCCACCACATCCCGGCCGAAGACCACATCCGCCTGCTCGCCGAGATCCGCCGCACGCTGACCCCCAAGGGGCGGTTCGTGCTGTTCGAGCACAACCCCTGGAACCCGCTCACCCGCCATGCAGTGGCGACCTGCCCCTTTGACGTGAACGCCGTGCTGATCAGCGCGCCCGAAATGCGCCGCCGCTTCCGCGCGGCGGGATTCGAGGACATCGACCTCAAGTGGACGCTGTTCTTCCCCGCCTTCGCCGCGCCCCTGCGCCCGCTCGAGGCGGGGCTCGGCTGGCTGCCGCTGGGCGCGCAATACCGCCTGCTCGCGCGCTGAGGGGCCCCGACACCATGCTTGCCCGCCTGCTGCGTTTCGGGCTGACCGGCCTTGCCAATTCGGCGGTGGGCTGGGCGGTGATCTTCGGCGGGCTGTGGGCCGGGATGAGCGGGCTTGCCGCCAATGCGGCGGGCTACGCTGTCGGCCTGGTGCTGTCCTTCACCTTGAACCGCCGCTTCGTCTTCGGGGTGACGGGCAAGGTCCGCGCGGGCGAGGTGCTGCGCTTCCTTGCCGCCTTCGCGATCGCCTACGGCGTCAACGTGGCGGTGCTGCTCGCCGCGCAGGGCGTGCTCGGCGAGGGCAGTCCGCTGGCGCAGTTGCCCGCGATCGGCGCCTATATCGTGATCTTCTTTCTCCTTTCCCAGTTCGTCGTCTTCAGGCCTGCATCATCCGAATGAGCCCCGCCACTCCCGAGCCCATCGTGCCGCTGGGCGGCACGCGGCAGCCGCTGTTCGGCCTGCTCGACCGCTGGTGGGCGATCGCGCTCGCCTGCCTGATCGCGCTCGCCCCGCTGCTGGTGGTGGGGATCGCCCCGCTGACCGACCTTTACGGCCATCTCGGTCGCCACGCGGTGCAGACCGAACTCGCCCAGCGTCCGGGCCTCCAGCCCTTCTTCAGCTACGAATGGAAGCTGATCGGCAATCTGGGCGGGGACATTCTGGTCGAGCTGTTCCACCCGCTGTTCGGGGTCGAGGGCGCGGTCAGGGCGACGGTGATGGTCACGCAGGCGCTCGGCGCGCTCGGCATCGTGCTGGTGAGCCGCGCCGTGCACGGCCGTGTCACGCCCTTCGCGCTCGCCGCGATCCCGCTGCTCTACGGCTTTCCCTTCAACTACGGCTTCATCAACTACACGCTGAGCATGGCGCTGGCGCTGCTGGCCTACGCGGCGTGGCTGGGCCTGCGCCGCACGGGCCGTGAGGGGCTGGCGGCGCTGTGGCTGGGGGTGGCCGGAGCGGCCATCTGGGTCGCGCACACCTATGGTTGGGCGTTCCTCGGCCTGCTTGCCGGATCGACCATGCTGGCCGAGGTGTGGACCGCGCGGAAGCATCCGCTGCGCGCGGCCGGGCGCATCCTTGCCGCATGCTGGCCGCTGCTGATTCCGATCGTGCCGATGGTGATCTGGCGCGCGGAAAGCTCGGGCGCGGCGATTTCGGGCTGGGCCTGGCAGTTCAAGCTCGTCTGGCTGCTTTCCGCCTTGCGCACCTATTGGCGCGATTTCGACATGGCCTCGCTCGCCGTGCTGGCGGTGCTGCTCGGCTGGGCGCTGGCGTCGCAGGCGGTGCGGTTCGACCGCGCGACGGGGATCGCGGCGCTGCTGTGCCTCGTGTTCTTCCTGGCCCTGCCGTTCCGGGTGTTCGGATCGGCCTTCGCCGACATGCGGCTGCTGCCCTATGCGCTGGCGCTGGCGCTGGTGGCGATCGGGGCGGGGAAGCCGGGGGCGAAGGCATGGCTGGTGGCGGGTACGCTCGCACTCGCCTTCTTCGGGGTGCGGATGGCGACCACGACCATCGCCTTCGCGCGGCAGGACGCGCTGGTGCAGGCCGCGCTTCCGGCGCTGGAGCGCATGCCCAAGGGCGCGCGGGTCGCGTTCTTCTCGGTCAAGCCGTGCCGCACGCGCTGGGCGCTCGCCCCGCTCGATCACCTCGCAGGCGCGGCGATGGCGCGGCGCGATGCCTTCGTCAACGACCAGTGGCAGCAGCCGGGGGTGAACCCGCTGAAGGTGCGCTACCCGGCGGCCGAGCCCTTCGTGCGCGATCCCTCGCACCTGGTGGTGCGCGAGGATTGCATGGAAACCCGCTCGCGCGTCAGGCTCTCGACCGCGCTCGCCCGCCTGCCGCGCGGCGCCTTCACCCACATCTGGATCGTCGGCGAGATCCCGAAGACGGTCACCCCGCCGCCGGGCTTCGTGGAAGTGCCCGACGCGGGCAGCGGGCGGCTCTACGCCGCCGCGCGATAGCCGCTGCCGCGCACCAGCTTGCCCGGGCGCGCGCCGGTGCTTGCGTCGCCGCGGCGGATCACTTCGCCCGCGACGATGGTAGCCTCGTAGCCGCTCGCGCGCTGATGCAGGCGGCGGCCGCCGGCGGGCAGATCGCGCACCACTTCGGGCAGGTGCAGGGTGAGGCGGTCGAGGTCGATCACGTTCACGTCTGCGCGCCCGCCCGGGCGAAGCGTCCCCCGATCGGTGAACCCCACCGCGCGCGCCGCCTTGGCGCCAAGCATGTGCACTGCCTCGGCAAGGCCGAGCTGTAGCGGCCCCTGCTGCTGCACGAACTGCGTCAGCAGGTAGGTCGAATAGCTCGCATCGCAGATCGCCCCGTAATGCGCCCCGCCATCGCCGAGGCCGGGGACGCAGTAGGGGTGGCGCAGCATCTCGTGCGCGCTGGCGAGGCTGGCGTTCTCGTAATTGCCGAGCGCGGCGAGGAACAGCCCGCGCCCCTCGGTGGCGAGCAGCCGGTCATAGGCGACCTCCTGCGGGCTGCAGCCCCGCGCCGCCGCCTGCCCGGCCATGCTCATATGCGCGGGCGGGGCATAGTCGGGCGGGTTGTCGAGCGGGAACAGCCAGCGCCAGTTGCGGGCGAGTTCGTTGAAGGGGTGGCCCGGCGTGAAGTCCTCGGACAGCAGCGCCGCACGCAAGCCCGGATCGCGCATCGCCGCGACTTGCTCCGGGATCGGCAGGCGCGCAATCTTCGCCCATGACGGGCACAGCACGAAGGGATGCACTGTCAGCTCGAGACCCGCGATCAGCCCGATCGGGCGCGGCATGACCTGCGCGTGGGCGACGCCGCCGGAAGCGTTGGTCGCCTCGAGCATCTCGAGCACCCGCCGCCAGCGCGGCGGCGCGTCATTGCCCGAGGCGAGGGTGAAGGTCGCCGGTCGGCCCGATGCGGCGATGACCCGCTCGATCACCCGGTATTCCCTGTCCCACCCGACGAAGGCGTCGAGCACCACCTGGAACGTCCCCGCGCCCGCATCCTTCATGCCGCTGGTGATGGCTTCAAGCTCGGCAATGTCGGTGTCAAAGGTGGGTATTGCCTCGCCATTGGCGGTCTTGTGGATCGACAGGCGCGAGGTGGCAAAGCCCAGCGCGCCCGCCCGCATGGCGTCGGCGGTCAGTCGCCGCATCATCGCGAGTTCGTCGGCGGTTGCCGGCTCGCGCTTTGCGCCCCGCTCGCCCATGGCGTAGACCCGCAAGGGCGAGTGCGGGAGATAGGCGGCAACGTCGATGTCGCGCTTTCCGGCGGCGACCTTGTCGAGATATTCGGGGAAGGTCTCCCAGTCCCAGCCGAGCCCCTCGGTCATCACCACGCCGGGGATGTCCTCGACCCCCTCCATCACGTTGATGAGCATGTCGTGATCGGCTTTGCGGCAGGGCGCGAAGCCGACGCCGCAATTGCCCATCACCGCGGTGGTGACGCCGTGCGAAGACGAGGGCGAGAGCTCCTCGGCCCAGATGCACTGGCCATCGTAATGCGTGTGGACGTCGATGAAGCCGGGGGTGACGATCTTGCCGCGCGCGTCGATTTCCTCGGCCCCGCGCCCGCTCACGCTGCCCAGCATCGCGATGCGTCCCCCGGCGATCGCGACGTCGCCCTCGATCAGATCGCCGCCCGTCCCGTCGGCGATGGTGCCGCTGCGGATCACCAAGTCGTATTCGGCTGCCATCGGCTGCGCTCCTCTCTCCGCCGCGAATGATGCGCGCGGATGCTGGGGCGGGCAAGGGGGAGCGGCAACTCGCACTTTTGCGCCCGGGCGCGCCGCGCTAGGGTAGGGCATGACCGAGGCCCCTGCACCCCCGCGCCGCATCGCCCTGGCCGGGGCGAGCGGGACAATCGGCTCGGCGGTGCTGCGGCGGCTCGAGGCGGAGGGGCACACGGTGACCACCGTCCCGCGCGCCGCGCTCGCCGATCCCGATGCCCTCGCTGCGGTCATGGCCGGGGCCCAGCCGGAGGTGATCATATCCTGCATCGCCTCGCGATCGGGGGCGCCCAGGGATGCGCTCGCGGTCGATTACGATATGAATATCAAACTTTTGGACGGGGCCGTGGCGGCAGGAGTGGAGCACTTCATCCTGCTCTCCGCGATCTGCGTGCAGAAACCGCTGCTGGCCTTCCAGCACGCCAAGCTGAAGTTCGAGGCCGAGCTGCAAGCGAGCGGGATGAGCTACACGATCGTCCGCCCGACAGCCTTTTTCAAGTCGCTCTCGGGGCAGGTCAGCCGTGTGAAAGCGGGCAAGCCCTTTCTCATATTCGGCGACGGCAACCTCACCCGCTGCAAGCCGATCAGCGACGATGATCTGGCGCGCTTCATCGCGTCGTGCATCGGCAACCCCGACGCCTTGGGCAAGGTGCTCCCCATCGGCGGCCCGGGCCCGGCTTTATCCTTGCGCGATGCAGGGGAGTTGCTGTTCGCGGCGGCGGGGAAGGCGCCGCGCTTCCGCTCGGTCAGCCCGGCGATGTTCACCTTCGCCGAGCGGGTGCTGAGCCTCGGCGCGCCCTTCTCGGGCTGGTTCGCCGAGAAGGCCGAATATGCCCGCATCGCGCGCTACTATGCGACCGAGTCGATGCTGGTGCTCGATCCTGCAACGGGAGTATATTCCGCCGACCTCACCCCCGAATACGGGAGCGAGACCCTCTCCGACTACTACCGGCGGCTGCTCGCGGAGAACTAGCGCGCGGCGATGTGCCAGCTGGCGGGGGCGAGCGTCTCGCCAAGGTGCGGGACGAACACCGGCTCGGCGGCATAGTTGAAGGTGAAGATATGGCCGAGCGTGCCCCGGCATCGGATACCCTCGGGCAGATCGAGCAGTTCCACCTTGGCCTCGTCCGCCATCCGTTCGACGAGAAGGCGCAGCAGCGCCCGGTCGGGCCAGATCGCGCAATAACGGATGTGGCCGTGGCGGTAGACCACCCCGCGCCCCGCGTTGTCCGATAGCTCAGGGGCGAGGTCCGACGCCACATCCTCGCGCCAGCGGGTGACGGTGAAGCCCTCGGCTTCCTCCAAAACCCCATCGCGCAAGGATTCGACGCGGGTGACGGTGAGGGGGATCGCCGCCTTCAGCCCGCCCGGCGCAAGGTCTTCCGGGATGCGGAAGCTTTCGGTCTTGCTCCCCGAGCGGGGGCCGAGCAGCACGGGGCAGTCGAGCGCGGCCAGCTTCTGCGCGAAGCCTTGCGGCACTATCGGCAGAGTCGGGACGACCACCATGCGGTAGGCCGCAAGCTCCGCGTCGGGCGCGACGATATCGACATCGAGCCCGCGCTGCCGGAGCGCCGAATAGGTCTCGAACACCAGCTCCAGATAGCGGAAGCTCTTCCCCTGCGGCTGGATGCCGATGGTCCACGCCGCTTCGTAGGAGAACACCAGCGCCGCCGGAGCCTTGGCGCAGGGCTGCGGCCCGATTTCCGCCAGCACCTTCGCTGCCTGCCGTACCTCGTCCGCCGCCTCGGCCTCGCTGCTGTCGGGGCGCAGCAGGCCTGCGTGCATCTGCTCCTGCGCGAACGGGGCCTGCCGCCAGCGGAAGTAGGAGGTGAGCTCGGCTCCGTGCGCGCAGGCTTCCAGCGTCCAAAGCGCCACCATCCCCGGCAGCGGCGCAGGGTTGAAGCGCGCCCAGTTCACCGGGCCGGGCTGCTGCTCCATCACTCCCCAGCGGCCCTTCGAGCATCCGCGATAGAGATCGTGGTGGAAGGCGGCGATATCGGGGTGCCCTTGCCTGAGGTAGGCGGCCTTTTCCTCGGAGGAGAACCAGAACTGTTCGAGAAAGCCGAGCGGATAGGAATCCCACGTCGCCACGTCGATGTCGCGGCCCACGGCGTGATGATCGAACTCGGTGAAGAAGCCCATGAAGTTGTGGGTGATGTCCTTGCCCGGAGACAAGGCGCGGATGATCTCCACCTGCTCGCGGTTGAAGCTCGCCACCTGATCCGAGGCGAAGCGGCGGTAGTCGAGCCAGTGCGCGGGGTTCGCCTCGGTGACGGTGAGGTTGGGCGGGTCGATCTCGGCGAAGCTCCGGTATTCCATGCTCCAGAACACGTTGCCCCAGGCCGCGTTGAGCGCCTCCACGGTGCCGTATCGCGCCGCACACCAACCGCGGAAAGCGGATGCGGCGGCAGGCGAGAAGCTGAGGACGGTGTCGTGGCAGCCATATTCGTTGTCGGTCTGCCACATGTGGAGCGCGGGGTGCTGGCCGTATCGCTCGGCCAGCGCGGTGACGATCCGGCGGCACTCGGCGCGATAGTCTTCGTGGCTGAAGCAGTAATGGCGGCGCGAGCCGAAGCCACGCGGGCGGCCTTGTTCGTCGATGGCGACCATGTCCGGCATCCGGTCGACCAGCCACTTGGGCGGGGTGGCCGTGGGCGTGCCGAGGATGACCTTGAGCCCCTCCGCGTGAAGGGTGTCGATGGCCCGGTCGAGCCAGTCCCAGTCGTAGCGGCCGGGCTCCGGCTCAAGACGGCTCCACGCGAATTCGCCGATCCTGACCAGCGAGAGGCCCATTTCGCGCATCCGCCGCGCATCCTCGGCCCACATGCCCTCGGGCCAGTGTTCGGGGTAGTAGCAGCAGCCGAGTTTCATTGCGGCAATCTCTCCAGCGCGACGAGCCACGCGGTTTCGGGGTGGGTGAGGGGGAGGGCAAGGCCCTGCGTCATCAGCGCGGTGCCGGAGAGGACGAGCCCCTCGCGCCAGGCATCGGGGTTGGCGAGGTAGTGGCGGGCCTTGGGCGCCCACGGTTCGGGCAGGGTCACGCGGTAGCGCGCCTCGGGCTCGAGCCCCGCGAGCCGCAAGGGCGCGGCGTCGAACACCGGCGAGAAGGCGGTCTGCGCGACCAGCGCCAGCGCCTTGTCCGCGTGCGTCACCATCATCCCGGTGACGTTAGGATCGGGGTGGGCAAGGCGGTGGAGTGCGCCCGCGTGCAGCACCCCGCGCCATTGCTTGTAGAGCGCGATATGCGCGGCGAGGCACTCGCGCTCCTTGTCGGTCATGCGCGCAGGGTCCGCCTCAACCCCCATGTGGCCGAAGACCGCCACCTTGGCGCGGAAGTCCATCGCGAGCCTGCGCCCCGTGATCGGATTGGGCGATGGGCCGACATGGCTGCCGAGCACCTCCAGCGGCAGGAACTGGCTCCACGCCGGGATGATCCGCAGGCGCTCGATCGCGTCATTGTTGTCTGAGGGCCAGACTCGGTGGACGCGCGAGAGCACCCCGAAATCGATCCGCCCCCCGCCGCTCGAACAGCTTTCGATCTCCACCTGCGGATGCGCGGCGCGCAGGCGGTGGAGGAGGGCGTAGAAGCCGAAAGTCTGGATGAACCGCTGGCCGCCTGCGGGGAAAAGGTCGCGATTGTGATCCCACTTGAGGTAGGCGATGGGGTGATCGCGCAGCAGCGCGTCGAGCCGTTCGAACAGGTATTCCTGCACCTCGGCCCGCGTCAGGTCGAGCGCGAGCTGGCCGCGCATGGTCGGGCGTTCGCGGCCCTCGACATGGAGGCACCAGTCGGGATGGGCGCGGTAGAGGTCGCTGTCGGGCGAGACCATCTCGGGCTCGACCCACAGGCCGAAATCCATGCCGAGCTCGTGGACCCGCGCGATCAGCGGGGCGAGGCCGTTCGGGAACACGTCCGGCGAGACGAACCAGTCGCCGAGGCTGGTCCGGTCATCCCGTCGCCCGCCGAACCACCCGTCGTCGAGCACGAAGCGTTCGATGCCGAGCGCGGCGGCGCTTTCGGCGAGTGCGATCAGCCCGGCCTCGGACAGGTCGAAGCCCAGCGCCTCCCACGAATTGAGGTGGACCTTGCGCTCCGGCCAGTCGGCTCGGGCGGGAAGCACGGCCTTGCGCAGGAAGCCGTGGAAGGCCTGCGCCAGCGCCGAGCGGTCGGGGGCGAGCGCCAGAACCGCTTGAGGCGACGCGAAGTTCTCGCCTGGCCCGAGCACCACCTCGCCCGCCTCCAGCACCGCGCCCATCAGCAGCATCGCCCGCCCGTCGCCCGCGCCTTGCGCGTCGGGTTCGAGTGCCAGCCAATGATCGCCGCTCCAGCCGAGATGCGCAGCCAGCACTTCCCCATCCTCCTTGGCTGCCCCCGCGTGCAGCAGCAGCCAGTTGGCGCCGCTGAAGCCGGGCTTGCCGGTGGCGCTCGCGTGCGACACGCCGTCGGGCGCGATTGTCCGGCGGTGTTCCTGCATCTCGTCCGCCCAGCGGCCCGAATAGCGGGTCACTTCGGTGAACCGCGCAGGCACGGGCAGGGCGAGCGCGGCGAGGCGCTCGACCTCGACCGGCGCCTTGCCGGTATTAGCCAGCGTCAGCCCGACCGTGACGGCATCGCCCTCACCGATCACCCAGCGCACGCCGACGTCGATCCCCGTGGACCGGTCGTGAAACATGAAGTGCACCGCCTGCGAGCCCGTGGCCCAGCGAGTGAGGCGGCAATCGGTCTCGATCCGCACGCCGCCGCGCCGCAATTCCAGCGCGGGCGTGCCGCTCCAGCCGTGCTTGCGCTCGGGCAGCACGCCCGGGACCGGCGGCGTATCGGGCTGGCTCTCGTGCCGCCCGCGCGCCGTGGCGGCGGCGACCATCGCCAAGTCCTCGCCCTCGGGCAAGCGGGCGCCGCAATAGACGCAGTCCGCTGTCCCGCCGCCCACGTCCAGCGCGAAAACCAGCGTCAGCCGCTCGCCGTCGAGCCTTACGAATTCCACTGGCTGTCCTCTCCCGTCACCGACACGCCGGTGATGATCCGGCCTGCGGGCTTGCCGCCTGCCCGCCATTGCGCTGTAACCGCCGCGAGAGAGAGGGGAAAGCGCGCAAATGCCACAAACCGCCGGAGGGGGAGACCCCACACAGATCGCCGTGTGCCTCGGCCTGACGCTCGCGATTGCGCTGGCGACGTGGCTGACCCTGCGGCGCGAGGGGCATGACGGTTCGAAGAAGGACGTCTACCTCGCGGGCGGCAAGCTCAACTGGCTGTTCGTGGCAGGCGCGATCACGCTCACGAACCTCTCGACCGACCAGCTCGTCGGCATGAACGGCAACCAGATGCTGCTGCTCGCCTGGTGGGAGATCAGCGGCTTCGTGGGCCTGCTGATCCTCGCCTATGTGTTTGTGCCGATCTATTACCGCGCGAAAGTCACGACCGTGACCGAACTGCTCGAACAGCGTTATGGCGGCGGGGGCATCCGCACGCTGGTGTCGGCGCTGTTCCTGTTCGGGATGGTGCTGATCTACCTGCCCGCCGGGCTCTATTCGGGGGCGCTGTTCCTCAAGACCGCGGGGATCGACTTCCCGCTGCTGGTGCTGGCGGCGCTGCTCGGGGTGATCGCGGCGGCCTATACCATGACGGGCGGTCTGCGTGCGGTGGCGGTGATGGAGACCTATTCGGGCATCGGCGTGCTCGCCATCGCGGTGCTGGTGGTGGTGCTGGCATTGAATGCGGTCGATTGGGACATTGCCCGCGGGGTGCCGCCCGAGCGCCTCACCATGGTGGGCGCGGCGGATTCGCCGATCCCGTTCCACACCCTGTTCACCGGCATGATCTTCATCCAGATCTACTACTGGTCGACCAACCAGCCGATCACCCAGAAGGCCATGGCCGCGCCGTCGGTGAAGGAGGCGCAGAAGGGCGTGCTCGCCGCGGCGGTGGTGCGCATCCTGATCATTCCGGCGATCGTGGTGATCCCGGGCGTGGTCGCCTTCCAGCTGTTCGGCGATATCGACGATGCAGCTTACGGCCGACTGGTGGGCGAGGTGCTGCCACCGTGGCTGTCGGGCGTGTTTGCCGCCGCCATCGCTGCCGCGGTGATCGCGCACACCGCTGCCGTGATGAACGCAGCCGTGGGGCTCTACGCCGTCGACTTCCACGAGAAGTTCGTCGGCAAGGTCGCCAACCACTGGCGGCTGTCGGGGATCGTCACGGTGGTGCTGACGCTCGCCTCAATCGCGCTCGTGCCGGTGTTCCAGAACGCGCAGTCGATCATCAACCTGCTCCAGCAATTGAACGGCCTCAGCTCGATGCCGATCCTTTCGGCCTTCATCGTCGGGCTGCTGTTTACAGGCGTCGAGAGCCGCGCGGCGATTGTCGGCGTGCTGTGGGGCTTTGCGCTCTACGCGGTGTTCAGCTTCATCGCCGAGCCTGCCGGGGCTATCGGGCTCCACTATATCGACTTCATGGTGGTGACGCTGGCGACGAGCGTGATCGCGGCGCTCGCCTTCAACCGCTTTGTTCTGGGCGGGCGGGCGCGCTTCGCCCCGCGCGAGGTCTTCGCGCAACTGGCACGGCGCCCCGAGGAGGAGGTGTTCGGATGAGCATCGATTTCGCCCGTCCGCACCGGCGCCACAATCCGCTCTCCGGCGGCTGGGTGCAGGTCTCCCCGCAGCGCATGGGCCGCCCATGGCAGGGCGAGGTGAGCGAGCCCGATCCACCGTCGCCCCACTATGATCCGGCTTGCTACCTGTGCCCCGGCAACGCGCGGGTGGGCGGCGAGGCGAACCCGGCTTATGAAGGCGTCTACGTCTTCGACAATGATTTCCCGGCGCTCGAGGACGCGCCCGGCGGCGAGGCGCAGCACGATCCGCTGCTGCGCGCCGAGGCCTCCACCGGCGTGTGCCGGGTGATTTGCTTCTCGCCCGATCACGGCAAGTCGCTCCCGCTGCTGACCCCCGAGCAGCTGCGCGCGGTGATCGACTCCTGGGCCGAGCAGACCGAGGAACTCGGCGCGCGCTTCGGGAATGTGCAGGTGTTCGAGAACAAGGGTGCGATGATGGGCTGCTCCAACCCTCACCCGCATGGGCAGGTGTGGGCAAGTGCGCACTGGCCGCAGGAAATCGCGACCGAGGACGAGCGCCAGCGCGAATATCTCGCCGCGCACGGCAGGCCCATGCTGCTCGACCTGGCGGAGCGCGAGGCGGCCAGCGAGCGCGTGATCGAGATCGACGACGACTGGCTCGCCATCATCCCCTTCTGGGCGGCATGGCCGTTCGAGACCCTGCTGCTGCCGCGCTTTGCCGTCCAGCGTCTGCCGCAGCTGACCGGCAGCCAGCGCGAGAGCCTCGCGGCGATCCTCAAGGCGCTCACCACCCGCTACGACAACCTGTTTCGCACGAGCTTTCCCTATTCGATGGGCTGGCACGGGGCACCCTTCACCGAGGGGGCGCAGGATCACTGGCAGCTCCACGCCCATTTCTACCCGCCGCTGCTGCGCTCGGCGAGCGTGCGCAAGTTCATGGTCGGCTACGAGATGCTCGCCGAGCCGCAGCGCGACCTCACCCCCGAGCGGGCGGCGGAGATGTTGCGTTCCGTCAGCGGCCTGGTGCATTACCGCAACTGATTGAGGGGACACGCGCAAGACATGGATCGCCGCGAAAGACTGATCGCCCGCGCCCGGCAGGGCTTCCGGCTGGCCTACGGGGTCGAGCCGACGCGCTTCTTTGCCGCGCCCGGCCGGGTGAACCTGATCGGCGAGCATGTCGATTACAACGACGGCTTCGTGCTCCCTTGCGCGATCGACCGCGAGACGATCGTCGCCGCCGGGCCGCCCGCGCCGCAGATCAGGGAAAAGCTGTTCGAGGCAGTCGCGCTCGACATGGGCGAGATGGCGAGCGCGCGCGACCGCTTCGATCTGGTCGCGCCGATCCGCCCCGGCGAGAACAACTGGCAGAACCACGTGCGCGGGGTGGTGCAGGCGCTCGGGCGCTACGGGCACCGGGTGCGCCCGATGCGGATCGCCATCGCTGGCGACGTGCCGATCGGAGCAGGCCTGTCCTCCTCGGCGGCCTTCGGCGTCGCGGTGGCGCTGGCGTGCTCGGACTATTCGGGGCTCGATCTCGCGCCCGAGATGCTCGCCAAGGTGGCCCAGCTCGCCGAGAACGACTTCGTCGGCTGCGCCTGCGGGATCATGGATCAGATGGCCTCGGCCGCGAGTGTCGCCGATCATGCGCTGCTGCTCGATTGCCGCAGCCTCGATTTCATGCCCGTGCCGATCCACCAGAGCCTTGCGATCACCGTGATCGACACCGGCATCCGTCGCAGCCTCACCGAAAGCGCCTTCAACCAGCGCCGCGCCGAGTGCGAGGCAGTGGCGCGGCATTTCGGGGTGAAGGCATTGCGCGATCTCGATTTCGGCACGCTGCTGCGGGGCGAGCCCGATCTCGACCACACCCTGTTCCGCCGCGCCCGCCACGTGGTGGGCGAGCTTGACCGTGTCGAACCGGTCGGCGTCGCGCTCGCCAAGGGCGACACCGCCGTGCTGGCCCAGGTGATGCGCGAGGCGCACCTTTCGCTGGCGGAGGATTTCGACGTCTCGCTCCCGCCGATCGACCGGCTGGCGCAGATGGTGGCCGAGGCGCTTGGCGATGCCGGCGGGGTGCGGCTCACCGGCGCGGGCTTCGGCGGGTGCCTGGTCGCGGTGGCCCGCGATGACGCGGGCGCGGCGATCGACGAAGCCATTGGGCGCTACAACGACGAGGCCGACCTGCCTGCGCGGGCCGAGGTGTTCCGGCCGATCAGCGGAGCGGCGGAGATCATGGTGGGCTAGGCCAGGCTCTGGTTCACAAAAGCGTGCGGTCGCCGCTCGTGGCGGCGGCATGGACAAAGTCCGCGCTTAGGCGATTTACAGATATAAAAATATCTTTATATGCTCCCCGTCACGATGGTGATCGAGGACATCTTCAAGGCACTGGGCGATCCCACCCGGCTGCGCATCGCCCGACTGCTCGGCGCGATGGAGCTCGCCGTGGGCGAACTGGCGCAGGTGCTGGGGCAAAGCCAGCCGCGCGTCTCGCGCCACGTCGGCATCCTGTGCGACGCCGGCCTCGCCGAGCGCCGCCGCGAGGGCAGCTGGGTGTTCCTGCGCCAGAGCGAATCGGCCGGGCCCGTGGTCGAGGCGATGCAGGCGCTGCTCGCGCTCGCCGAGGCGCACGAACCCGCCTTTGCCGCGCTGTGCGAGGCCGATCGCAAGAAGCTCGCCGCGATCCGGCAGGCGCGCGAGACGGCGGCCGAGACCTATTTCGCCCGCCACGCCGGCGAGTGGGACGAGCTGCGCGCGCTCCACAGCGCCGATGCCGAAGTCGAGACCCGCCTCGCCGAGGCGCTCGCCGAAGCGCCGCTCGGAGCCCTTCTCGACATCGGCACCGGCACGGGCCGCATCGCCGAGCTTTTCGCCGAGCAGGCCGAGCGCGTCGTCGCGCTCGACAAGAACCTCGAGATGCTGCGCGTCGCGCGCGCCAAGCTCCAGCACCTGCCGGCAACCCGCGTGGAGCTGGTGCAGGGCGATTTCGCCGACCTGCCCTTTGCCGATGCCAGCTTCGACACGGTGATCCTCCACCAGGTGCTGCACTTCGCCCCCGATCCCGCCCCGGTGCTGGCCGAGGCGGCGCGGGTGCTGCGCGGCGGCGGGCGGATCGCGATCGTCGATTTCGCCAGCCACGACCACGAGGAGCTGCGCACCCGCCACCAGCACGTGCGCCTCGGATTCTCGGACCGCCAGATGGCCGAGCTGCTCAAGGCCGCGGGCTTCACCGCCAGCCCGCCCAGGGCGCTCGAGGGCGGCGCACTGGTGGTCAAGATCTGGACCGCCACACGCCGCAGCCCCGCCGTCTCCAAGAAATCCCCCGCTCTGGAATCTGCCAAATGACCCCCACGCTAAACCAGCTCCATGAATACCGAACCGCTACCGACACGCCGCTGTTCTCGGGCCTGCCGGGCGATGTCGCGGTGAGCTTCGAGTTCTTCCCGCCCAAGAGCGCGAAGATGGAAGAGCAGCTGTGGGATGCGGTGACGCAGCTGAAGCCCTTGGGGCCGAGCTTCGTTTCGGTCACCTACGGTGCGGGCGGATCGACCCGCGAGCGTACCCATGCGACGGTCGCGCGGATCATCGGCGAGGCGAAGCTCCCGGCCGCCGCGCACCTCACCTGCGTTGCGGCGAGCAAGGCGGAAATCCGCGAGGTCGCCGAACAATATTGGGAAGCGGGCGTGCGCCACATCGTCGCCCTGCGCGGCGATGCGGGCGAGCCCGGCGCGCCCTTCACCCCGCACCCCGAAGGCTATACCGGCGCGGCTGATCTTGTGGCTGGTTTGAAGGCCATCGCCCCGTTCGAGATCAGCGTCGCCGCCTATCCTGAAACGCACCCCGACGCGCATTCGCCGCAGGCGGACATCGACAATCTGAAGCGCAAGCTCGACGCCGGGGCGACCCGCGCGATCAGCCAGTTCTTCTTCTCGGCCGAAACCTTCTTCCGCTTCCGCGACGCCTGCGCCGCCGCCGGGATCGATGCGCCGATCCTGCCGGGCATTCTCCCCGTCACCAACGTCGCCCAGGCGCGAAAGTTCGCAGGTGCCTGCGGGGCGGCGATCCCGGCGTGGATGGACGGGCTGTTCGAAGGCCTCGACGAGAAACCCGCCGCACGCCAGCTGGTCGCCGCCACGGTCGCGGCCGAACTGTGCCGCCGGCTCTATGCGGGCGGCGTGCGCGACTTCCACTTCTACACCCTCAACCGCCCCGAGCTCGCCTATGCGATCTGCCACATGCTCGGAAAGCGCCCGCTCACGGAGAATGTCGCATGAGCAAGCGTGACCAACTCCTCGCCGCCGCGCGCGAGCGGGTGCTGATCTTCGACGGCGCCTTCGGGACGCAGATCCAGTTGCGGAAGCTGACCGAGGAGGACTACGCCGGGTCGCTGGGCCTGCCGGCCGACCAGAAGGGCAACAACGACATCCTCGCCCTGACCCGTCCCGATGTGCTGAGCGACATCACGCGGGCCTATTTCGAGGCGGGCTCGGACATCGTCTCGACCAACACCTTCTCGGCCAACCGCATAAGCCAGGCCGATTACGCCGCCGAGGGCCTGGTGCGCGAGATCAATGTCGCAAGCGGCAAGCTTGCCCGCGCGCTGGCGGATGAATATGCGGCGAAGGACGGCCGCCCGCGCTTTGTCGCAGGCGCGATCGGCCCGACCAACAAGACGCTTTCGCTCAGCCCCGATGTCGAGGACCCCGGCTTCCGCGAGATCGACTTCGACTATCTGGTCGACGTCTATCTCGAGCAGGCGCGCGCGCTGGTCGAAGGGGGGGTGGACTTCATCCTGATCGAGACCGTGTTCGACACCTTGAACGCCAAGGCCGGGATCATGGCGGTGAAGAAGCTGGAGCGGGAACTGGGCCGCGAGGTGCCGGTGATGATCTCGATGACACTCACCGACCTGTCGGGTCGCAACCTCTCGGGCCACACGGTCGAGGCCTTCTGGTATGCGGTGCGCCACGCCAAGCCGCTGACCATCGGTTTGAATTGCAGCTTCGGCGCCGAACAGCTGCGCCCGCATGTGAAGGTGCTCTCGCAGATCGCCGACACGCTGCTGATGATCTACCCCAATGCAGGGCTGCCCAACGAGCTCGGCGAGTATGACGAGCAGCCCGACACCACCGCCGGGCTGGTCAAGGACTGGGCCGATCACGGCCAGGTCAACATCCTCGGCGGGTGCTGCGGTTCCTCGCCCGCGCATATCGCCGCGATCGCCAAGGCGGTGGCGAACAGCGCACCGCGCACAGTGCCCTCGCCGGAACCGGCGATGAAGCTGGCGGGGCTCGAGGCGTTTATCGCGGCGTGAACCCACATCCGCTCGTCCTGAGCTTGTCGAAGGACTGTCCTTCTTCGAGCCGCCGGTCCGAAAGAAAGTGCAGCCCTTCGACAAGCTCAGGGCGAACGGAAATAGAGAACTGAAACCGTGACCCAACCCTCCTCCTCTTCCCGCTTCATCAATATCGGCGAGCGCACCAACGTCACCGGATCGGCGGCGTTCAAGAAGCTGATCATGGCGGGCGACTACCCCGCTGCGGTCGAAGTTGCGCGCCAGCAGGTCGAGAACGGCGCGCAGGTGATCGACGTCAACATGGACGAGGGCCTGCTCGACGCCGTCCACGCCATGACGACCTTCCTCAAGCTGATTGCCGCCGAGCCGGACATCGCCCGCGTGCCGGTGATGATCGATTCGTCGAAGTTCGAGGTGATCGAGGCGGGGCTGAAGTGCGTTTCGGGCAAGCCGATCGTCAATTCGATCAGCATGAAGGAGGGCGAAGAGGCCTTCCTCCACCACGCCCGTATCTGCATGGATTACGGCGCGGCGGTGGTCGTCATGGCCTTCGATACGGTCGGTCAGGCCGACACCAAGCAGCGCAAGGTCGAAATCTGCAAGCGCGCCTACGACCTGCTCGTCAATGAGGGCTTCCCGCCCGAGGACATCATCTTCGATCCTAACATCTTCGCGGTCGCCACGGGGATCGAGGAGCACAACAATTACGGCGTCGACTTCATCGAAGCCGTCAAGGAACTGCGCGAGCTGTGCCCCCACGCGCACTACTCGGGCGGCCTCTCCAACCTCTCCTTCTCCTTCCGCGGCAACGAGCCGGTGCGCCGGGCGATGCACTCGGTGTTCCTCTACCACGCGATCCCCGCGGGCCTCGACATGGCGATCGTCAATGCAGGGCAGCTCGACGTCTACGACCAGATCGACCCGGCGCTGCGCGAGGCCTGCGAGGACGTGATCCTCAACCGCGATCCTGACGCGACCGAGCGCCTCATCGCGCTCGCCGAAAGCTTCAAGGGCAAGAACGTCGCCGACGAGAAGGCCGCCGAGGAATGGCGCGGCTGGGCGGTCGAAAAGCGGCTCGAACACGCGCTGGTCAAGGGCATCGACGCGCATATCGTCGACGACACCGAACAGATGCGCGCCGCCATCGCCGCAGCCGGGGGCCGCCCCATCGAAGTCATTGAAGGCCCGCTGATGGACGGCATGAATGTCGTCGGCGACCTCTTCGGCAGCGGCAAGATGTTCCTGCCGCAGGTGGTCAAGTCCGCGCGCGTCATGAAGAAGGCGGTCGCCCACCTCATCCCCTTCATCGAGGCCGAGAAGGACCTGCTGCCCGAGGAGGAGCGCAAGGCCAAGGGCAAGATCATCATGGCCACCGTCAAGGGCGACGTCCACGACATCGGCAAGAACATCGTCGGCGTCGTGCTCCAGTGCAACGGCTATGACGTGATCGATCTGGGCGTCATGGTCCCCTGGCCGACGATCCTTGCCGCCGCCAACGACAACAAGGCCGACATGATCGGCCTCTCCGGCCTAATCACCCCCAGCCTCGACGAGATGGTCACCGTCGCCGAGGAGATGCAGCGCGCCGGCATGACCATGCCGCTGCTGATCGGTGGGGCGACCACGTCCAAGGTCCACACCGCATTGAAGATCGACCCGGCCTATGACGGCCCGGTGATCCACGTCCTCGACGCGAGCCGCGCGGTGGGCGTAGCCTCCAAGCTGCTCTCCGACACCCAGCGCGATGATTACGTCGCCGAGGTCGAGCACGAGTATATCGCGGTGCGCGATGCCCGCGCGGGCCGGACGACCAGCGAGCTGCTCCCCCTCGAAGAAGCGCGCGCGAACGGCTTCAAGATCGACCTCGCCGAAAAGCCCGCTGCTCCCGCCGAGCCTGGCCTCCACGTGTTCGACGACTGGAGCCTCGAACACTTGCGCGACTACATTGACTGGACGCCGTTCTTCCGCGCCTGGGAACTGCACGGGAACTACCCCGCGATCCTGACCGACGAAGTGGTGGGCGAGACCGCGACCCAGCTGTTCGCCGATGCCAATGCGATGCTCGACCAGATCATCGCCGAGAAGTGGCTGACCGCGCGCGGTGTCGCGGGGCTGTGGCCTTGCGGGCGCGACGGGGACGACGTGGTGCTCGATAGCGGCGTGCGGCTCCCGATGCTGCGCCAGCAGGTCAAGAAGAGCCGCGAGCGCGCCAACATGTGCCTTGCCGATTTCATCGACCCCGCGGGCGACTGGATCGGCGGCTTTGCGGTCGGCATCCACGGGATCGAGCCCCATTCGTCGCGCTTCCAGGCCGACAAGGACGATTTCTCCGACATCCTCCTGAAGGCGCTGGCCGACCGTTTCGCGGAAGCTTTCGCCGAGGCGCTGCACCAGCATGTGCGCACCACTTTATGGGGCTATGCGGGGGGCGAGCAGCTCGACAACACCGCGCTCATCAAGGAGCAGTATCGCGGCATCCGCCCCGCGCCGGGCTACCCCGCCTGCCCCGACCACAGCCTCAAGCCGATCCTGTTCGACCTGCTCGATGCGCCCTCCAATGCCGGGCTGACCCTGACCGAAAGCTTCGCCATGTGGCCGACGGCGGCGGTCTCGGGCTTCTATTTCGGCCACGGCCAGGCCGAATATTTCGGCGTCGCCCGGGTCGGCCGCGACCAGGTGGAGGATTACGCCGCCCGTCGGGGGGTCGACGTGGCGACCGCCGAACGCTGGCTCAGGCCCAACCTCGACTGATCGAAAGAGCGCGTCACTCTGATCGGAAATCCGCGCAAGAATGCGTAACGGCCTGCGCAGGGCCGACGAATGATGCGCGAGGGGAATGATGGACGGACACGAAAATGCCACGATACCCCGACACCCTCTCCGCGCAGGCCTGGTTCTCTCCCGACGAAGCAGCGTGGGAGCGCGACGTTCCGATCACGCTGGTTACGCTCCGGCTCGAGGAGGCGGCCGACGATGCCGCCCTCGGCTTTCTCGAATGCGCCGAGCGACAGGCGCTCGACGCCTGGGCGGCGAGCGGGACGCTGCTGATGGCGCTGGTCTCGGAAGACCGCCGCGAGCTCAATCTGGTGATCGCCTGCCATAACGACGACGCGCGCATGCAGGCAGAGGCACTCCCCTCGGTCGCGAGCGAGCTCGCCCGGGTCGATGTGCGCGGCGTGTCCGCGCTGCCGCTGGCCGGAGCGCGCAGGCTGGTGATGCGCTGACCTGCGGTCAGCGCGGCAGCGGTTTGCGGCTTGTGCCGGAGCCGCGTATGCGACAGCCTGTGCGGCATGATCCGCCCCGCTCTCGCCGCGCTCGCGCTCGCGCTGTTTGCCGCCCCCGCCGCCGCGGAAGTCTACACGCCCCCGCCACCCGCGACGGTGGTGGTCGCCTTCGACCGCGAGACCATCCGCCCGCTGATCGTCGAGGGGCTGGCGAACAAGGAGACGGGCCGCAAGCTCGAAGCCAATGATCCGGTGCGGATCGCGAGCATCTCCAAGCTCATTATGGCGCTCACCGCGCTCAGGCTGGCGGACGAAGGCAAGGTCGATCTCGACCGCGATGTCTCGGACTATCTCGGCTGGAAGATGCGCTCGCCTTATTTTCCCGATGTGCCGGTGACGCTGGCGCAGCTGATGGGGCACCGTGCGGGGCTGTCGGGCGCGGCGGATTACATCGTCCCGCTGGGTGAGAGCCTCGAAGCGAAGTTCGCCGATCCCGCATCGTGGCGCGAGGGCGTGCGGCCGGGGGGGGGCGAGAATCCCTTCAGCGTGACCGACACGCCGGAGTTCGCCTATTCCAACCTCGGCGCGCCGCTGGTGGCGACCGTCCTCGAAGCGGCGAGCGGCGAGCGGTTCGACCGGCTGGTGGAGCGGCTGGTGTTCGCTCCCCTCGGGGTGAAGGCCTGCTTCAACTGGATCGGTTGCGGCCCCGACATGGAAGCGCGCGCGGTGGTGCTCTACCGCCATAGCGGCGAGGTGGCGAAGGACGGCGCGGGCGACCTGCCGCCCGCCTGCACCATCCCGGTGATCGCCGGACAGGCATGCAGCCTCGACAACTATGTGCCGGGCACCAATGCCTCGATCTTCAGCCCGCAGGGCGGGGTGCGGATCGGGATGGTGGACCTCGCGAAGATCGGGCAGGCGCTTTACGCCCTGCAATCAGGCGATGGTGAAGGCTTCGTGCCGTTTGTAACGGGCGACCGGTTCCTGTGGGCGCTCGCCCGCTGGCCTGGCACGAACGAATTTTTCTGCACCTACGGGTGGCATCTTCAGGCCATCGAATTGCCGAACCTCGGCTGCATCGGCGATGATTTGTTCCGGGACGGCATCCCGCGCATCGGCCATTCGGGCGAGGCCTATGGGCTGCAATCCGGCCTGTGGATCGATCCCAAGGGCGACACCGGCTTCGTCTATTTCACGACCGAGGTTCCGCCCCCGCCGGGCGGCGAGGATACCGGCGGGTTCACGGCGCGCGAACAGGCGCTGATGGCACGCGCCCGGGCGGTTCTGGCGGAGCGCGCTGACCCGAACTTCGGCAGGTACCACGAACGGGAGCGCGAGCGGGAACGGGCAGCCGGTGCCCTTGCGGTGCCGACGCCGGACGACGACTAGGCCGCCAACCCCGCGGCGGCGCCCTAAGCCTCCGCCTTCACCCGATCCCCCAACCGCTTCAGCAAGGGAGTCGCCAGCGGGGTCGTCAGCATCGTGCTCCCCACCGCCATCAGCAGCAGGGCGGTGAAGGTCGTCGGCGTGATCACCTGCTTGTCGAGCAGGATGTTCGCAAAAATGATCATGATCAGCGCCTTGGTCTGGAGCAGCCACCCGATCAGGCGCGCCTCGGTGCGGCTCCAGCCGAGCAGGCGCCCGGCGATGTGGACACCCAGGAGCTTGCCGCCGACCGCCGCCGCCAGCAGCAGCGCGGCAACGCCGAACACCGCCAGCCCGCCACCCTCCCATTGGGTGCGCAGGCCCGTGGAGAGGAAGAACACCGGCATGATTGTGAGCAGCACCACGTCGCGGAAGCGGTCCATCGCTTTCTGGCCGAACCAATGCGCATCGAGCACCACGCCCGCGAGGAACGCCCCGACCATGAAGTGGAGGCCCGACCAGTCGGCGGCGAGGCCGCAGATCGCAAGCCAGATGAGGCCCACCGGCCAGCGATCGGCCTCCGGCAGCCGCGCCATCAGCCAGCGCACCGACCAGGCTGCCGCCGCGAACCCGGCCAGGAACATTCCCTGCCGCCCGATCCGCTCCCAATCGAGCAGGATCAGCGCCAGCACGCCCCAGATCGCGACGTCGTCGAGGCTTGCATAGCGCAGGATGCGCTGGCCGAGCCGTTCGCGCAGGATCCCGAGCTTCTCAATCAAGAGCACGAGGATCGGGAGCGCCGTGACCGCGCAGGCCATGCCGATGCCGAGCAAGGCCTGCCAGTATGCGCCGTTCGGCCCGCGCCAGCCGGGGAATTGCAGGATCACCGCGGCCGCCAGTGTCCCGGCGATCAGCGGCATCCCGAGCGCCAGACCCGCGGTCAGCCCCGTCTCGCCCCGGTGCTTCCACGCCTGGCTGAGATCGAGCTCGATCCCCGCGATCCACACGAACAGCATCACCGCCCACCACGCGACGCCGTTCAATGCGGTGATGACATCGGGGCGGAAGACGAAGGCGTAGTAATCGGGGAACACCGCCCCAAGCACCCCCGGGCCGAGCAGGATGCCGCCGACGATCTGGACGACGACCAGCGGCGCCCAGTGATCGGTCCGGAAGATGCGCCACACCAGCCACGGCACGGCGAAGATGATCGTCAGTGCGATCAGATAGATCTCTGTAAGGTTCATGGTGCGGTCAGCATATGCGGCGGCGTTAGCGCGCACAAATGTCGCGTTCGGGCGGCAGAAGCGCTTTCCCCAATTTGGCGTCGGGCCCGCGGGTTGCACTGACAATGCCTTTGCGGCACGTCCCTGTTCGATGTCTCGATTGCCCTACATTGCAGGACTGGAGGCACTGCGCCGATCCTTCGTCGAGGGTGCGCCGCGCATGCCCGAAGTGGCGACGCGGCTGCTGCTCGATACCTTGGGGCTCGCCAATCGCGAGGCCTATGCCTTTCTTGCTGGCGAGCGGCCTTCACAGGCCGCGTTCGAGGCGTGGATCGTCGCCACTGCGGGTGTGCCCGATGCCGACCTCGTCTCGCGCTACAATGCATGGTGCGGGGTGGGAGAGCCAAGCGCAGTCGCACGAGCGCAGCTCGACGCCATAGCTGCCATGCCCGATGTGCTGGAGCCCGAGGCAATCGCCCGGTGGGAGCGCGACGGCTATGTGGTTCTCGAGCAGGCGGTGCCGCGAGAGCATGCCGATGCGCTTGCAGGGTTGTTGTGGAACCGGCTTGGAGCAAGCCCGGACGACGCTGCAAGCTGGTACGCGGCACAGACCGACGGGATCATGGTCCGCCTCTATTACCACCCTCTGATCAGGGCGGCGCGCAAGGCCGCGCGCATCCACAAGGCTTTCGCACAATTGTGGGGCAGCGTCGATCTGTGGCCGGTGACCGATCAATTGGGCTTCAACCCGCCGGAGCGCGGCGGATACGCCTTCAGGGGATCGCCGCTGCATTGGGATGTCAGCCTGGTCCAACCGATCCCCTTTGCCACACAAGGGGTAATGTATTTGACCGATACGGCGGCGGATCAGGGCGCGTTCCGGTGTGTTCCGGGCTTCCATCACCGGATCGACGCTTGGCTCGACGCAATCGGCGGGCAGGACCCGCGCTCCGTCGATCTCTCGGCAGAGGCGGTGTGCGTGCCGGCCCGCGCGGGCGATCTGGTGATCTGGCGCCAGGATTTGCCCCACGGTGCCAGCCCCAATCGCGCAGAAAAGCCGCGGCTCGTGCAATATCTCAACTTCTATTCGCCCGACATGGTCGTGGCGGGCGAATGGCGCTGACCAAAAGGTTGCGCATAGTGGAGGGGATCGGCGCAAATCTGCGTTGACGCATGGCCTCGCATCCGCAACATGGCATCGCCTGCCGGCAGCGATTCCGGCGTCTTTCGCGGGAGAGACCCGCTCGGGAAACCGGGCACGGCGCCGAAGGAGCAACCGCCCCGGAAACTCTCAGGCAAACGAACCGCGAACAGGTTTGGGCACTCTGGAAAGCGCTTTCGGATCTGATCCGAACGCCACCGAAGGGGAGGCTGGTCGCCCACGGGCGGGTCAGCCGAAGCTCTCAGGTCACCCGACAGAGGGGGCAGTTTTCGAGGGAGTGCCGCAAGGGCGCTGCCGGACTGCCGTATTCTGCCGGGGATAGCCCAAGTGAGCGACCACGATACCGAAGACCATGTCGAAGACATCGCATTGGAGCCGCTGCCGCTCGATGCGTGGCACCGGGAGCGGGGCGCGCGGATGGTGCCTTTTGCCGGCTACGAGATGCCGATCCAGTACGAAGGCATCGTGGCCGAGCATAACTGGACGCGGGAAAGCGCCGGGCTGTTCGATGTCAGCCACATGGGCCAGCTGGTGCTGTCCGGCCCGGGGCTCGACGAAGCGGTCGAGGCGGTGCTGCCGATTGATCTTTCGACGCTGAAGCTCGGCCAGCAGCGCTATTCGCTGCTGCTCGACGAGGAGGGCGGGGTGCTCGATGACCTGATGGTCTCGCGCTGGCCCGAGGCGCTCTATCTGGTGGTCAACGGCGCGACCAAGTGGGACGACATGGGCACTCTGAGGGAAGCGCTGCCCGACGACATCACCATGAACTATCTCGACGACCGCGCGCTGCTGGCGCTACAGGGCCCCAAGGCGGTGGATGCGCTCGCCCGCCACACGACCGGGGAATGTCCACTTTCCGCGCTGACCTTCATGAAGTTCGGCCGCTTCCGGATCGCGGGCCATGACGTCACCATCGCCCGGGCAGGCTACACCGGCGAGGATGGGTTCGAGATATCGCTCCCCGCGGAAGCCGCCGCCGAAGTGGCCGAAGTGCTCTGCGCCGAGCCCGAGGTGAAGCCGATCGGCCTCGGCGCGCGGGATTCACTGCGGCTCGAGGCGGGCCTGCCGCTCTACGGCCACGACCTCAGCCCCGAGACCTCGCCGATCGAAGCGGGTCTCACCTTCGGCATCAACAAGCGCCGCCGAACCGAGGGCGGCTACCCCGGCGCTGACCGCATCAACCGCGAGATTGCCGAAGGCACCGCCCGCAAGTGGGTCGGCCTCAAGCTCGAAGGCCGTCTGCCCGCGCGCGAGGGCGCGGAAGTCTTCGCGGGCTCCGAGAAGATCGGCACGGTCACCAGCGGCGGCTTCTCGCCCACGCTGCAAGCGCCCATCGCCATGGCCTATGTCGCGACCGAGCACGCCGCCATCGGCACGCCGCTCGAGGTGGAAGTGCGAGGCAAGCGCCTCGCCGCCACCGTCTCGCCCACCCCTTTCGTCCCCCACCGCTACTTCAGAGGGAGCTGAACCATGCCGCGCTACTACACTGACGAACACGAATGGATCGATGTCGAGGATGACGTCGCGACCGTCGGCATCACCGACTATGCCCAGAGCCAGCTCGGCGACATCGTCTTCGTCGAACTGCCCGAAGTCGGCGCGATGATCGAGCAGGGCAAGGACGCCGCCGTGGTCGAGAGCGTCAAGGCCGCCTCCGACGTCTATGCCCCGATCACCGGCGAAGTGACCGAGACCAACAGCGCGCTCGAAGACGATCCCGCGCTCGTCAACTCCTCGCCCGAAGACGCGGGCTGGTTCTTCAAGATGACCATCGCCGCCCCGGCCGAGCTCGACAAGCTGATGGACGAGGACGGCTACAAGGCCTTCGTCGAGGACCTGTGACCGCATCCCCCGCCTCTTCTGGCCCGCCGCTTGCAAGCCTGCGCCTGATGGTCGCCACCCCGCTCTATGGCGGGGCCGAGGGCGACTATCTGCGCGGCGTCGTGGGGCTGGCGGGCGCGGCCGAGCGGGCGGGGGTGGGG
>NZ_LSJS01000100.1 GCF_001557325.1 Erythrobacter donghaensis
GTCCCGCCGAGGGCGAGCAGCGCCGCCTCGGCCACATGCGCGCCGCTGCCGGTCAGCCCGGCCTGAAGCGCAAGGGTCGCCCATTGCGCGGGCAGCAGCGCCAGCACCCACCCGGGCCACGCCCCCGGCATGGCGGCGGCGGTGAGCAGGACGGCGGCCTCGCCCGCGACCACCGCGAGCGCGATCCACCACCCCCGCGCCGAGGCGGAACGCGCAAACAGGCTCCCGCGCGCGGCGAAGCTGACGCTGGCGATGATGGCGGCAAGCGCCACACCGTCAGGGTCGTGAAGGGCGGGAAGCCCCAGCCACCGCGACAGCAGCACCAGCCCCGCCCCGCCCGGCAAGGCGGCCAGAACGCCGACCGCGAAACGTCCGGCAGCGGCGGCAGCAATCATCCCCGTTCCCATCATCCCGATCGCGATGACGGCCCCGGCGGCATGCGGATCATGGGTCGTAAACAACGCAATCGCCGGAACCACCAACCCGGCAAGCGTGACGGTCAGCCACGCCAGCCGCGGGCGGTCGGCAACCTGATCCTCGGGCCGAAAGTTCATGGGACGAGCATTGGTCGAGGCGGGGCAAAAAGTCGAGGCACCGGGCCCGATGGTCGAGTCCCCGCATGGCACTGATCGGTCGCAAGGCGACCGCAAGTGCGACCGCCCGCCCGCACCGGGTTCGCAAACAAGAAGTGGTGAGCCCGACAGGATTCGAACCTGTGACCCGCTGATTAAAAGTCAGCTGCTCTACCTACTGAGCTACGGGCCCACGCGCCTGTCCCGCAGAGGCGGGATGCGGGGGTCACCTAGGCAGGGGGCGCGGGCGGGTCAAGCG
>NZ_LSJS01000101.1 GCF_001557325.1 Erythrobacter donghaensis
CTAAAGAGCGCTCGCTACCTACCCGCGCAAGGCGGCCCCCGCCGGATGGATACCATTCGAGACAGAAGACCGTCAGAACTAACGATCGATTTGTAACCCTTCTTAGCCGGAAATCGCCTCGCGTGCTCAATCCCGTTCATAGTTTATGAACGGACGAAATCTTCCGATCGACGTGCGGGTCACCAGCAGCGGCAAGGCTGAACCCAATGACGAAGATTAAGGCCTTCACTGTTCTTGTCCTTCCTCGTCTTCCTCGGCGGTGGGATTAATGAAATTCAGCCCCAAGGCCGCCTCCGGGCCTTCCAGTGTTTCTACATCGCGGAGGCGACGGGAAACTGCACGGGTGCGTCGACCTGCTTCGTCCACTGTGCGTTTGGCAGTCTCGAGCTGTTTGCCGAGCTTTTCCCAGACATCGCCGTACTTCGTAAACTCGGCCTTGGCCGCACCGAGCACCTGCCAGACTTCGCTGGAGCGCTTCTCGATGGCGAGAGTGCGGAATCCCATCTGGAGACTGCTAAGTAGTGCCGAAAGCGTCGTTGGTCCCTGAACCATGACTCGGTGCCTCGTCTGCAGTTCGGCGACGAGCCCAGGGCGACGGATGACTTCGGCAAATAGTCCTTCGGTCGGAAGGTACATAATGGCGAAGTCCGTCGAGAACGGCGGATGGATATATTTGTCGCAGATTGCCTTGGCCTGAAGCCTGATTGCACGCTCCAGAGCTGTCGCCGCCTTTTCGACCTCATCGACGAGGCCTCCCTCCTGCGAAGCGAGCAGACGATCATAATCCTCCTGCGGGAACTTCGCATCGATTGGCAGCCACAAGGGGGCATCTTCCCCGGTCCGGCCGGGCAAACGAACCGCGAACTCGACAATCTCGCCGCTGTCGGGGCGGATACGAACGTTGCTCGCGAACTGGTCTCGCGTCAGCATGTCTTCCAGAAGCATGCCAAGCTGGACCTCACCCCAGCCACCCCGCGATTTGACATTGCTCAGGACACGCTTGAGGTCGCCCACACCGGTAGCAAGGTTCTGCATTTCGCCGAGACCCTGGTGGACCTTTTCGAGACGCTCGCTCACGAGCTGGAAGGATTCGCCCAACCGCTTCTCAAGCGTGCCTTGGAGCTTCTCGTCCACGGTCATCCGCATCTTCTCAAGCTTGTCAGCATTGTCGCTACGCAGTTTTTCGAGACCCACCTCTAGTGTCTGCCGGAGAGCATCTTGTCGCTTTTCATTGCTTTCGGTCAGCTGGCCAACCTTCCACGACACCGCCTCCAAAGCTTTGCGCTGCTCTTCGCGATTATCCCTTTGGGCCTCCATGAGGCGCTCTGAGAGGGCGCGCATTGCCTCGTTGGTTTCACCGAGGCGTTGAGACTGGGTCTTGGCAAAGCCTTCTGAATGCCGCTTGATCGCCTCATCAAGCTTCTCGCGGCCATCTGAAGCTTCCTGCCGCATCGCGACAAGCTGATCATTCTGGGCTTTTCCGAAATCTGTCAGCCTGGTTTCCACGGCAAGAAAGCGGGCGCCGGTTGCATCGGTGTGGCCCGCGAACATGGTCCGCAGCTCTTCGCGCGCGAATCGTGATTCCTCGCGGAAAGTGTCAGGCAGCGATTTTGCGATCTGCTCGACTATCGCAATCCGGGTCAACAGCTCCTCCGGAATGCTGGCAGGGCGACTGACCTTGAACAAGATCACCCCCGCCAGCACAACCGTGGCGGCGGCCAGTCCAAGCATAACGAGATTCAACGATTCCAATTCCTGTCACTCCTCAATCGCCCTGTCTCGCTGGCGCGCGAATACATCTATCAGTTTCCGAAGCGGGATAATGACGCTTGCAGGACTCACGCCGCTATCCTCGAATCCACCCAAGGCCTTGTATACGCGTTGGTTTCGAAGAATAGCACTTCATCATCCGATAGCCTGATGAGCTGACGCGGCTGCAGCAGAATGCGCTCGCCGGCCCGAACCATGGCAAGATGGCTATCGGCCGGCCGGTTCGCCTTTTCCAGCAGGCGCGTGGTGTCGATCACATCGGCGTCGATCGCGAGCAGCTGCCCGTCAACGTCGACGATGTGCTTCATTCCGAGGTCCCAGTAAGCCATCTGCGATGCTCCTTCTTTCAATGAGAGGAATATCGCAGGCGAGCACGTCAAAACCTGTCATGTCCAAATTCATTGAGAAGGCACAGGACGTTCACCAGCGTCATATCCTCGACCGTCCGGCATGGCGTTTCGAGCAGCAGCGGACTCCCAATGACGATGGCTGCCGCCTGCGCCCGGGAGACCGCGACATTGATCCGGTTGAGCGAGAACAGAAATGCGAGGTCGCGTGGCATCTCCTCTCCGCTGGAAGTCGTCATCGACACCAGGCAGATCGGCGCTTCCTGCCCTTGGAACTTGTCGACTGTCCCTACGGGCACACCCGGCGGCAGAGCCGCCCTCAGTGCATTGACCTGTGCATTATAGGGGGCGACGACGAGTATGTCCTTGTGGGCAATCACGCGATCCTTACCGTTTCGGTCTCGATAGACCGAACCCACCATCGCTTCGATCTGGCTGCGGATGGCTGCAATCTCTTCGGGTGAGACCTGCGATCGACCTTTGTGGTCGACGGGTGCCAGACGTGCGCCAAGCAGGCTTTCACCGGTTGGGGAAACAAGCGTCTGGGCCGCGGCCGCCTCGTCACTAGCCAGACGGTCCTCATAGACGGCTGCGGAAATGAACCGGCAGATCCCGGGATGCATGCGGCGGCTCTCCGGAAGGAAAATGCCGCGCTCGGGCGGAATGACCCGGTGCCCATCGATCAGATATTCGAGGCAGGAAAGCCCGCTCTCCTCGGGATGGCTACCCTGAAGCGGCTGTGGAAGCTGCATTGGGTCGCCGACGAGGACGATGTTATGGGCGCAGCGGCCCATCGCGAGGATGTTGGCGAGCGAGACTTGTCCGGCCTCATCGACGAACAGGTAGTCGAATGCAGGCGCGTCATAGCGCGCGAAATGCCAGGCGGTGGAACCGACGACCTGTGCGGTCCCGATCTCGGGAGCATTGTTGTCGGTTACGGCAATGATCGCCGGATGATCGTCAGCATCCTCGGCATCGGAGACCTTTTGGACGATGGAACAGGCGAGCCCTTGGTCTTCGGCCCTTTCCGCGACGGCCTTGAGAAGATTGCCGATCGCTTTGTGGCTGTTTGAGGCGACCGCAACCCGCTTTCCCGTCCGCACGAGGTCGGCAATCGACAGGCCGCTGACATAGGTCTTTCCCGTCCCGGGGGGACCCTGAATGCCGAGGGTCGTCTGATCCATGGCTGCGATCGCGCGGCTCGCAGCATTTGGAAGGTCATCACCCTCGCGGACGATCCCGTCTGGCCTCGGCCCATCGCTGAACACGGGAAGGGCTTTGGTCAGAAGATGCTCGAGGGCCGGAACGCGTCCCGTGTTGGCGATCATCTCGTCGATGACGGCCATCAGTGAATTGCGAAGCACATCGTTCCGGATTGGCTTGGGCGGGAGAAGATCGAGCCTGTCGGGGAGGGGCCCCTTGGCGTGGGAGCGGCGCAGAACCAGCGTGCGGTCGTCATGATTGATCGATTGAAGCTGCACGTCTTCCGGCATGGCAGCGGGCTTGATGCAAGGGGCTTTGCCCGCCCGAAGCTTGGTGTCCTGCTCGGGAAAGCGGTAGGTCCGCTCCGAGGATTTGGTGGTCACTTGAACCGGTGCGTCGATGGCCTCGAGACCCTGAAGGCAGTCGAGGTCGTCGAGCAGTTCTTCGCTTTCCTGCGCGAGCCGGTCGAAGATCGCCCAATAAGCGGGCTTGTCCTCACGCTTGTGAAACTGGCTCAGGTCGAGCAGCAGTGTAGCGACCTGTTCGCCGAGACGCGCGCGCACGGGTTCGAGCCGCTGCCGAAGGGCTTCGAGCTCGGCATCCTCTGCCTCGACATTCGAGAGCGTCCCATTGGCTGGCACATCGCCGAGGACTGGCCACGGCGTGTCCCCAGGCCGCACATCTCTGATCAGCCAATCCCGGAGCAGCTGCGTCGAGATGCAGTCGGTTCGGTTGTAGTCATGGATCTCGTCGAGGAGGCGCTGCTCACCGGTCTGCCGCCACTGCTCATAGAAGACGACACTGGCACCCGCCGTGGCAACGTCTGCGGCGCGCTTCTCCATGTAGAAGGCTTCGAGATCCTTGATCGAATAGCCTTTCTCGGACGCGATTAGACCGCCACCGACGACCTTGAAGAGATCCACGAACCTCTGCTCGCGCTGCAGCTGGTCCATCGCCGCCTCACCGGTGCGGTGCGCCGCGGTCAGGCGCCTGAGGGCTGCGATCTCGTAATTGGCATAGTGATAGATATGGGCCTTTGGATATTGTCGCATGCGCTTGACGAGAAAGGTGAGAAGGTCGCGCATCGCTCGCCCTTCCTCGTCGCGATCATGCGCCCAGAAAGCCCGGAACTGCCATTCGCCGTCCTCCATGAACCAGACGCCATGGAGATATTCGAGGCCTCCGGGAAAGTATGGGTCGCCTTCAATGTCGTAGAACACGTCGCCTTCCGCCGGTTCAGGCAAAAGACCGAAGCCCTTGCCCGGTTCAGGCTCGCGGAGCTCAAAGGAAGGACCTCCGCCCGCGCGCCGGGCCGTCTGCAGTCTGGCTTGCGCCACAAGCTTGCGCTGCGTCTCGGCTGCCATTTTCGGGACACGTTCCGTCCTCCTGGCAAGCGCCGCCATGGTATCAACTCCGGCTGCCTCGAGTTTCTGGCGCTGGCTGCGGGTTATGCCTGCGACAAGGGCAAGGCTGTCGTCCTGCTCCCACTGCGCATTGCAATGATCGCTCCACCGGCACAGGCCACAGGCGGCGTTGGGCTCGGCGCGGGTTGCCGGGCGTTCGGCCACAAACCCTTCAAGCATCGAGCGCGCATGCCGCGCGTAGGCGGAGACATCGGCCAGACGAACCGTGTAGCGGCTACCGTCTCCCAGCTGGAGATGTGCCGCCTCAGGAGCCAGACCCTGCACCTTCGCGAGGAGATCGCTGTAAAGGCACAGCTGCAGCACATGCTTGGGATCCGGCTTGCGCTTGAGCTTGGTATCGACAACTTCGTAGGACCAGTCCCCGAGCGCAGACGGGCGTTCAACTCGCTCCAGGAAGTCGGTGTAGCCGCCCCACGCTCCGTCCAGTAGAGCACCTTGGAAGATGATGTCTGCCCCCTGGGCCATGGCCGCGTGAGTCAGCTCAACCGATTGTTCGAGGGAAAGCCCATCCTTGGGGATCTCGGTAATGGACCGACCTTCAGCGCGAAGCTGTTCCAGAAAGGCCAGCTCGTGCTCATCGCCCTGCTGCTGCAGGAGCAATGCTTCAGCACTGTCTTCCCTTAGAGCGATGTCACCTTGTTCAATCAACCGCAGATCAAGGAACGTCGCGTGGCGGCACCCCTTGAAGCGCATCAGGTCCGAGGCCGAGAAGCGGAAATTTCCTTCGATAAATCGCATGCATAGCTCCTTACCATAAGCTATGCCCGTTCAGCATGACAAAACCTGTCATGGAGATTCTGAATGTCATTCGCCAAGGCACAGGAGCTGTTGAAACTCGCGATGATGGCGACGCGCCGCAGCGGCGTGTCGCTCGACGAGATCATGGAAGAATTCGGTTGCGTGTATCGGACCGCGCAAAGGATGACCGAGGCGCTTGAAGCGGCGTTTCCGCAGACGGAAACCCAAGAGGGGGAAGATCGGAAAAAGCGTTGGCGTATGCCCGCTCGCCACGTCGCAGCTCTCCTGTCACCCTCCCCCGAAGAGTTGGCGGCACTATCGAATGGGATTGCGCAGCTCGAACAGGCCGGCATGCTGCAGGAAGCGGCACTTGCAAGGAACCTCGATCGAAAGGTGAGGGCGCTTGTCCCGCCGGAAAAGGGCACACGTCTCGCCGTGGATGAGGAAGCGCTGCTTGAGGCGTTGGGCCACGCGGCCCGTCCCGGGCCAAGACCGGCCGCCAACCGTGACGTCGATATGGCGATCTATGAAGCGCTGAAGGGTCCATTTCTGCTCCGCTTTCCCTATCGAAAGCGAGGCCAGACCAAGCCGGTCGAGCGGATCGTCGCGCCACACGGTTTGTTGCTCGGTGTTCGCCGCTATCTGGTCGCGAGAGACATCGCGAAGCCGACGTCCGCACCGCTGCAACACTTCCGCGTTGAGGAAATTGAGGCGGCCGAGGTGCTGGAGGAATCCTTCGAATTTGATCAGGATTTCGATATCCGCCGGCATGCCGAAAAGGGGTTCGGTTCGTTTGAGAATTCGACCGAGTATGGAGATGTGGTCTGGCGCTTTTCGCCGGAGGCGGCAGCCCATGCCCGACGCTTCGTCTTTCATCCGACGCAGACCTTAGAGGATGAACCTGACGGCTCTCTGCTGGTACGGTTCAAAGCGTCCGGCCTGCTCGAGATGTGCTGGCACCTCTACGCTTGGGGGACGGCGGTCGAAGTTCTTCAACCCGAACGGTTGCGCGACATGGTGCATCAAAGTCGGCGCCGCTTCGATGCTTTGCCTTGAGCATATTTGACGCGTCGGGGACCAATCAGACAGCCTGCGGCAGCTCAGCTTGGCTTTCGTTAGCCCAATATTACACACATAACTCGGTACGAGGGCGCGAACCCCATCACGTCACTCAATCAAATCCGATTTAGTGCGTTGAGATAATATACTTTCTTTCAATGATCTATTCGTTGAAAAGTGTGCCGGACATGACGCGAGCCCGGCACACTTTTCAGAAAGCCCTATCGGGCTTGTGGCGGGCTTCGTGCGGGTTCGCCGCCATTCCCGCCGCCGCGCTTGATCCGCCCCACCGTGCGGCGTCTCCCGCGGTCCCCGCGCTTATCGGGTCCGGGTCCCCATCATGCCGCCTGCTGCAGGTCGGTTATCTTCTGAAATTCTGCGAGCAGCTGCGGATGGTGCTGGGCCAGATACCGCACAATCGGTGCGCTTCTCAGCAGGCTGCCCAGGTACCCGGTGGCCAGAACCAGATCGAGGTGGTCAGCGCCGTAGCTCTGCTCGATCAGCTTGAAATCGCGGTCGAGCTGCGCGCTCTCCCGGCTCATCAACTCGATCTGCGCCTCGGTCAGGCCCCGCACGGCTTTGCGCTTCTGCTCGACAAGGTCTTCTTCGGCCGTGGCCGCAACAATCGATTTAGCATAGCCGGTCGAGTACTTGTTCATCGCGACCATCATCTCGGCAGCGGCAATCTGGCGCATCGGCTTCATCCGCCGCAGCTCGACGAACACGTTCATGGGCACATGCTTGTCTCGCAGCAGGTCCACAGCTTCCGGGCAAATACCCGTCAGAAGGTTTCGTTTGGCGCGGATATTGCCGATGTTGACGTTCAATGCCCGGGCAAGCCGCTCTTCCGAAACGCCTTTCTTGACGGCGTTGAGGATCATCCGGTGCTCTTGGATCGTTGCCATCCGGCTGACGCGCTTGTTGTAGGTGAATGCCTCATCTTCAAGGGCAACCAGGCAGACCACCTCGGTCTCGCCCCGCTCGAGCAGGATTGCGAGGCGCACATGTCCTTCGAGCAAGTTATACTGCGCCGGGTTGACCCGATCCCGAAACACAACCGGGGGCTCGATGATGCCCACCTCGGCGATCGATGCTGCAATCTGCTTGTACTTCGCAGACTTCCGGACCGTTGACGGTACCTCGCGCATCGGCATGATCTCGCTGATCGGGATACGCAAGGTCGTATGCTCAAAGCCATCGGGCAGCGATGGTGGTTTCTTGCCGCTCATGCCGACACTCCCGGTTGCGGTTGAAGCCGCTCAGCAAGGCGTTCAGGCATGGTCGTGAGGCCTTCGTCCTCGAGGAGCGCAACAAAGCTATCATCGGCCGACAGGCGCCGCATCGCCTCGGTGATCAGCATCAGCCGGTTCTGCGTCATTTCGGCGCGCGCGATCAGCGCTCGCTTACGTTCGGTCTCCTCCTGATAGGCCTTGACCAGTGAATCAGCGGAGACGCGCTCCCGAGGGGCGCGTTCCTTGGTCTCCAGTCCTTTCCCACGGCGGCGCCGCGTCTCGATGAGTTTGCGCGCTGCCAAAAGCTTGCGCCCCTTGAGCTGCCCATTTTCGTAAGCTTTCGTGAGTGCAGCCTGCACATCGTGGTCAGCCGCTTCTGCGATCTCGACCGCGACGCTGACTGGTATGATCCCGCTTTCGACCGAGCGCAGGAGGCGCTGTTCCCCCGTTTCGATGAGCCGCGCTACGCCGTTCACATATTCGATGGTGAGCCCGGTTTTGCGTGCAATCTCGGGATTGGAGTACCCCCGCTCCTGCATGCCGCGAATGTCCTGGAGGAGATCAAGGGCGCGATGCTGGCGTCGCGCACAGTTCTCGACCAGACTGGCGATAAGGCAGTCTTCCGGGTCGGCGGACACCACCAGCGCAGGGACCTGGGTTTGGCCGAGCGCCTTGAACGCTTCGAGGCGGCCCTGCCCGCATACGAGATCGTAGAATGGCCCGCCTGCCTCAATCCGGCGCGTCACGGTAATCGGCTTCTTGAGCCCGATCTTGGCGATATTGTCGACGATGTCGCGAAACGACTTCTGGTTGCGCACGCGCGGATTGACGATGTTGACCCGGTCGATCGGGATCATCTCGATCCGTTGGGCAGGCTTGGCCCCGCTCATGCTGCTGCCCTCAGGGGCACGCGGGCGGTCAGCCGGTAGAAAAATTCAAGCGTGTCGAACCGGTAGGCATCAAGCGACAGGCCGTTGAAATCGGCAAGGCGCAGGGTTGCCTCGCGCATATCGAGCGCTGGGAGAAGATAATAGTCCTGCGCGATCTCGTTATCGGCATCCATCCTGACGGCGAGCGTGATGTCAGGCCGCAATTTCGTATCGAGCCGGAGCTTCCAGCGATTGCCGCCCGCCGACGTCTGGAAGCAGCGCGCAATCGTAACCGACACGGAAAACTCGCCATTGATCCGGAGAAGGTCGGTCTCCTGGTCACGGACAACGCTGCCACCGGTCTGCTCGATACCGCGGATGATTCCATCAAGGATACCGGGGTGAATCGCCCGCAGACGGCGGTTGATCTCGAGGTAGCGATAGTCGTGATCGGGCGCGAAGCCGACCAGAGTGTAGGCCCGCAGGAGGCTGCCGAACCGCGAGCGGAATGCGCTGCTCGACGGGCAATCGTTGGCCTCATCGATGATCAGGCCGGACAAGAAGCCGCGCTGCGCAAAGATTTGCGACAGCGCTGCCAGCATCTGATCATCGGACAGCTTTTCCGAGCGCTTGGCAATGAGGGTCTGCGCGGCATCGAACATTGGCGCAGGAATAATGGCGTCGAACACGCCGTTCGCACGCACCCAGTCTTCGGGCGCATTTTCGACGTGTTCGCCCTTCAGCTTGCACGAAGTGCGCGCCCAGACATTGTTGCCGATGTATTTCTCGTTGATCAGCAGCTGGTGAACCGTTCCGCGCGTCCATTCCCTGCCAAGGTCTGTGCGAACGCCGCGGGCATTGAGGTCAAGGGCGATTTCGGCTTCGCTCTCGCCGGCCTCAATGAAGCGCCGATAGACCTCGCGGACGATGGCGATTTCTTCATCTGGTCCCCGCACCAGAATGACGCGATCGGTGGCGATGCTTTTGTGCTCGCCGCGGCCCAGCAGACCTTTTGCCACACCCTGCTGATCGACCAATTGACGGCGCAAGCCGTAACCGGCGGGGCCGCCCTGCCGGTAGCCAAGCCGGATAAGATTGGCCTGACCCGCGAACACCTTGACGGAAAGCTCCCGGCTGTACTCCCCGGCCATGGCCCGTTTGACGGTCTTAATGATAGAGGAGCCGATGCTCCCATCGTTCTCCCATTCCTCGCCGCAGTAGAGAACGCGCACGCCCTTGCTCTTGCAGCGCAGTTCATAGCTGGCGGCTTCGTCAGGATCCTGGAAGCGGCCCCAGCGGCTGACATCATAGACGAGCAGGACCGTGAAATTTGCGCGTCCGCTTTCAACATCATCGAGAAGTGCCTGCAGCGCAGGCCGTCCCTTGATGTTCAGACCGCTCTTGCCTTCGTCCGCGTAGGTTTTGACGATTTCGAGCCCGTGCTTTTCAGCATAGATCGCGATGGTCGCTGCCTGATTGTCGGTAGAATACTGCTGATGCTCGGTCGACATGCGAACATATTGGGCCGCCCGGATGGTCGGGGGCGGCGGGGGTTCATCATGATTGTCGTCCGTCCATCGAATGACCATGCGATACCTCGAGCGCAGATTGCGAAAAGCGCCTCGGTCCCCTGCGTTACACGAGAAAGGAGCGAAAAATGGTTCCTATTAGCGGAAGCAAACTTCGCGGGACGCCAACCGGCCTTTCCGATGCGCTACTGGCGCGAATGATTGGTGCGGCGCTGAAGGCAGACCTCGGCGGGACTCGGCAGGCAACCAAGACGGTGATGAGATGGGCGCAGGTCAGCGATCATACCGCCCGATCTTGGCTGAACGGCCGAACCAGCCCCAGTAGCCTTCATCTGCTTGAGCTCGCCACGCAGTCGCATACCGTCATGACGGTGATATTGAACGCGACTGGCCACGACGGGTTGCAACTCGCGCATGACCTGGCGGCAGTCGAGCATTCGCTCGAGAAAGCATTGTCACAGGTCAGAGCTCTTCGCGGCACCTAGTAACACCTAAGTTCGCACGAGCCTCTCAATCTGACGAACTCGAACAGCATCTTTGTCGTGCGGCATCGGAAGTGAGTCCATTCAAGGTGTCTGCAGGGTGATTTGCCACAAGTTTTGGTTCCCTGTTTCGGACTCGAAGGGGCACCAAAACTCCTGCGGGAGTGGCATCAAAAACCTTGAAAAAACCGCAGAAATCTGCCATTTTTGGCTGGATTTTGATGCCGCGTGTTTCACGCTGTTTCAGGCCGTGCCCCCACAATCAGGGGCATGGAGCGGGGCATATGCCCCCTCATGCCCCTTTCTGGCGAAAGGTCATGCCCCCAAATGTCACTGACAGCCTTGCAAATCCGAGCTTTTTCGCCCGGTGTTACCGCCTACAAGCGCGCCGATGAGCGCGGCCTCTACCTCGAAATTTTCCCCAACGGCTCGAAGCTCTGGCGGCTGAAGTATTATGTAGGCGGCTGTCCCCCGTCAGCACCAATGGCACAGATTTGAGGTTGTGATTTAAGGAGGGTT
>NZ_LSJS01000102.1 GCF_001557325.1 Erythrobacter donghaensis
CCTGACGGATGGCGGTGGTCGCCTCGACATCGACGATCACCGCGTTCTGGAGATCAATAAGGTAATTGGTGGCATAGGCGAAGAAGGCGCGCTCGCGGCTTGCTGCCGTCCAGCGTGCGGCCGGATCGGCCACCGCCAGCTGCTTGGGCGGCACCGGGGTTGCGCCCCCGAAGGCCGCATCGTCGAGCACAGCCAGATACTCGCGAACGGCATGGCTGGTGGCCGGGTCCGGCAGACCATCGGCCTGATCGACGGCATGCTGGCGGTTCACATCGGCGCGCACGAGGCTGCCATCGACCGCG